>JANPGI010000350.1:0-14545 GCA_031423875.1 Verrucomicrobiota bacterium | reverse complement strand
CGAAGGGCAAAAACAAAAACGGGACGACCAAGCGCGGCAATCCAATGCTCTTTTCCTGGAAGTCGTTCGAGCAACAATAAACTCGATAGGCATTCACGAACATCATCGCCGGCAATAATTGCCTTAAGCACTGAAATGCTTTCCTGTTCAGGCATAGCTGCGATTCCACTCAATCGAACGTCGCCTTTTGTTTCTGAGCCTTTAACCGTGTGGATTGCGTTAACGACACGGCGGAAAATTTCCAGTGCTCGTTCGCGAGAAAGATTGCCAACCAGAATCGCAGCCCAAAGCATTTCTGGCAGGCGCTCGTTCTGCCAAGATGAATTTGTCATGCCTAGTTGAGCAAATGGCGGTTGGAGCTGTTTCCCGTGCTGTTTATGTTCTTTGAGTTTGGTTCGGCTCATAGATGCTTAAGTAAGTTGATAATTTATTTATCACAGGAGAGCGAGCTTTGACACCCGCTCCCCCGTTTGGTTCATTCGTTCAGGAACAGTTTCCACTCGGCGACGCCGTGGGCGTTGCGGATGAGCGCCGTTACCGGCAGTTCCTTCGGCGCACGCGGGACGCTGAGCAGCTTCAGGCCGGCTTCGTGCGGCAGACGGTTGCCCTTGCGGGTGTTCACGTCCTTGCTCGACCACACGAGGTTTTCCCACGTGTCCGTGCCACCGCGCGAGCGCGGCAGGACGTGGTCGAGGCTGCCTTCGTCCGGCTTGAGCAACTTGCCCGTGTATTGGCAGCGATTGCCGTCGCGCTCCCGAATCGTCTTGGAGCAGAGCTTCGGACGCTTCTTCGGCACCTTGGCGAAGTTCACCGCCACAATTACCGTCGGCACGCGGATCGCACCGCGCGCGGTTCGTACGACGTGGTCGCCCTCGCGCACCGGCAGCGTGATCCATTCGTCCCACGTCACGGGGCGCAGAGCCTGCGCGCGCAAATCGTCACCCAACTCAATGTCGAGTGCGGTGGCCACGTTGGTGGCCAGCATGCAGAACGCGTCCTGCGGCGTGCGGATGTTGATCGCCTGCCAGTTGCGGTTCAGCACCAACACAATCGTCTTGTTCAGTATGTCACTCATAAAAAAACTGTGCCGTGTGACGGGTCGCGAGTGACGTGAATGACGTGCGGCGCGCAAGATTTTCTCGTCACACGGCACGTGTCACTCGTCACCCTCCAGGAGGTGTTTGTTCTTTGTTGAAATGGCCGTGATTGGTTGCCTCGCTTGGTTTTGCTCCAAGTCCTCCGGTGTCAGAGACCGGCGCACTCCTGATTATGCGACGAGGCAATTGAGAATGGTCGCCCGGGAAGGTTCTGCCCCCTCGATTTCTGGGTGTAGGCCAGCCGTGATGCTATTTCACTACCGGGCGGTCGAAGCTCGACCTGCCAACATTGGTTGCCTCGCTTGGATTCGCACCAAGACCGTCGGGGTCAAAACCCGGTATGCTGCTGTTTGACTCCCGTCCCTGCTAATCAGTTGCCCACAGTAAGAGATTTTCGCTTCGCGAATAGCAGTCACCACGAGGCAATAAATTGGTGGAGCCGGAGGTAGTTGCAACCTCACCATATCCGGGTAAAAGCCGGGTGCCGGTCTGCTGTGGCTTCGACTCCATGAACTTGGTGGGCGAGAGAGGACTTGCACCTCCAAGGCTCGCAGACTCTCGATCTGCGGGGTCTGCTATTCCCTCTTAACCACTCGCCCGTAAAACACGAAACTTGGAGCCTCCAGCCGGTGCTGCTCCGGCAGGAATGCTTTACAAAAGAAATCCGCAGGCTGCTGCATGGAGGCAAAATGGTCGCAATCCCGAGTGCTGCCCTCGGCGGAGCTGGCTTATGATGCCTGCTTGAGCGCTGGCTCGATTGCGGTTGGTGCGAAACGACAACGGAAGATTTAACAGAAGCAAACGGAGCAAACGGAGAGAGCCATCCCACTTTCTCTGTTAGCTCTGTGGCCTCCTGTTCAACCACTGCGAAATGGTGCGCGCGTCCGGTAACGCTCCGGATCCCGGCACTGATCTAGTGCGATGCGGGGTATAAAGCCGCCGGCTCTCTTTGAGCTACGCGCGCATGCATGGCGGAATGCCGTGGACTCGCACCACTTGCCCGAAGGCACGCACTCGTTAGCACCGAGGCCCGGCGCGCTTGACCGGTGGACATTCCAAATTGGTCCTCGTGGCAGGAGTGAGGCTTCCCAAGCCTTGCGAGTTAGTTGCCCAGAAGAGACGTTCGCTTCGCGAATTGCAATGCACCTGCAACCTTTCCGGTTTGAGCGGAACGCCTCTTCGTTGGGCTACACGCGGATGGTGCCCACGGTCGGATTTGCACCGACACTGTGCGCGTTTTAAGGGCGCTGTCTCTGCATTGGACTACGTGGGCGAAATGGTGCCGCGTGAGGGATTTCCACCCCCAACCTCTCCGGTCTGAGCGGAGCGTCTCTGGTAGTTGGACTAACGCGGCATGAATTGGTGCATCCGGCAGGACTCCCACCTGCAGACTCTCCGTTCGAAGCGGAGGATGATCATAATTTCACCACGGATGCGGAAAATGGCTTGCCGAGCCGAAGCTTGGTCGTGCGGACGGTCAAGCCCGCCTACGCAAAGCTTCGGCGCGGCAGCCTCGCTCTGGCTGCGCTGCGAGCGAAGGCTGGTGGGTTGCCTCGGATTCGCACCGAGTTCTCGCCGGTTAAGAGCCGGGACTTCACTGTCAAAGTTTGCAACCCAAGCGAACACGAAGGCGGAGTTGAACCGCCGCAGTAAGGGCTGTGAGGACCTGACTGGCACCGGGATTTCGCGTCGCGGAAATTTTTAACCGCTAATCTTCGCTATTCAGAACTAATGGAAAAAACTCCGGGCACAGTTCAGAAATCAGCGGAGATGAGCGCAGCTTAGCGGTTTGAAATTGGAATCCCGTGCTGGAATCGCACCAGCCTCTGCGGTTCTGCAAACCGCCGCCTGCACTGCTCGGCCAACGGGATGTGAAAATAACAGCGGGCGGAAGTTTTCACCTCCGCCCGCACCGTTTCATTCCTGAACTGGCTGCGACGCAACAACCTTGTCGCTTGCCGACTTGACTGCTTTAGCGGCTTCATCGCTGCACATCGGCGCCGGGCCAAGCGCAGTCGCTAGGAAGTGATCGAGCTTTTCGTTTCCTGCCAGCCCGAATTGCCGCAGCGTTTGCACATCAATGATCCGCCCGACCAGTTCAGTGACCGGCAGGAATTCGTTGATGTATTGGAGCACTTTGGCGTGAGTGGCTTCCTCGGGATCAGCTTCGGAATCCGAATCGACGTATTCCAACTGGTCCTTGTCCCAGACCTTCTCTGGCGTGACGGTCGGCTCGGTGTAATCCGCTTTCCGGAAGAAAACCCGCGCGTCGTCGCGGATGATCCGGTGGTCACCGAGCAACCACACGAGCACTGAACCGTTCTTCAAGGTCGAACGTGCATGCGTGATCAACTTGGTTTTCGCGGAACGCTGGAGCAGCACGTCTCGGATGACCAATGCCCACTCGACGTCAATCTCGCCATCGCCCATCAGTTCCAGGTGGAGTTGCTTTGGCACATCGGCCAAGGCGTCCTCCAACTTGGCAACGCGCTCGATATAATACGAGTTGCCGTTATACAAGAGATTCAACGGAAATCGGAGAAGCTCTTGCCCGTAGTTTGTTGTCATACTTGTGTTTGATTTGAATTTTCATTTTTAAGTTAGTTCTGGTGCAAAGGCGCGGGCGAAGGTCGAAACCTCCGCCCGCGTTGTTCAAGTGGCTTCATTGCTTTCCGCGCTGGCTGGTTTGGCCGACTGCTTGAGCGGCACGAAGCCGCCCGGCATACCGAGCACGAGCGTGTTGCCCGCGTTCTGCGCCGCCGTGAGCGACTGCATCAGGCGGAGGTTTTGCAGCGCCGGATTGCCTTCCAGCACGCGGGCCGCATTCGCGAGATTGCGCAGCGATGCGCTTTCACCACGGGCGCGTTCGAGCGCGGCTTGACCTTCCTGCTTCGCCTTGATCACGTCGGCGAAGGCGCGCTTTAGGTCGTTCGGCAGCATCACATCCTTAACTTCAATCGTGAGGACATTGATGCCGATCTTCTCCCCATCTGCCTTCACACGCGCAAGCAGTTGTGCGCCGACATCAAGCCGCTGAGTGAGCAACGCTTCCATCGTTACACTGCCAACGACAGCGCGGAGCGCCACCTGCGTGGCGTTGTAAAGGTCGCTCTGCCAGTGCTGCGTTTCGTGCGCCGCCTTGGCTGGATCAACTACTTGATACGTCACGAGCAAACTGGTCTTGATGCCGATGTTGTCGGACGTCAGAACTTCCTGACCCGCCACGAGCAGCGAGGTTTTGCGGAGGTCCGCCACGCCGAGCGTGAATTTGCGACCCCAACGAACGTGTTCGCCCGCACGAAGAACCTCCACGAACTTGCCCTTTTGATAGAGCAGACCGGCGTAACCTTCCGGCACGAGAAACGCGCGGCGGAATTTATCTTTGATGATGGCCAGCATGATCGCGACTACGACCAAGGCGATGGCGACGATGAAGCTGGTTTCGAGTATTTCGTATTTCATATGAGTTGTCCTTTCTGTTTCGGTTGCGTGAAAAAATCAAAAGCCCGAAGTGAAAGACCGCCATCGGATGACGGGAAAATAGCTGATGCCACTTTTGCAAAGTCATTTTCAAGCAGCGCGGAGGCGCAGGTCTTCCGCTTCGAGCGGTGTCTTGTGGCGGGATTCGAACCCGCGACCGACGGTTTATGAACCGTTGCTCTACCACTGAGCTACTTCGAATCAACTCATCCGCAGGACCGATCGTGCAAACGGCCCGATTGGCTGCTAGCTGATTCAAATCTTGGAATTGGTCAGGAAGCCAGGAGTTGCACCCGGGCCGTCGCGTTCACAACGCGAAGTGCTGCTGTTACACCACGATCCTGATTCAAGTGTGGAGTGCGGAATTCGGAACGCGGAATTGAGCACCGCGACTAATGGAATTTCATTCCGCACTTCACACTCCGCGTTCCGCATTTAATTGGAGCCCCGGGTCGGACTTGCACCGACGAATACGAGTTTACGAAACTCGCCCTGTAGCTGCTGAGGCACGGGGGCTTTGAAAATTGGCGCTCTCACGTGGATTTGCACCACAAACCTCCGCCTTCGCAGAGCGGCGTGCAGAACTAATTACACCTTGAGAGCAAATTGGCATCCGTGATCGGACTTGCACCGGCTAGGGTCGGATTGAAAATCCGGCTGCTCGATCTGCTTTGCATTCACGGACATGAATTGCCACCGAGACACAGAGAACACAGAGTCACCACTCACTGGTGGGTCTTAACTCGGTGAACTCTGCGCCTCTGTGGCTGTTTAACGACGCACTTTGCGCGTCTTGTAAGTGAGGAGTGGACGCAACGTCGCGATGACGGACACGAGTCCGGCAGCAACGAGGTCGGCGATCACAGCCTCAATGTTTTTGTAGGCGGCAGGTGCTTCCTCGTAGAGCAGATCGCGCTCTTCGCATACGACCCGACCACCCAACGGCGTCTGAGCGAGCTCACTTACGCTGAAACGCTCGCGCATCCGCTGACGTGCATCATTGCGTGCCCACTTGCGCCCCGCACCATGCGCCAACGACCACGCGTGACTTTCGCCATCACCAATTGGCTTCACGAGGTAGCTCAATGATCCGCGTGAACCCGGAATCACGACGAAGTCACTGTCGGCAGCCACTGCACCTTTGCGGTGAATCCAACCAGCTTCATGCCGGGTGATGCTGTTGTGGCAGCCGTCCCAGAGGCATTCCTCGCCCGCACCGAGCGTCTCAGCAAAACGACGCGCGATCAGTTCACGATTAGCCTTGGCCCAGCGGACCGCGAAGTCGTGACCACGGAGATACTCCTCCGCAGCGATCGAATCCGCTTCGACGCCTTCGCCGAAGTGCTGATCCACGTGCGCCCGCAGGATGGATTCACCCAATCCTCGCGAACCGCTATGAACGAGCATGACGAGTTGTTGCTTACCGAAGCCGATTTCTTTGAACTCGCCAGCATCGAGAACCTTCTCGACCATCTGCAACTCGGCGAAATGATTGCCGCCGCCGATCGTGCCCAGCGCCGCATCGAACTCCGTGGATTCAAGTTCGCGTGTAGCGAGGAAGTCGCTGACCAACTGATCCCACGGATGTTCGAGGTTGAATTGCAGCTTGGCCCAGCGATCGAGCTTCACGTCACGGCGGACGAGGTCCGTCTTGAACAACGCCATGCCGCAACCGATGTCGCCACCGATGATGTGCGGATAGATCATACCCTCTGTGACAAACGTCGCGCCGACAGGTGAGCCTTTGCCCGGGTGCAAATCCGGAAAGCCCACGGCGTGGCGCATACCGTCGAGTTTTGCAGTGGCGTAGAGCTGGCGCACCGCTTCACCTTCAATCCAGCTTTGGGTCGAGGCGAAAAGGCGCACCTGAGTTTCAGTCAGTGTGTTCATGTTTCCTTTTGGACCCGCGAAAGCGGGATTGGTTTTGAGTGGTCCCCGAAGTTGGTATCGCACCAACGTCTCCTCGTCTTCAGCGAGGCGCTAATCTGTCTCAGCTACTCGGGGGTGCTTGCGCACGGCGATTATTGGTCGTCCCGGCAGGTAATGCTCCTGCGTCTTCCGGTTATCAGCCGGGCGCTCTGCTTTTGAGCTACGGGACGATGGTTAATTGTGGCTTCACGCCGAACCGGTTCACGGGACGGAATACGAGGGTCAGTCGGCGCGTTGGTCGGATTCGCATCACGCGATTCGGTTTGTAGCTCCGGCGAAAGAGCAATTGGCTTTGGTAACGGATCGTGGATCTCATGCGGTTGCCTTTCGTTAAGGGTTAGTGTGAAATTTTTTAGTGATGCCAGCGGATTTTGTGACCGGGAGGACTGTCGTCGTCGGAAAACGAAACGCGTGGCAGTGATGAATTCTCCGCCGCTGAACCGCTTTGGTTGACGACCGCCTGACGCGGCTTACTTGGCTTGGATTTGGCTCTGCTCCAGAGTCTGAACCCGAAAATATGTGTGAGTGGTTTCATGGTCTTGTTGGGTTGATGAAAATTGGCGGAAGGCGTCGGTAATGCTCCGACCTCGGCGTCGTGCCGATCTTGTTTTCGAGACAAGTGCAGCCAGCTTATATCTGCCTGCCTTCCAGAAATTGGCTGCCAGGGTTGGACTCGCACCAACACCGTGCGGTTTAACAAACCGTCGTGCTACTTTGACACCACCTGGCAATTTGAATCTGGTGCTGCCGGCAGGAGTTGCACCTGCGATCCCTCGGGCCCAAACCGAGTGTGTTGGCTGCTACACTACGCACTGAAAACTCCGAGCGATTAATCGAAACGCTGGAGCGGAGAAACACGATGCCGAAACCTTGGGAATCAGCCTCGCGGTAAGATTTTGAAATTGGCGGATCCGAAGGGACTTGCACCCTCAGCCTTCCCGCAGACAACGGGTTGCTCCTCTGATTGAGCTACGTATCCAGAAAGGCTTGCCGAGCCGAAGCTCGTTAAATCGAATGAACGATGTCCGTCTTCGCGCGTTGCGCTTCGACGCGACAGCCTTCGCTTGCCACCTCATGGTTAGCGAACCAACCTCGTCGGACGAGGAGCAATGACTGAAGGAACTGAAAAGGCGACTTGTATTGATTATCAATGGTTTGCATGTCTAGTTCCTCAGGAGCGAAGGCTGGTGGGAAGTGCTGGTAATGCTCCAGTCGTCAGCTTCCAGCTCTGTTTTAAGACGGCGGGTTTACAGACCGCGGGCTGGATCACTTCCCATATGGATATTGGTAGCGGGGGTGGGAGTTGCGCCCACAGAGGCAGAGCTTATGAGGCTCGCCTGAATCTCATTCTCCCCGCAGTGAAATGGTGGAGTCGGTGGGGTAATGCTCCCACATCAACTTGCTTGCAAGGCAAGTGCATTGCTTGTCTGCCACGACCCTAGGAAAATGGCAGACCGCCTCGGTGCTGCCCCGAGCGCACGGAGTTTTGGAGACTCGGTTGCGCAAGCTGGCGCGCGGCCTGTCAGGAATAGGTGTGGTCCAAGGGCTCGGCTAATGGTGGCCGTCCGCAAGGACCGAAATTAAAAGGGCCGGGAGCTTTGTGCTCCCGGCCCGTGCCATTTCAATAAAGAACAAACACCTCCTGGTGATCTATGCGATCCCAGCCCGCGGATTCACGGCGGCTGTTTCGGTGTTTTGGGGCACACCTCCTCCGAAGCCCTTAAAATGTAAATTCGTTTCAAACCATCCCGACGCGCGTCTTCGCTCGCGATGGGCAGACCCCACCGGTGGAAAGCCTCGGCTTTCCTGCGTCAGAATTCGTTTGGCACTGTCAGACATCATCAAGACGTCACCATGTTGTTAATCACAGACTGTTCACCTTTCGTTGCCGCCATTTCACCATCAGTTTCATGGAAACAAAAAACCCTGCTTACACGGGGTAAGCAGGGTGTAGAAATCTTCTTTCGATTCGTTACCTGCTTACCTCCAGATTATCCAAGCTCGCTTCGGGGCGTTGCCCGCGATACGACCTGGATAGCCCAAGGCTAAACGCACAGCCGAGGTTTAACCGGCTATGACGTGTCGCTTTCGCGACCGACATCGTCGGCCAAATCGTGACTGTTATGTTCATGCAAGTTTTCATCGAACGTGCGTAGGTTTTAACATCGAAGCGGGAAACTGCCAACTTATACATCGAGGGGGGCAACTATCTTAAATTCGAATATCCGAATTGCTTGATGGAACGTTCAACCAGTTAAAGAACTGTGTTTTATGGATTTATTACCAGACAACTGCTGCTCGGTGGACAACTGCAAGCTGCGCTCAAAGCTGGGTGTGATTAAAGTCGGGTGAGGCTGACAAAGGTCTGCGACGGGTAGGGCGCGTCAGTCCCTGCGCGCCGGGCTTGGCCAGTCAGACAACGGCGCGCACGGAGTGACGCGCCCTACCAATTCGGTCATGCGCTCGCCCTCACCCGTTTGTAATCACACCCCAAAGCTACCCGCACAGAATTCATGGGTTGCTATGCGCGTTATGCGCGTGCGTCGGAGTTTAGTCGATTCAAACATATTTTGAACGACGATCTCGTTTCGCTGCTGACCGGGCTCAATTTTCTGGTCCACATGCAGTGTTAGTCGTGGGACTGGTTTGCTGTGGTCTCCAACTGCGAGGTTCAAGCGCCGAGGTATTTGGCCACCGCCTGCGCACGTGACCTGACGTGCAGTTTTTTGAAAATCCTCTCTATGTAGGTGTGAACCGTGCCATAGCTGATTTTTAATTGCTCGGCGATTTCCTTGTAAAGATAACCCTTTGCCAGAAAATCAATCACCTCCTGCTCCCGGGGAGTAAGATTCTCGGCTTCACCGCTGGGGGGCACGGGCTGTTTGAAAGTTTGCACCACTTTGCGCGCGATGTCGCTCGTCATCGGGGCACCGCCGGCATACACATCGTGAACCGCCGAGAGCAGTTGCGCCGCACTGATCGGCTTGAGCAGATAACCACTGGCCCCGGCCGCCAACGAGTTGAAGATGGCGTCCGTATTGTCGAACACAGTGAGCATGAGCACCTGCGTCTTCGGTGACAACTCGCTCAATCTCCTCACACAATGGACGCCGTCCATCCCGGGCAGATTGATGTCCATCAATGCCACCTTCGGCTGCACTAAAGGAATTTCACGCAACGCATCCTCGGCGTTGCCGTAATCGCCGACGCAGATGACGCCCGTGCCGCGCTTCAAGATTCCCACAAGACTACGCCGCACCTCAGCATCATCTTCAACTACCGCAACCGTAATCAATCTGTCTTCAGTTTTTGACATGAGTTTCAATCGCATGTTTGGGAAGCGGCAATACCAGCCGCACAGTTGTCCCGCCACCAGATCGGTTCTGTTTTGTGAAACGTCCGCCAATCTGCTCCATTCTCTTCTGCATGTTGAACAAGCCATCACCTGCCATGTTGGGCAGCGTCACAGGGATGGCTTCGGCATCACAGCCTTTGCCATCGTCCTCGATCAGCAGCGTCAACACGTCCGCGTCGAGTTTGAGGCGAAGCCACACCTGGCCGGCTTGCGCATGTTTGACGATGTTGTGGAGCGCCTCCTTGGTTGCCAAAAACAGATTATGCCGCTCGGGCGCCGGCAACGGATAGTTCGGCACGAATTCCGGGAAATCTAGCCGGCAGCGAATCCCGACGAGACTCAAATAATGCTGGGCGAACTTGCAAATATAACTGGTGAATTGCTCCAGCGTATCGTTTGCAGGATTGACCGCCCAGACGATTTCATTCAACTGCCGCGCCAGTCCGCCAGCGGTCGCGAAAATCTGATTCAGGTGAGTCCGCGCCAGTTCCGGTTCGGCGAGGTCAGCATTGGCCAATTCACTCAGCAGTGCGATTTGCGTCAGACTGGCGCCCAGATCGTCATGCAAATCCCGCGCGATGCGCGCCCGCTCTTGCTCAATCGCGCGCTGGCGCTCCAATACTTGAAGCCGCGCTTGCACCTTGCGCCAAGTCAGGTAGCGCACACCGGCCAACAGTGCTCCGACCGCCACCACCAAGATTCCACCGAGAAACCAACGCGTCTTCCAGAACCGTGGAGTCACGGTGATCGCCAGTGAGGTCGTTTCTCCCGTCCCTTCGCCGGTTTCGGTCACCGCTTGAACCCGGAAACGATATTCCCCCGGAGGCAGATAAGTGTAACTTGCCTCGCGACTGCCACCCCAGCCAATGCTGTACATTTCATTCCAGCGCAATTCGAGCGCTTCGCCCGGACTCACCGGTACAATTGCATCCTCACCAGTCCGCCACGCACCCCATCTTTTGGAATCGGTGTCCACGACTGCCAACACATGGCGGGGTTCTAGCGGTTCCAGATTGAGCACCTGGGCGATGGTTGGCTTTGATCCGTCGCGCATCCAATGTTGCGGCACGCCCAGCGGATGATCGAGGTCTTTGCCATCAACCTGACGAGAACTGAACAAATGAATTTCGTTCTCAGCGTTGGTGTTCAATCCATGAGAAACTGTCAGGTCATCAATCACCATGATTCCCGTGGTTTGCTCGTCGCCACCGGAGAACAATTCCATTTGCACCCCGACCGCGCGCGGCGGCACGGTGACTTGTTCACGGTGCGGGACAAATCGGGACTGGCCCACATTGCCGGCCCACCCGGGAGTTTGGCCCCGGGCCACGAAATCGGTCGCCCCAACGATATTGTTTGCCGAGTCGAGAAACTTGACCGTCATCCGCATCTCGCCCCCAGCCTCTCGCCAATCCTCATCAACCCCCTCTAGTCGGTAGCGAAATCGAACTGGTGGATTCGAGGTGGTCGAGCCTGGACCAAATCTAAAGTCCAACCGTTGTGCTTGTGCTGAGATATGAAGTCGCTCCGATTTCCCACTTCCATTCGAAACAGCATTGCCTGAAGCGATCGACTGAAGCGCTGTCTGGGCGGAGAATTTGAGAGGATGTCCGTCCACTTGAACTTCTTGAATCATCACCGCCGAAGAGGAGTCTTGGGAAAGCATTGTCCCGTTTGCACCTGCGGCCAAACCTGTGACAACCAGCCATGAACCGACAATCCGCAGCCCATTGCGACCTGTCCGTTTGGAATTTGCCGCAAGCCGCAGTTCACCACCAGCTACAGTGGGTTGCGGCCAGAAAATCATTTATCATTGGGCCACGCACAGTAGTCGAGCTTCAGGGCAACCCAGTCACCGGTGCGGCGGGAATTCGTCACGCTGTGACTGTCAACCTTTGCTTAAGAAGAGCAAGGATAATGAACGTTCGCGAATATTCACAGGTTCACGGACTCGCCAGTTTTACGCGGTAGAAACGGCTGTTTGAGACGGGAGTACCGCCGGTGAGCGTGCCGTCGTCGACGAAAGTTTCCGTGCTCTCCACTCCCGCAGTCACATTGGTTTCCGTCATCGTCACTGCTTGAGCGAAGCTTGCACCGGAAGCCGTGAGGCCATTGGCGTATTCCACGGTGTAACGCTTGCCACCGACCGCAGACCAATTGATCTGCGGGTAGTCCGTGCCAGCTTGGATGCTCGCTTGCACGCGGAAAGTGGAATCGGGATTGGTTGGATCCAAACCCAGCCAGTAGCTTTGCAGGTTGCTGAATTGATGGGCCGCCAGAATTTGCGGCAACGCGTTGGTGCCGCTCCCGAAGTCGCGGCTTTCCCACCAGTCCGGCAGACCGTCAATGTCGGTGTCCAGCGTACCGTTCCAATAATCAATAACGACTCCACCCACCAGAAGCCTCTGGCCTGACTGACTGATTGCGTTCGTAGTTGGACATAAAACCAGAGCGATCGCGGAATCCGGCGAGAGATTGAGCGTGGCCGTCCCTGAAACATTCGTGGCGAGAAACGCGCCGGTGACGAGGTTGTAGAGATGCTTCACGCCCGGCCCGACGTTCACCGTGACCTGCTTCACGATTGCATACGGATTGTAGTAAAGGTACGTAGGACAAGTAGCGGGTGCGAACGCCTCAGTGGCGATGCAATCAATCTGGAGGATGCCCGGCACGTTCGACGTTTGGAACAACGCCGCCATGTAACCGCTCCCCCAAGCACCGTAAGGATTCACATCCTGAATCGGAGCGGATACATCGCCAGTTGCGTACGGTGTCGTGGGGCCGAGACGTCGCACGCCCTCGTAAGAGATGCTTTGCACCCCGGTCTGCTGCACCCACGCTGCACTAGACTGCATATTCGTCGGAAGCGTGTTTGGGTAAAACAGATTTGCGTTGGCCGCGACGTGTAACAGCCAACGCCCCAGCAACCGCGCATACTGCGGCTCGTAACGAACCAAAGGGGCGATGATGCCGGGGGAGACGTAAGAGTTCATCGAAAAGGCGTAGCCACTCGAATCTGTGGTGCTGCCCATCAGCCCGTAAGCGTCGTAGTTTCCCCAGCGTCCGTTCTCGCAGCCCCAACCGGGACGGGCGTCGGAGGTGGGAGCAAAAATCCAGTTGAGATGTTTGCTCGTGGAATAGTTGCGACCCAACTCCGCGTTCATGCGGGCGGCCAGCAGCGGGCCGTAAAATCCCAGCACTTCGTAAAATGGATTGGCGGTGCGGCTGTTCATCTGCGTCATGCAGGTGTCGGCGGCGGCGAGATGGTTCGTGTTGTGGAATTGCACATAAGCCATGTATTCAAGCCACGCGATGCCGATAGCCATGTCCGGTTCATCCCAGGCAAAATCCGTCGGCGTCATCGTCGCGAAGTTGAAGCCGGTGTGCTCCCAATTGTTGCTCAACACCGGCAACGCGGTGAGCCAACTGTTGGCAATCGCCGTCATCTTCGCCTGGAATGAAGGGCGACCGGGATAGCGCGAGCCGATTTCATAAAAGAGGATGCTTGGGTAGATGTCGTACCAAGCCGAACCCGAGCCTTGCGAGTTGAGATTGTTCAACACCAGCCCGCGTCCATTGGCGACGCAATAGAACACCTCGCCCTGTTGAACGCGATCTGCTCCGTTGAGCGAAGCCATGTTCAGTCCCGCGAGCGTGCCGCCCAGCACCGCACCGAGTGCAGTGAGCGCCTCGCCGCTGTTGAGCGAGTTGCCAATGTAACTTGGCAGTCCGAAGGCTGGCCCCGAGTAGCCCGCCGCCGTGTTCGCCGTGTATTGATAGAGCAGCGGCAGATATTGGCCGGTGACGTATGGATTGAAGGCGAGTTGATGATAGTCGAGGGCGGTTTGTTTCCAATCGCGGATGACGAGCGGGTCCGGCAACAACGGGAAGTTTTCAATGTACGGCACCAGTGAATTGACAGTGACCGTCGGGGCCAAAGAGATGTCGTCCAGCCACGCCAGCCCGGTGACGTCCAGCCCGCCACCGGAAGTGAAGGAGAGTCCGAGCTTCGCCACGCCAGCCGGAGGCGTGAACGACTGAGTGAATTCTTCCCAGAAGTCGTGCGCGCCGGAAAACAGATAGCTCACTCCGGTGACGTAGGCATCAGCCGCAGTGTAGAAGTTCACGGTCACGCGCATCGGTCCGACATTGGTGACGGTGTAGCGCAGGTTGTAACGGAGCTGGTAATTCGCGCCGGCGGTGATGTTGACCCGGTCGGAATACCATTCGCCATACGCGCCGGTGCTGGAGTCGTTGAGTTGGAAGGAGTGAGTGGGACTGACAGACAACGTGGTCGTCCACAGATCAATCGCGGTGCTGTTCCCGCCTTTGTGCCAGAAATCCGGAGTGCCATCGCTATTGGCATCGAGTTCGAGAGTAGGGTTCGGCCAGATGTTGCCAGGCAGGATTCCCGCTTGGAGGAATGAGGTAACCGAGGCCAGCGAGAGGATTGTTGCTAGCACACAAATAAACCGCCGGAGAACGCAATGAAGCTGGGACACGCTCAGAGCATAACACACATTCGCATTCATGGTCGCACTCACTTCGCCAAAGCTGGAATTGGAATCGGCGTTCCCGCTGCCGCGACCTCTTCAACTTGCTTGGTATCAGCGCAGCCTTTCAAGATTCGTCTGGCCACAAAGACCGAGAGCAGTTGCAGCACGGCGACGATGAGCAACGCGAA
>JANPGI010000349.1:0-12339 GCA_031423875.1 Verrucomicrobiota bacterium | reverse complement strand
ATGGAGCTTTTGCATCGTGACAGGACTGTCTCCCAAAAAACCTGACGACCCCGATCCCTACAAGGCTTCGCAGGAAGCGGACTGGGAAAATTTCCGTGATCACCTGACGACGACGGACAAACGCGGGCAGCGCCAGTGGATTTACGCGAAGCAGCCGCACGGCAAATGGACGCAACGCCGCACTTGGGTAAGTTGGTTGCTAATCGGCATCATGTTTGCCGGGCCGTTCATCAAGATCAACGGCAACCCGCTCCTCATGATGAACATCGTCGAGCGGCGCTTCTCCATCCTCGGCCAACTTTTCTGGCCACAGGACATGATCATCTTCGCGGTGGCCATGCTCACATTCATCACGGGCATCATCGTCTTCACGACGGCGTTTGGTCGACTCTGGTGCGGTTGGACTTGTCCGCAAACGGTGATGATGGAAATGGTCTTCCGCAAATTGGAATACCTCATCGAGGGCGATTCTGTTCAACAACGCAAACTCGCTGCCGCACCGTGGACCGCCGGGAAGTTTGGCAAGAAAGCCCTCAAGCTCGGCATCTTCTTTGTGTTGTCGTTCATCATCGGAAACACATTGCTCGCCTACATTATCGGTATTGACGCGCTCATCCCCATTATCACCGACGATCCGCGCCAGCACGTCGCTGGGCTTGTGTTCATGATTCTGTTCACGCTTTTGTTCTTCGCCATCTTCGCGCGCTTTCGCGAGCAAGCCTGCACGTACATCTGTCCGTATGGCCGGCTGCAATCCGCGATGTTGGACGAGAACACAATGATCGTGGCATACGACCCGAAGCGCGGCGAGAAAAGGGGAGGGTTACAGCGTGACGAGCCGCTCGTGAAACGCATCGCCAAGGGCAACGGCGATTGCATTGACTGCCACCAATGCGTGAGCGTTTGCCCCACGGGCATAGACATCCGCGATGGCGTCCAGATGGAATGCGTGCATTGCACCGCGTGCATTGACGCGTGCGACACGGTGATGGACAAGGTCGGCACACCGCGCGGCCTCATCCGTTACGCCTCGCTCAACAGCATCGAGAAAGGCGAGACATTCCATTTCACGCCGCGCATGAAACTTTATGCCGTGGTGCTGACGGGATTAATCGCATTGTTCCTCACGCTGGTATTCACGCGCTCCGCCGTGGAAGCCATGTTCCTCCGTGCGCCGGGGTCATTGTTCATGCAAACCACGGATGGAAAGATTGAAAACCTTTACACGCTCAAGCTGGTGAACAAGACCATGCGTAATCTTTCAGTCGAACTGAAACTGGAGAACCCGCCGGGCACATTGCAGGTGATGGGGGAAGAACACCTCGTTGTGCCCGGCGGAAAACTGATGCAGACCTCGGTGTTGATTCAGCTCGCACCGGAAACACTCACCGGCGCGACCACCAAGCTGAAAGTAGGCGTCTATTCCAATGGCAAACGGATGCAAACCGTGAAGACAGTATTCGTCGGGCCGAGAAAGAAAATTCAACCATGAGCACAAAATCCTCACGCAATCCGTGGCCCATCGCCATCACCGGGTTCTTCATCGTCGCAATAATCTTCATCGCGACATTCATCGCCTTTGCCGTGAGGCAGCGGGAGGATTTGGTTTCGGCGGATTATTACGAGCGCGAGGTTCGCTATCAGAGCCAGCTTGATTCGATGAATCGTTCGCAATCTTTGGCGGCACAGTCGGTCGTGACGTTTGAGCCAGCGTTGCAGACAATTGTCATCACGCTTCCAGTTGCACAAACCCAAGGTGCGACCGGTAACATTCATCTCTATCGCCCATCCGATGCACGTCTAGATCGCGAATTGCCGCTGACACTGAACGCCGCCGGCGTCCAACACCTCGACACGAAAGCCTTGAGTGACGGCCTGTGGAAAGTCCGCGTGAAGTGGAACGCGAACGGGCAGGAATATTATCTCGATCAACCGGTCATTGTCACTTCCGGCTAGAAACTCATGCAACTCTGGACAGCATTCTTACTCGGCTTCGTGGGCAGCGCACATTGCGCCGGCATGTGTGGCCCGCTGGCCTTGGCGTTGCCGCATTGGGGACGAGGGCAGGCATCGTTCGTCGCAGGTCGCGTGCTTTACAATTCCGGGCGCATAGTCACTTACGCGCTGATGGGCGCGATGTTTGGAATGTTCGGTCAAGGCGTTGCGCTGGCGGGATTGCAACGCTGGGTTTCACTCGCGCTCGGTGCGGCGATCCTCATCGGCTTGATCGTCTCGCCGCGTTTCGCCAATGCGATTCCGATGACGCGCGTCGTGAGTTGGCTGAAAGCATCGCTGGGAAATCTTCTGCAACGCCGTGGCGTGTCTGCGATGTTCGGCATCGGATTGTTGAACGGTCTTCTGCCGTGCGGCCTGGTTTATGTGGCGTGTGCCGGAGCGACGACGGGTGGTGGAGTGTTGTCCGGCATTGAATACATGGTCGCGTTCGGTCTCGGCACGCTGCCGATGATGCTCGCGATCTCGCTGGTGGGAACGAAGCTTCAATTCGCGCTGCGCTTCCGAGTGCAACAGTTGATTCCTGTGAGTCTGGCGATTGTCGGACTGCTGTTGCTGCTGCGCGGGATGGCTCTTGGGATTCCCTACGTCAGCCCGAAACTGCCAGCACAGCCCTCCGCTTCCACAGCGGGCTGTTGTCATCACCCTTGATTGTTCTTTGCGGTTTCACTCTCAGCGACAATCTCTATCTGGCCTTGCGGTATTTCCCGGTTCAATGTGCATGGATGAAAATATCCCAACGTTCTGTTGACTCGGTGCAAAGCCTCATTTACAACCAGCCCCATGCCAACCTTGATATATCGCAAGTTGCTCTCGAACTACTGTTAGGCATCATCGTGCGCGCTTCCATCAAACAGACCGGTCTGGCTGCGATTGAGTTGCTTGTCGCGTTGGTCAGCCTTTTCTTGGCGTTTTGGCCGGCGATGCAGATTGTCGCACACTTTCAGAGCGGGTGGCGGTGGGTGGTAGCCGCAGCTGTTTTTGTTGTGGTTTACGCTGCGGCTTACTTCGTGTTACTGGTCGGATTCATTCGAGCGTTAGGATCACTTTGCGAGCGTTGGGAGAGACGGAGACAGAAAGATGAGAACACGAACATTGACGCCTAACAAGCGCTCTAATCGCCGCCCCGCTAGGTTCAGGTAATTTGTTCGCGACTGTTGTAGCCGACCGGGCGTTTCCGGCGGAGGCCGCTGAACTTAGTCGTAGACGGCTCGGACGCTTTATGAGAGTTCACGCCACTATCCAGATGTTGATTCTGATGTCCGCGTTGTTTGGGCTTTCGATTGTCGCGAACGCATCCGACGGAAAGGTTTGTGTGCAGAAAATACCATCAGGCCCGACTTCCAGTTGGAAGGGCAACGACACAGGTGCGACCGAGCGTAACACGTTCAGCGTGCGGATTGACGACTTGCCGGTGATTTCCGTCACCACCAATTCATCCGGTTTATTCACCAATCTTTCGCTCATCGAGAAGCATTTGGTAACCATTCGGCTGGAAAACAAGCCGCTGACCTCATTCCGTTTTTCCTTTGATGGCAGAGCACATCACCTGCGGCTTTGGTATAACGAGTTCTATGGCACTTGGTCGCTTTCGGATGTCCGAGTAGGCGAGAAGTGTGAGTGTTCTAGGTCGCTGCCGACTAACAAGGGTGCGGCATCTCATCGCAGTCCCACCGGATAGTCGGATGGTTCTGATAATTTGTCCGCGATTGTTCGAACAGACAGGGCGTTTCCAGCGGCGGCCACTGGTTTTTGGCCTTTAGGCGACTTCACACCATGAAAATTTTCGGCCAGTTGTTTGCTTGCCTGCTTTTGACAAGTTGTGCTGGCACTACAGATCATCATCCTCAGTTGGCAGCAGAGCCAATGGTCACCAATCGCCAAGCGCCAGCGAATCGTGCCGCTGCACCGGCGACAATTCAGGACGTTTTCAATCCGCTCACGCCCACAGAGCTTGAAAGCATTAAGAAGCGACTTGATGATTTACAGCCATACATGGCACTGGATGAGTGTATGAAGCTTCTGAGTTTGCCCGCTCGTCAGTATCCGACTTCGGCTTGGGGGAAGCCACCTGCCCAGAGTATTTCCATGATGTTGCGCGAAGGGAGTGTTTTATTGATTGTTTGTGACCGCAGAGGCTATGTCGTATCTGCACAGTTGGACGACAAGAAGTGGGAGTGGAAGACAGATGAGAAGAAACCTTGAGTCGCCACTTGAGCAACTAGCCCTCTAAAGCCGTTGGAGCTTCTTGAGTTTCATCTTGGCTTCCGCCTTGGCGAAGATTTCCGAGTTGAACGGTTGCTTGAACTTCAGCAAATGCCACAGCACTCGCGTAAGCTTATGGGTATGCGGAGAGTGGCTGAAACTGCTACTCAGTAGCGGCGACCATCCTTGGTTGCCGTAGAGGGCGTGCATCCTTGCCGCCCGGAATTCGAGTTGTTGGATCGTCACGCATTCTGTTTTACCAACGGTTCACGTCAATCCATGCCTTTCCGCCGGGCTGGAAGCCCGGCTCTACGGCAGGCAAGGATGCCTGCCGCTACAATTGAGCGGCACTTCCAGTCACACCCCAGCATGCGCCGGTCCTGTTGGCTCACATGCTTTCCGACAGTTCAAACCGAACATGGCAGACGCCGGAGTCCAGTGACGTTTCCATTTTCCCAGCGGCGGCGTTGAACACATGCAGCATGGCGTGATTGTCCGCCAGCACGTCGGCGGTGAATGTGCTGAGTCCGTTCTCGCGCCCGATCTTCATCAATTGCTTCAACAGGAACGAGCCGATGCCGCGTGTCTGAAAATCATCATGCACGGTGAAGGCCACTTCCGCTTCGTTGCTCGCGGTGTCGCGAATGTATCGTCCCACGCAAATCATCCGCTCGCGTCCCTCGTGTGGGATCAATCCCACCAACGCGAAGTCGTTCTGATAATCCAGCGTCACGAATTTTTGCACTTGTTCGTGGGACAGATGGCGCGTGTGCATCATGTAGCGTTGATACACCGTCTGCTCGGAGTGCGAGTAGAACAATTCCTTGAGCAATGCTTCGTCTGTCGGCTGGATAGGACGGAAGCGGACATTTAATCCGTCCTTGAACGTCTCTTCACTCTCGTGTTTGCGAGGGTAAGGTTGTTGTCCTGTCGGCAGCGCGATCTGGTTTGGGTGTACGAACCGAGCCTCACGCGCTTCGCGCATAAGTTCGTCGCGGAATTTCGGATGTGCGATGTGGATCAACGCCAGAGCCCGTTCTCGCACCGATTTGCCGTGCAGGAATGCGATGCCGTACTCTGTCACCACATAATGAACATCCGCGCGCGATGTCACCACGCCCGCACCCGTCTTCAGCCACGGCACGATTCTAGAAATCGTTCCATCTCGCGTTGTGGAGGGCAGGGCGATGATGGGCTTGCCGCCATCGCTTCGCGCTGCGCCCCGGATGAAATCCACTTGGCCGCCAAAGCCGCTGTAAAACTTTCCGCCGATGGAATCCGCGCAAACTTGGCCGGTCAAATCCACTTCGATGGCTGAGCTGATGGCCACCATCTTTGAGTTGCGCGCGATCTGGAACGGATCATTTGTGAACTCCGTGGGACGAAACTCGAAGAACGGATTGTCGTGGATGTAATCGTAGAGTTTGCGCGTGCCGAAACAGAACGATGTGACGATTTTCCCGGGTAGCAGGGTCTTGCGTCGACAGTTGATGACACCGCTCTCGATGAGCGGGATCACGGCCTCTGTGAACATCTCCGTGTGCATCCCCAGGTTTTTGTGTTCCGCCAGACACGCCATCACTGCGCTGGGGATTTCGCCGATGCCTGTTTGTAGCGTCGCGCCGTCTTCGACGAGTGATGCGATGAATTCACCCATCTTCAACGATTCCGGAGTCGGAGGATCATTCGCAAATTCCAGCAATGGTCCGTCGCTTTGCACCAGTGCATCCAGCGCGCTGACGTGGACAAAGCTGTCGCCCAACGTGCGGGGCATGTTGGGATTCACTTCGGCGATGACGTAGTCCGCACTTTCAACCGCTGCTTTCACCACGTCCACTGAAACGCCAAAGCTGCAAAACCCGTGCGCGTCCGGCGGGCTGACTTGCACGAGTGCGATGTCCAGATGGATTTGTTTTTTGCGGAACAGCGCCGGGATGTCGCTCAGAAAAACCGGCGTATAATCCGCCACACCCTGATGCACGGCATCGCGTACGTTTGGCCCGATGAAGAAAGCGTTATGACGGAAATTGGCAAGCAGATCACGATGGGAATAGGGCGCGCTGCCGAACGTGAGGATATGGATGATCTCCACGTCGAACACGTCCGAGCCGCGTTTTGCCAGCGCAGCCACAAGGGACTGCGGCGCAGCGCAACCTGAGCCGACAAAGACTCTCATCCCGCTGCGGAGCTGGCGCAACGCATCATCCGGCGTCATCCATCTATTGAGCTTGAGTTCAGTGCTTGGGCACCGCGAGCTTGATTCTTTCATTCACAGACAAGTTACTTGAGGAGTTCGTATCCGGCCTTCCGTTTTTTTGGGAAACTCACACCGAATCTTGCCGTGTGATTCGCTTGTCACCACCCACCAGTTGATCTGGTTGCCCATGCCGTTCCCGTTCTGATCCGCGCCGAGGTCCACATGGATTTTACTCAGGGGAAAAATCTCATTCGCACCCGGATGACACTTCCCGCACGTCGCCACCAGATTGGTTCTGTGGATCGTCGAGTTCACGTCCGTTGAAGGAAGAATCTTCTGATACCCGTGACAGCTCGCGCAGTTCGCCGCCAACGTCGAACCGTAAGAACCCGCCAGCCCGTGATAACTGTCGAAGAATATCTTCACCCGATCCGCAGGCAGATTGAACTTCGTGTTGATCCGCTCCGATGCGTGACGTTTGCTGGCGGTATAATTGAACACAGGACGGCATGTCTTGAATCAAGCAGATCCCATCAAAGCCCGCCCGTGTGACAATCGTTACACGCGCCGTCCACAGGATCGCCAGGATGCTTGAAGTCCTGGCCGCGCGGAGAAATCTGATCCAGTTCCGCAGCGCTGCCTTGAGACAGGATTGTGTGGCAGGATTTGCAATCGCTGGCAGGGATTTTCTTCTTCGTTCCCATCGCCACATGACGCTCGTCGTGGCAGCGAAAACAGCCGGGCCAATCTTTGTGCCCGATATTTTCGGGATACGCGCGCCAGTCGGCCTTCATCTCGGGGAAAAAGTTTTGGCGATAGATGTTCTGCACTTCGGTGACGAGTTTGCCCGTGACTGCGTTGTCGGGATATGTAGCGCGCAAGGTGGCGGAGATGTTTTCCAACGCTTCATCTTCGGTCTTGTATTTCTTCACTAGCACGGCCACAGCGTTGGATTTCACCCATGGCAGTGTTGGATCAATCTTGCCGATGCTCATGGCGTAATTGACGGCGTCGTTCGGTGAGCGATAGCGATGCGAGGGGCGGTTGTGACAATCTATGCAATCCATGGAACGGATATTGTAACTGGCGATGTCGTTGGTGAAGTTGGGCACGCGATATTCGGTGACGACGCCCTTCGCATCAGTCACTCGCACCCACGGGATGACCTGACGGCGATCATCCGTGGCGATGTATTCGATCTTATTGTCCTGGCTGACATGCCAATGGATTCCACCCACTGGCCCGTGTGCAGGATCAGCGCCGCCGACATTAAGCGAGAGGCGCACGGCGTAGGGAGTGTTGGTGGCATCTGCGAGAAATGATTGATATGTGCGATCAATGTTGCCAGAGAATTTCTGCGGCCAATGACATTGCTCGCAGGTCTCGCGAGCGGGGCGGAGATTTTTGATCGGCGTTTTGATCGGGCGATCGAAGTCGGCGGTGATCACGCCGATGAGTTGGTGGACGCCGTTCATCTTGGCGGCGACAAATGCTTCCGCCCCGTGGCCGACGTGGCATTCGACGCAGGCGACGCGTGCGTGCGGAGAGTTTTGATATGCAGTGAACTCCGGCTTCATCGGCACGTGGCAGGTTTGACCGCAGAATTGAACCGACTCGCTGACGTGATAGGTCTGATAACTGCCGATGGCCGTGCAGAGCAGAAAGATCACGCTGCCGACGACGAACCAGCGAAGCTTTTTGCGGTCAGTGGGACGTGAGAGATCAACTGACAACAATCCCGCCCCGTCAACAACGCCGGAACGTTTTTCACTCCGGCGTTGCCACCATGCACCCAATCCAACCATGCCCAAACCCAGAAACAAAAATCCGGGCGCAACGACATATGCTAGGATTCCCATGTAGGGATTACTGATCCTCGCGAACACATCAATCACGAAGAGCAGTACGAAGGCGAAGAAGCTGCCGAGAGCGACCACGCCACCCGCGTAGGTGAGCCAGTTCCGGAAGTGGCGTGACCCGCGTGATGGCGTTGTGTTGCTCATGAGTTTGGTGCGGACAAGCCGAGACCGCTCGGATGTTCTACTTCTTGAACGCCCGAATGTACGCGATCAATCCCTTGATCTCCGCGTCTGAAAGGTCTTCGGCTGGTTTCATCAGGACTTTGTCGTCCTTATCTTTCAAACCTTCTTTGATGGCTTTGTGGGCGGCGTCATCTTTCATTACGGCCTGCACCTTTGCGTCGGTGTAATCCTTCGCGCCGAGTTTTGCGCCCATCTTGGTCTGGCCTTTGCCGTCTGCGCCGTGGCACTTGGCGCAAGACTTGTCATACGTTTCTTTTGCATCGCCCGCAGAAGCCGCGAGGAGTGCCGCTGTGGACAGTGCCAGCGTCAGAGATGCTATTTTTTTCATAGGCAGTAATGGTTGCATGGTTTGCGAGTTGTTTCGGGCAGATGAGGCAGAGAAGGCCGCGACGATGATCTACCAGTTGACGGAGGAACCTGCCCACCGGCAAATCCGTCGTCGCGACACTTTGACTAATCTCAACCCTACTCACGTTCATAGTGTCGTCTGTTGAACTCCGACTGACTCCACTGATATTGCCAATTAGTCCGCCGAAATTGCGGCGTGTAAGGAATCAAAAACGATACTGCAAGCTGGTGAAAACGACATGTGCGGCGTAGTCGCGATGGCCACCCGCGCTTTCATCGGAGTAGTTGTAGTAACCGTAGCGCAATGAGGCGCGCAGGTTTTTGTTGATGCGCCGGGTGAGCGTGGTGCTGATGCCGTGTTCTTCCGCACCGCTGCCATAGGGAACTCCGATGGGCGTGTTGTCCGTGAAATTATCCGCACGGTAGTAGGTGTAGCCAAGATTCAAGTCAGTCTTGTCGTCCAGCACGAGGCCGGAGTTGAGGTTGGCTGACCAATAATTGTTTTGCGCCTTGAGCACAGCGGCGGTGTAGTCCTGCGCCGGAGTTTCCAATCCACTGTTCACGTAGTTGACGCCTGCTTGCACGTAGAGCCGCGACCACGGCGACCAACTGGCATTGAAGGCGACGATGTGGCTCGTGAGTTTAGCAGACTCAGTTTCGCCCAGACCGGAGATGAGATCGGGCGTCGTGTTGACGGTGGACAATTGATATTCATAACGGCCCACCAAGGTCAGATTGTTCAACGGACGCCACGTCACGCGGGCGTTGGCATCATGCGTGGCGAAATTCTGCATCGTGAGATATGCGGGATAACGATTTGCGATGGCGTTGTTCGGCGTGCTGTCGAGCGTGTGTTCGTAATCGTAGTTGTTGCGTTTGTAGTACCCGCCCACGTCCACGCTCAAGCGACGGAGCGGATACCACTTCACGCCGAGGCTGTATTTTTGGAAGAAGCGCGTCTCCTCGGTTTCGCGTTGCAGCGGCGTGCCGGGCGAGCTGATGGCATTGAATAAACCGCCGCTCTCTGCAAGGTTGCCCTGTCCCTCAGTCCATTCGCCACGCAAAGTGAACACCCAGTTCGTGATGCCGGAGTAACGGATGTCTAGTCTCTCTCGCACATCAATCGAATCCGCGTCCGCTGTGCTCGTGGTAGCACCAAACAGATTGTTGCCAAAGGTTGAATCCGCAGTCGAACTTCCGTCCCAATCTTGCCGCTCGACGCGTACCGACGGCGTGATGGTCAATGTCTTTGTCGGTTGAGTCATGAAGTTCAGGTTCACAACATGACTTTGCTTGCGCGCGTTGCTGAGGAGGTTTGTATAACCTTGGCCGTTGCCGGGATTGGTTGCGAAGGCGACATCGAAATCATCTCCCCAGATGCGGCTGCCCACGGTGTCGTTCTGCAAATCGGAAAACATGTAGCCTGCCGAGAAGAACAGATTCGGCTTGAGCCAGGTTTCGACGAACCCGTGCGCGTTGAACAAGTCGTAGTCCGAGCGTTCACGATTCGTGATCTTGCGTTCGCCCGCCGCCACACCTTCGCCGGGAAATTGGGAGAGACCACGCTTGTTGTTCAACTCGCCGAACTCATAGATCGCGCCGATGCCGAAATCCGTTTTCTTGATGCGATGCGTCAGATCCACTTCAAAGATGTGGCGGCTTTCATCAATCGTTTGCACCGTGGGAACGATGCCAGCCGTCGGAAAGACGAGTCCTGGATGGGTTTGTCCCCAGATGGTCGAGCGTTTTTCACCGTCGCGATAGAGGTGGCTGTATTTGAATCGCAGCCCCGGCCAGTTCTTCAGCGTCAATCCGCCTTCCAACGAAAACATGCCGCGATCCAGCGCGAGCGCATCGCCCGCCAGCGGATAATAAACTCCGGCGGCAGGATAATACCCGCCGTCACCGTTCGAATAGGTACGGAAGTTTTCAAAGTTCAGCTTCAAGAAATAGGTTTCCTCCTTCTTCACGCCGAAGCCGAGCTTGTAGTCGTGTTCGTCCTCGATGCCGCTTCCGTCGAGCGAGAAGGTGGTGGCTTTCGCGATCTCCTTTTGGAGATGAAAATCCGTGATGCCACCGAACACGCCGTAGGAAAAGCGGCGTGATTGTTCGGCTTGCGCCTTGTTACCCGAAGTGAACATTCCGCCTGCGCCGAGTTCGATCCAGTTATTACCTACTCCTTCAGGGCCTTCAAAACTCGCGTTGCCCTCGTCAGCAGCGGTGGCAAAGCCCGCGCCTAGTGCCAGCACAAAGCCGACGGCGTAGTGCCGTGACAACATCGTCCGTACCGTCCGTTGTTGTTTGATTCGAGCTTTCTTTTTCATGGGCTTCGATGGGGTTGATCAGTATCGAAGGGATGAATTCACCCGTGATC
Source organism: Verrucomicrobiota bacterium (assembly GCA_031423875.1). GTDB lineage: Bacteria > Verrucomicrobiota > Verrucomicrobiia > Limisphaerales > JADLHS01 > JADLHS01. The sequence continues at coordinate 1,160 of JANPGI010000349.1, read as the reverse complement.
CGTGGACGGCTTCATGGCAGCCCGCCGTCCAGCATGTGCCTTGTTGAACACGCACTGTGTGATCCGATCCACCGATGCGGAGTTGGCCGCCTTGCACTTGCTGGAAATGGCATTTCAAGCAGAGATTCGAGTCGCGTGCGGTGAGCATCTTGGCGTTCACGGTGCCATGTGCGCCGTGACAAGAGGTGCAACCTTCGTGCATCGCCTCATGCTCGAAGACGTGCGGGCCGCGTTGAGTTGGATGACATTTCAAACACGTCTCATCCTGCGCCTTCAACGCCGTTCTGCCGCCGAGATGCGCCGAGCCTCTGTGAGGTGGATGACATTCGATGCAGGTCATCCTGCCTTCGGGAACGGGATGATGGCTCGGCAGATTGAACTCGCCGCGCACTTGCGCGTGGCAGGTGAAGCAAACGGTTTTACTCGCATGCGACGTCGTTGTCGAAAGGTGCGCGCCAAAATTGTTCGCCACCGGACGACCCGGCGCAAAACTGTTTGGTGTTTTTGTTTCGCCCCCGGATTCCGAGTGTTTGCTGGCCGGGCCGTGACAAGATTCGCAGCCCGCGTTCAAGACGTTCGGCCCGCCCATGGTCAACACAGCGTGATCAGCGGTTTGGAATGATTTGTAAATCTCCTCATGACATTGCTCGCACTCTTTCGAGCCGATGTATTTTGCGCCGGGAACGTCTGGCAACATCACCGCGACACGGTTCACGGTGCGGCAGGAAATCGCAGCGAAGGCGAGGAACACGGCAGCAGCGAGCATGAACACTGCGGCGCGGCGGGCGGGTAGTAGATCGCGAAGAATCGTCCCAACGCGGGTAGGGCGCGTCACTCCGTGCACGCCGTTCGTAGTGCTGGCGGTGACGGCTGGCAGAGGACTGCCCGCCCTACCATCTACTGGCTGTTGTTGAATTTTAGAGCGTTTCATTTATTCAACTCCTGTCGCACCCAAGCCTGTGCAGCATCAAGCAGATCAAGCGCGTGAAGCGCGTTGTGTGTGCCGAGGCTGCCGTCGTTGTTGACGATGTAGAGATTGAACCGGGCGCGTTTGATGTTGTCGGGAATCTGCGCTTGTTCAGAGGAGGTCGGCCCGGCGGTGCCGACGGAAAATTCCCCCGGCGTGGTGTATTCCCAGGTGAGCGCGGCGTATTTGGATC
>JANPGI010000348.1:0-3081 GCA_031423875.1 Verrucomicrobiota bacterium | reverse complement strand
CCTTTCACGCGCGTGCCATGAAGTTTTTGTATCGAATCAGCAAGCCGGAAATTATCCGCACGCGCCAACATCGGACGCGTGAGCCGCCAGAGAAGATTCGTGGCGTCCCGTTGAAGTTCGATCACGGCGGTGGCATTGGAGACGATGATGCGATCAAATATCATGCCGCGCAGGTCCACCAGACCCGTGTCGCGCCACTCGTCCATCCTTGCCGGAAGAAATTTCAGCAACTGCGCGTCCACCACAGCGACGCCATCCGAACCGACGACTTGAACATAAAGCTGATCACCGTGCGCCGTGCGCGATCCGATGCGAAGTTGCCGGCTCTCCTCGCCGATCATCAACGTGAGCGTGGTGCGCGCATCGAAACCGAATTCTGCATCCGAGTTTTTCCGCTGCCGGACTTCTGCGCCGGAGATGGTGTGAGCTGGAGCTAATTTTTCCAAAGCTCCGATCAAGGCTTCGATGCTCGCAGCCTGTGCGGGATAGCTGATGGGTTTGGCGAGCCGCCAAGTGCCATTGGTGCGAGTGGCTCGGATCTCCAACTGGCCAGCAGGCGTGAACTGAACACTTGTGACTTTTTCCGCACGAAGACCGGGTATGAGCGCCACGAGTTCGGGCGCCGGTTTGCGACTGAACTTTTCCACGCCGAAGATCGCTGCGCCGAGAACGGCAGCCAGCGTGATCCAGACCCATGTGCTTTTGGAATTCATACCACTCACCAACAACAACCAGATAATTGTCTAACCAACCCCTCACCCGACCTTCGGCCACCCTCTCCCCATCCGATGGGGAGAGGGACGGGGTGAGGGGCGTTCGGATGACCCAACCGCTTCTCTTTAGAAATGGGTTTCATCTCATTCAAATCATTTTCTGCGACGCAACCACACCAATCCGCCAAACAACAGAATCGCGCCCGGCAACGCGCCGATCAGCAGCCACTGCATGTTTGTCATCTGCGCCGTGGTGAGCGCCATGCGAAATTCCGTGAACGGTTTCGGCCCGATGCCTTCAGTGAACTGAGGGCGATCCAGCAGCCAGTTCAGGGCGTATCCGGCGAACTCTCGATTCGCGAACGTCTTCATCGGTTCGTTGGCGAAGAAGAAAGAATCACCGACGATGATCATGCGTGTGTTGCCGCGTCCGGTCATCACACCGCGCACAGCGTTCTTCTCGACGGCGACGGCGAGCGCATACTGGGTTGGCTTGATTTCCGGCCGGCCTTCGAGTGTGGCTTTATCGGTTGTGGCGAACAACCTTTCAACTTTTGGTACATCGGCAGAGGTTTCGCGGGTCGGCAATAAATCCACAGAGCGTGGCCGGTAAAGATTCAGATACGAACCCATCAGTGCGTTGACAGACTGGTGTTTTGAGAACGCCGCAACAGTGATGTCTTTACCCGGCGCCGCCTTGATCGAGTCTATGGAGGTGCCTGCGTCGCTCACCGCTTCGTCACCCACCTTCACGCGCCATTTCTTTTCGAGAATCGTTTCCAATCCGCGCTTCCTGTCGAGCGAAGCGGAGTTGAACAGGATCAAAGCGCGCCCGCCTTCATCGAAATACTGATCCAGCTTTTGCAGTTCGGCCACCGTCACAGCCGGGATCGAGCCGGGGATGATCAGCAGATTGCAATCTTGAGGAACAGTGTTCGTACCGATGAGCGACAGCGGCTCGACCTGGACATAATTCTGTTGGAGTAACGAGTGGAAATCGAGGTAGCCGGTGTATTCGTCGCCGCTCGTGAAATCGTGTTCACCGTGGCCTTGCAGCACGTAGGCGATGTAGGGCTTGGGATTTGTCACGGCGAGCAGGTAAGCGGTGAACACCGTCTCGCTGCGAAATGCCGTGGCGCGCATCCGGTTTGTTTTCTTTTCCCAGTCTATCTCGCGCACCTTTTCAGTGAGTTGGTCGCCGAGGATGATTCGCGTCCGTCCCTCGCATTCGAAGATCACGAAGTTCTTCTCCTCATCCTTGGTTGCATTCGGAAGTTTGTGCTTTTGCTTGAGGCGCAGAGCTTCCGCCGCATCCCGCAAGTAATCCACCGTCTCTACTGTGACCCTGGGATTGAACGCATGATATTCGCGCAACAACGCTGCGATCTTCAGATAAAACTCATCCTCACGGTTGTAATACAGCGTCACCTTCACCTCGTTGGTCAGCGAGTTGAGAAGATTTTTAGTGCGTGAAGAAAGTTCCTCGTTGGTGGAAGCGCTCAGGTATTGCCGATGGAAAAACAGCGCGCCAAGATGGTTCAACATCACGATCACCGCCAGCACCACCAGCGTCCGCACGATCACGTCAAAGCCCACGCCCCACTTGCGGCGCGGCGTGAAGCTGGGTTTGGATTGAGGTTCAGCGTCCATGTTATTTCCAGCGGCGGCTTTCGACCGCGCGCAACGTCAGGAACAGAAAGAAGAACGTGAGACTCAGCAGCAGCAGCACCGAGCGCGAATCAATGACGCCATGCGCGAACTCCTGCATCTGCTCGAAGAAACTGAACCGGCTTAACACTTGTTCCTGCCACGTCCCGCTTGAGAAAGCCGGCCCAGCCACGTAGCTCAGTGCGAACAGTGCCAGCCCGATCAGCAGGCTCAACATCGCCGCCACCATCTGGCTCACCGTCAACGCCGAGGCGAATCCACCAAACGAAATGAAGAACGCGCCGAACAATCCAATACCCGTGAACGTGCTGATCAACACGCCGGTGTCGAGCGCGCCCGATTGTTTGGCGTAGTGCTGGATGATGTAACAGCACCCGAGGAACGGCAGCCACATGATCATATAAAATACCCACGCAGCGGCGAACTTCGCGCTGACCACTTGCATGTCGCCCACTGGTGTGGTCATCAGCGTCTCGTAGGTGCCAGAGTATTTCTCATGCGCGTAAAGCCGCATGGTGATGACGGCATTGGCGATCAACAGAATGAACCAAAACATCGGGCTTTGGAAAAACAGCTCGGTCACGGGCAATTGATACCCCGCGCCGCCCATATTGCGGATCAGCACCCAGAACGTCAGGCCGGACAACAGCGCCACGCCCGCCATGATGACATAGCCGGTGAGCGAAACGAAAAATGTTCC
>JANPGI010000347.1:0-2555 GCA_031423875.1 Verrucomicrobiota bacterium | reverse complement strand
CGGCCCAATGTCGGCAAGTCCGCACTGTTCAATCGCATCATCCGTAAACGCATCGCCATCGTGCATGATCAGCCGGGCGTGACGCGGGATCGCGTGAGCGCGGCTGATCATGCACGATGGCGATGCGTTTACGGATGATGCGATTGAACAGTGCGGACTTGCCGACATTGGGCCGACCGACGATGGCGATTAAACCTGACATTGGAGCATGATGACTGAGTTTGCATCGTGGTGAAAGCGTAAAGAGGCTTGCATTCACTGGTGAATCTGCAAGAAAAGGGGTGGCAGGCTGCGTTGGCCGCCAACTTCACATCAATCAAACAAACCCCGATAACTTAAAAACATGAACGAAACCTCAGATACAGTAGCAGCGGGCATCGGCTTGGCAGCCATTGCCATCATCTTTGTGATCGGTTTGGCGCTCTATCTTTTCTTCTGCTTTTGCGGGAAGAAGATTTGTGAAAAGTGTGGAGTGCAACCCGGCATTCTCATTTGGATACCGATCGTCCAACTTGTGCCGTTGCTACAAGCGGGCGGATTACCAGTTTGGATGATCATACTGTTCTTCATTCCGATCGTCGGCTTCATCATGTCCATCTACATGTGGGTAAAGATTTGCACTGCACGAGGCAAAGGCGTGCCGGTGATTATTGGCGTCGTTCTTTTGCCGTTCATATTCATTCCCTATCTGGCCTTTTCAGAATGACTCTTTGGATGAGACATTCACATGACGCACTCTGTTTCTCGGCTAGCGGATGCCGTCAACCCTCGTCAACGATCAGCCGCACTCATCGCGACTGCGGGAAGTATTGATCGGCATGGCTGCTTACTTTCCGGGAGCGTCCATAACGAAGTTCACCGGGACGATTTCAGACTTACCCACTGTAACTTCACGAATCAGACCATTGGTAGAGGCGACGCCCCGATGCAGCGCGCGGATGAGATATTTTCCCGGAGGCATGTTGGTGATGGCGTAGTTGCCGTCCGCATCGGTCAGGGCGAAGATCGCGTGCGGCACGCGTGAGAGGAATGCCTTTTCCCACGGATGCTCGTCGCAGGTGATGGGCATGAATACCTCGGTGGGGATTATCCCGACGACTTGACGGCTCGCCATCGCTGGGAGCGAAAGAGAGAGCGATGTTCGCGGCGGACGGTTGGTGGAAGTGATACGTGGCGTGTGCATCACGTTGTCCGCGTTTTCAAAGACCACTTGGTCGTATTGCGTGATGACGCTTATCGGGGGACGGATTTCGCAATTCAGGAACGAGATTTTTTGCGTTCCCGATCCCGGACGTGGGATTGAAAATCCGCCGCCGCGAATCCTCTGGATTGTCACTAACACATCAGCTAGGCCGTTCTCATTCCCCACGCTGAACAGATGCGTGGTGTGCGTGTTCGTTTGCAACAGCGCGCACGGACTCAGTTCGGGCATTTCGATGTTCGTCTCCGCTGGCGGCGTGCCGCGCAGAGTCACGCGCCCCGTGATGGTCGCAGGATTGATCACCGCTGGCGACGCGACCGGATTGGTCGCCGCTCTGCCGACAAATGCTGGAATCACGACCGTCACATTGGTCGTAGTCACGTCTATCTGGTTCAAATAAATCTCAACCGGAGCGGGAGTTGTGTTCGTCGGCGAAGTGCCAACTGCGTGAGTTGGCTTCGCAAATGTCGGCATGCGTGTGAGTGAAGTTTTCTGCGAGAATTTATCTCCGCTCACGGTCGTATTCGCCGCCTGACTTATCAAAGATTCGTCCCTCCACGATTTTGGATAGACGACCATAAACACGAGACACACCGCGATCACGCACATAGAAATCGCAATCACCCAGAGCGGCCGTGAATTGGCCGAAGTTGATTTTGTTGGTTCAGGCATAATCGTTCAACACCGGCGACGCAATCGGGTTGCGCTCACACCGGAAATTTCACCGCGATGGTCGTTCCGCGTCCGAGTTGCGACTTGATGTCTAGTTCTGCGCCGTGCGTTTCCATTGTGCGGCCCACGATGGCGAGACCAAGCCCTGTGCCTTTGGCCTTGGTCGTGTTAAGAACGGAACGGAACGCCTTCGAACATTGCTCATCCGTCATGCCTTCACCCGTATCCGCGAACTCAATCACGACCTGCGTCGGAGTCGCGCGCGTGGTGATAGTGAGCGCGCCGCCATCAGCCATCGCTTCGCTGGCGTTGAGAATAAGGTTGAGGAACGCTTGTTCCAGTTGCATCGCGTCGCCCATCACGGTCGGAAGTTGGCGTTGTAGGGCGAGAGTCAACTTCACGCCCTGATTCGACAGTTTATGGCGCACGAGCAGACAAAGTTCCTCAGCCACGGCATTCAGATCCACGGGAGCGAGCTTGGGTTCAGTGGTGCGCGCAAAATCTAGGATGCGCTCCACGATCTTGTTGAGATGTTCAATCTTTTCACCCATCAATCGAGCGTCCTCGGAGCGCGGGTCTTTGGCGGGGAACTTCAGGTCCAGCGAGTGATACAACATCTTCATCACCGTGAGTGGATTGCGTATCTCATGCGCGACCTCCGCGGCAAGCAAACCGAGCGCAG
>JANPGI010000346.1:0-9117 GCA_031423875.1 Verrucomicrobiota bacterium | reverse complement strand
GGCGACATGATCGAGGGCGTGAACGCATTCACATATGGCAAGTTCATCCCCAGTGGAACACACAACGCCACGATCACCAACGTCTGCGTTGGCTGCCACATGCAACCCGTCGCGCCGGGCGATCCCGCATTCACGAAGGCGGGCGGACACTCGTTCAGCATGACCTATCAGCAGATCGTCGGAGGCGTGACGAACACCATTGATAAGGTGGACGTCTGCGTGAAGTGTCATGGACCGATGGAGGAATTCAACTTCGCCCGTAAAGATTACGACGGTGACGGCGTCATCCAAGGCGTTCAAACCGAGGTGCAAAACCTGTTGAACCAACTCTCTCGCCTGCTTCCGAACTCGGCTTATCGCGCGGACGGAAATTACGTCGCGGATGGCCTAGTGAAAACCATTGGTCGCACTTCGATTCGGACAAACTGGCCTGACAAATTCCTGCAAGCCGCTTGGAACTGGCAGTTCGTCAATGTGGAAGGTAGCCACGGCGTTCACAATGCGCCTTACGCCGTCGGTGTGCTCAAGGCTTCCATCGCCGACCTCACAGATGATGCAGACAACGACGGCATCTCAGACATATGGGAGAAGGCGAATTTTGGCTCGATCACGACTTACAACGGCAATGCTGATCCCGACGGTGACGGCGTGAGCAACGCCCTCGAAATTTCTGCGGGCACAAATCCTTTGCTCACCGACAGCGATGGCGATGGCGTGAATGACCTCGCTGAGATGAAAGCCGGCAGCGATCCGCTCAATGCACTGGATAAGCCGGGCTTCGTTGTGAAGATATACACTGCTGCGGAGATCGAGTTCGCCTCGGAGATCGGCAAACGTTATCAGGTGCAGACTGTATCCGACATCACTGGCACATGGTTGAACGTGGGTTCAGTGACGAATGGCACCGGCAACGACATCTCAATGGTCACATCTACACGCAGCGGCGGAGCACAAGGTTACTTCCGCGTCGTGCAAGTGCCGTGAGTATCTCCTCGATCTGACGTTGCAGAAACTAACCGCATTGTGCTTTTTGCCGCAACGCATGATCTAACAGCACAAGCGCTGTCATCGCTTCAACCATCGGCACGGCGCGAGGTAGGACGCAGGGATCATGGCGACCTCTGCCTTTCAGTGTCGTGTTCTTGAGCTGGGTTGAAACCGTATCCTGCTCGTGCATGACGGTGGCCACGGGCTTGAATGCCACGCGGAAATAGATCGACTCGCCGTTGCTGATGCCGCCTTGGATTCCGCCGGAACGATTCGTGACGGTGTGAACTTTCCCACCTTTCATGCGGAACGCGTCGTTGTGTTCCAAGCCCGTCATCAGCGTTCCTGCGAAACCGCTGCCGATCTCAAAACCTTTCGTCGCGGGCAGACTCAACATCGCTTTTGCTAGGTCAGCTTCGAGGCGGTCAAACACAGGCTCGCCCCAACCAGCGGGCACGCCGCGCGCCACGCATCCCACGATGCCGCCCACGCTGTTGCCCTCGCTGCGCATCTTCTCGATGAGCCTGATCATCTTGTGAGCGATGGCTTGATCGGGACAGCGAACGATGTTGGATTCGACGTCGGCAAACTTGACTGTGTTGACGTCCACGTCTGTTTTAATTTTCTGCACCTGCGAAACATAGGCGAGCACTTCCACGCCGAACTTCTCTCGCAAAATCTTTTTAGCGATTGCACCTGCTGCGACGCGACCGATGGTTTCCCGTGCGCTGGTACGTCCGCCGCCGGGCCACGCGCGGAAACCGAACTTGGCGTGATACGTGTAGTCCGCGTGGGACGGACGGAACTTCTCCGCCATCTCGTTGTAAGCTTCGGAGCGTTGATCCGTGTTCCTCACCCACATCGAAATGGGCGTGCCAAGCGTCTTGCCCTCGAATGTGCCGGAGAGGATTTGGACGGTATCGGATTCCTTGCGCGGTGTGACGATGGAAGATTGGCCTGGACGACGACGATCAAGATCAGGCTGGATGTCGGCCTCAGAAAGTTTGATGCGCGGCGGGCAACCATCCACGACCACGCCCACGCCGCCGCCGTGTGATTCGCCCCAAGTGGTGATGCGGAACAGTTGCCCAAACGAGTTAGCCATGCGGCGATTGTGGCGGAAAACGCAGGCACGGTCAAACGCGGTTGTCGTCGGGTCGTGCTACCGACATAAACTCCAACCTTGAACACCCGCGCGCCACCCGGCAAAGTTCGCACGCATGTTGAATCGTTTCGCGTATCTGATTCTCACTGTCTGGCTCACGCTGACAGCGACGACCCATGCTGCGAGTTACACCACTCGCATCCGCGACACGGACTACGTCCGCATCACCGAGTGGGCGCGATGGCAGGGATTGCAAGCGAGATGGGTCAAGCGCGATGAAACGCTCCTGCTGACGAACGCCACTGCGAAAATCCAGTTCGAGGTCAGTTCACGTGAAGCACGTTTCAACGGACTCCAACTCTGGCTTCTTCACCCGCTCGTCTCGCGTGGCGACACCCTTTATATCTCGCAACTGGATATTGATGCCACGTTCCGCCCGCTGCTGGCAGCACCCCGGAATGAAACGGGAAAGAAGGTGAAAGTCATCTGCATTGATGCAGGGCATGGTGGCAAAGATCCCGGCAACCGCGCATTCGGACGACAGGAAAAGGATTACACGCTCAAGCTCGCCGCAGAACTTCGCACCCAATTGCAGAAGGCTGGCTTCAAGGTCGTGTTCACGCGCACTTCAGATCGCTTCATCGAATTGTCCATGCGCGCGGACATCGCCCGGCAACGCGGCGCGGATGTGTTGATCAGCCTGCACTTCAATGGCACGAGCAGTGGTCGAGATGAGGCGCGTGGCTCGGAGGTTTATTCCATGACGCCAGTGGGTGCTGCTTCCACGAACGCGCGCGGCGAGGGAGCTGGTTCGGGTTCTTATCCGGGCAATCGTAACAACTCAAAAAATCTTCTACTCGCTTATCAGATACAAAAATCTCTCGTAAAAAATCTCGGTAGTGAAGATCGCGGCGTGCGACGTGCGCGATTTGAAGTGTTGCGCGAGGCGACGATGCCTTCCGCTCTGATCGAGGCCGGGTTTTTATCGCATCCTACGGAAGGGAAAAAGATTTTCACCGAAGAGTATCGCCGTCAGATGGCCCGCGCCATCACTGAAGGCATTCAAGGTTACAAGCGCGTAGTGGAACGATGATCCAATTCACGGCAGAGCAGGGGACAGGGGGCGGGTGGAATGATCCTGTAACCACCCTACGTCTGGATTGCTGGAAGAAATGAAGTTGTCGCCCACATAGTCATCGGCATCACGACGGAGAGGCGGCATGGTGCGACTATCGCGCCACCGATGAATTTCCGAGTGACCGTCTGCAAACGAAAACCCCGCTGCCAAATGGTGATACGCTCCGGGAAGGTCGTAGAATCCGTATTGCGATGGATCGTTCGGCCAACCCGCCATGCGCGTCGCAAAGTTTCCCATATCAATGCTGTCCTCGCGCATGTCGAGAAACACGAAGGTTTTTGACGGGCCCGGATCGGTGAGTTCAGTTGTCTTCTTATAGATTTTGTAAGCACTGAAGATCGCGCCCCAATTACCATCAGTGCCGCCCCAGCCTCCTAGAAATACGTTCATTGAGATGCTTCGTACTCGTGGTTTCCTCCCGGTTGCGTCCGGCACTGTGGAGTGATCTGCGGGACATTTCCATATGGCCAGATTTTTGCCGCAGTACGGCCACATCGGACTTTTCTTGATCGTCAGGTCGGGATCCCAATCGTCCTGCCCAGGAAAACGAGGATCAAGTGTGCCCGTGACCCAAGCATAATCCGCCGTCCATAACTTATCCCAGTCGAGCGACTCGCTCGCGAAGAGTAACACGTCATTGTTCTCGTCAGAATACATCCGCCACGCGAGAGAAAGTTGACGATGATTGTTCATGCAGGTGATGCCGTAAGCTTTGAGTTTGCCCTTGTTCAAAGACGGGAGAAGCATTGCGGCAAGGATCGCGATGATGGCGATGACCACCAACAGTTCGATCAGTGTGAACGCGGCCAGTCCTGTAATTCGTGGTCTATGCAGGCTACTTATCTTTATGTGGTGCGACTTCACTGGATTGACAGGACTATTTTCTACCGTGCTGTGAGAATTGCAAGCAGGCAAGATGGCGGTTCATTCCGTGATGGAAACTCGCGCCGCAAACGGCTATTCAATCCGTATGACGGAGATCGAACGCAACATCCTCGACAGCTTGAACGAACTCGACGCAGCGGTGAAGACCATGGCCACGGCCAATCCGAAGCCGAATCTGCTCCCGCTGTTCGCGCGCATCGAAACGCTCGCCAACGAATTGCCACGCGGCACCGCACCCGATCTGCTGCATTACATGCAACGGAAAAGTTACGAGAAAGCGCGGCTCTGGTTGCAAGGTCACTTCGACGAAATCCAAAAAGGCGGTTGTTCACGCTGATGAATCCAGACGACACCATCGCCGCCATCGCTACGCCGCTCGGCGAGGGCGGGCTTGCGGTCATCCGCATTTCCGGTACGAAGGCGCTGACTGTGGCAGACAAAGCTTTCACGCCAGTTGGAAAAAATTCCCGCAAACCCAGCGCCGCCGACAGCCACACGATCCATTACGGCAAAGTCATGCGCGCTGGCAAACAAGTGGATGAAGTTCTTTGCGCCGTCATGCTCGCACCGCGCACGTTCACGCGCGAAGACATCGTGGAGATCACCTGTCACGGCGGAATACTTTCCACCAAAACAGTTCTCGATACGGTGCTGGAAGCGGGCGCGCGACTCGCGTTGCCGGGGGAATTCACCCAACGCGCTTTCCTCAACGGTCGCCTTGATCTCACGCAAGCCGAAGCCGTGGCGGACTTGATCCATTCGCGAACCGAGCTCGCTCTCAGCGCCGCCAACGAACAACTCGCCGGGAAACTTTCCGCGCGCATCAATCAACTGCGCGATGACTTGATGCACACGCTCGCGCATATCGAAGCGCACATTGATTTCCCGGAGGAAGACATCGCGCCGGACACGCGCGCGAATCTCGAAGGTCGCATGGAACGCGGCATCGCCTTCATGGACGAACTTCTGCGCACGGCCAACGAAGGACAGATTCTTCGTCGCGGAATCCGCGCAGCCATCATTGGTCGTCCCAACGCGGGCAAATCCAGTTTGCTCAACCAACTGCTCGGTCACGAACGCGCCATCGTGTCGCCCATCGCGGGGACGACGCGCGATACCATCGAGGAAACCGCGAACGTGCGCGGGATTCCCGTTGTGTTCATTGACACGGCTGGGTTGCGCGAGGCGAAGGACGACATCGAGAGCGAAGGCATCCGTCGCAGTCGCGAATCACTCGCCCGCGCCGAGTTTATTCTGCACGTCTTAGATGCGAGTGAGCCATTGACGAAGGAAGACGAAACATTTTTAGCCGAGTTCGCAGAGAAGAAGCGGATTCTCGTGCTCAACAAAACTGATCTGCCACGCAAACTGGCCGTGCCGACAATCAGCACTCCGCTCGTGGATGTCTGTTGTGTTTCTGGAAATGGCATTGAGCAACTCAAAGACGCCATCAAATCTCTCGTCTGGTCGGGCGCAGTCACGAACGAGATGGCACAAGTGACGATCAACTCCCGACATCAAGACGCACTCCGCCGCGCTCGTGAAAGCGTGCAACTCGCGCTGGATGCTTTGCGCGCGGATGCATCGCTGGAGTTTGTAGCACTCGATCTCCGCATCGGAGCCAATGCTGTTGGCGAAGTCGTCGGCAAGACGACAACGGAAGACTTGCTCGACTCCATCTTCAGCACGTTCTGTTTGGGGAAATGATTATCATTCTTCTGGACGTAATTTGCTGACAATCGCAAAGTCAAAATCATGAACGCCGACGAATCTAAAAATCTAGGCATAGAACTTTCCGCCCGAAGAGTTCTGTCGGACAAAGAACGACGTCGTCTTCTATTTACTCTACGCGCTTTGTTGTCCGCAGTGTTGTTGGTTTTACCGACTGTTATTTGGAGCCATTCAAAAGGCACCAACGATATAAACCCCGCTGCAACGGGTTTTGTAGTGCAAGTCCATGGGATTATTATTGGTCTGTTATATTTTCTATTGGGATCAACCAGTCGCTTCTTCCTCCCAAAGTTTTCTTTACGGGCTACTATTGTTTTGGATTTGGGAATTTTCTTCTGCTTCTGGGTCTATCTTCTTTACGGATGGGAGCGTTATCTGCCTGAAAATCTGAGGTTTATCCGTGTTTGATCTGTGGCTAGACTTCACCTCTAATTGCTTTGCTGAACTCCATCTTCAGCACGTTCTGTTTGGGAAAGTGACGCGTACCTGCGGAGTTGAACGGCACTTCAAGCCTGATCAAACGTCATCCCGGATAACGCAACTTTCCGTGGAGGAGAATTTTCATCAGGTGACGATCCGCCAGCGAACGCCAGATACATGAACGCCAACGGATAAGTTGGCAGGATGAGGAAGATGGCTGTGAAAAGACCTTGTCCACGCACTCCAGCTATCCTGAATGACCACATGATATGGACGATGATATTGAGTAGGGGGATGAACATCGCCAGAAACCATAGCGGCGACATCTTGGCCGCGCGCAAAAGCGGGATGTATTGCAAGATCGGCAACCAGACCAACAAGCCTCCGGGCTTGCCTGCCTTTTGGCAGATCAATGAAGCACAGTAACAGAAGAACAGATACAACACTGCGAACACTCCCAGGACTGTGATGATAATCGTCGAATCCAGTTTCTCCAGTTTCAAGGACGGAGTTCCTGCTGGGGCGTGCTTGCTCCAAGCTTGCTCAATTTGTTTGGTCGGAATCGCGCTGACCAAGGCTTTTGCCTTGGCGCTGACTGTTAGAGAACCGTTCTGAGATCCTTTAGCCACGCCATAACCCAATGCTTCATGATGTTCGGATGATAAATCAGCGATCTTCAAACTCGCTAACCCACTTGAATGTTGGATGACGATATATTCCTTGGACTTGGTGGTCACCGTTACGTTTGAGTACACGCCTGTCTTGGTTTGGAACAAATCAAAAGTCTGATCAACTGCCTGACTGGCGCTTGGCATGAACAACAAAGCCAGCAACAGCCACGTCAGCCTGCCTATTGTGCGACAAAGACTCTTGTTCATATTCATTCCTGAGGATTCTGCGTTCTGCCGATGCGAATCGCTCGCGACCGACAGGCAAGCAATGGCAGACGCCGTGCCAGTGCATGTGACAAAGCGCGGACTCACCAACAACTTGCGAACTTGGGCGGGTATTGTGTGAGGAAGTTTCATGGAGTTCGATCATGTCGCAAGCCAATCGCATCCGCGCTTCTCAAAAATCTGTGTTTCATCCGTATTCCATCCATGGCTAAACTCTCCTCGTGATTGCTTTGCTTGATTACGGTTCGGGCAACCTGCGCAGCGTCCACAAGGCGTTGCTCAAGGTCGGCGCGGAAGTGCAGATCGTGCAGAACCCGGAAGGGATGCGCGATGCCCGCGCCGTAGTACTGCCTGGCGTGGGCGCGTTCGACGATTGCATCAACTCGCTCCGCAAACAGGAACTACTCGAAGCCTCGCGCGATTTCATCAAGACCGGCAAACCGTTCCTAGGCATCTGTGTGGGCTATCAGGCGTTGTTCGAGAAGAGTGAGGAGTTCAACAGTTGTGCGGCGGGCCTCGGCATATTTGGCGGCAAAGTCGTTCGCTTCACAGAACAACCCGGCCTCAAGATTCCGCAGATCGCGTGGAATCAGGTCGAGATCACGCGCACGGATTGCCCGCTCTATCGCGGCGTGGAGAACGGCAGCTACGTCTATTTTGTCCACAGCTTTTATCCGCAGCCGACGGACGCCAGCATCGTTGCCACGCGCACGGATTACGGCGGGAACTTTGCCTCATCGGTTTGGAAGGACAACGTGTACGCCACGCAGTTTCACCCGGAGAAAAGTCAGAAGGTGGGATTGCAGTTGCTGAAGAACTTTGTCGAGCTGGCGGAATGAAGCAGGCGTTGAAGCTCTAACCCAAACTTCGCGCCGCGTTTGCCCGCAGTTTTCACATCTTCTGGAGTGTGTCCATTGGGCACAGCCAACATGCGCCAACCAAGCCGAAAAAATATTCGGTTTATTTGTCAGCGCTTCCACTTGAGGCAGAAAGGAAACGACGCGGCAATTTGCCCGTGGGTTTGAAATCGCCGAACAACACATCCGCCACACCGCGCCCCTCTGTCCCCGGCTACTGAATAATACAACGATAACATACATTGTTGGCATAAATTACCTCCCGCTTTTTTTTCTGCCGTTTATTGTCAGATTTATACGCCAATAATAAAAACAAATGGCGAGATCGCTCGCGCGAGTCTCGCCATTTGATTGAAGTCATATCCGATTACTTGGCTTGGGCTGTCTCGGCTGTCGCCAATTCTTTGTCGCGATCTTCCATCGCAGCCTTGCGTGACAACCGAACGCGTCCTTTTTCATCCACGCCAAGGCACTTGACCTGAATGTCATCGCCGATCTTGCAAATGTCTTCGGTATTCTTGACGCGGAAGTTGGCAAGTTCACTGATGTGAACCAAGCCGTCTTTTCCCGGAAGGAATTCGACGAACGCACCAAATTCTTTGATTGTGACAACTTTGCCGCGATAGATTTTGCCAATTTCAGCTTCAGCCGACATGCCGGTGATATGATCAACGGCAATCTTCATGCCTTCAGCAGACACGGAGAAGATGTTCACTGAACCATCATCTTCGATGTCAATTTCGCAGCCGGATTCTTCGACAAGTTTCTTGATGTTCTTGCCGCCAGGTCCGATGAGTGCGCCGATCTTTTCGGGGTTGATCTTCAACGTAGTGATGCGAGGAGCATATTTGCTGATTTCCTTGCGAGGCTCAGAAATAGTTTTTGCCATCTCAGCCAGAATTCCCAAACGAGCGACTCGGGCTTTTTCAACCGTCTCGGCCATGATGGAATGAGGAATACCCTTGAGCTTGAGATCGAGTTGGAAGCCGGTGATTCCCTTCTCTGTTCCAGCGATTTTGCAATCCATGTCGCAATACGCATCTTCCCAGCCGATGATGTCGGTGAGGAGTTTGTATTTGGTGATGCTGCTGCCTTCGC
>JANPGI010000345.1:0-9721 GCA_031423875.1 Verrucomicrobiota bacterium | reverse complement strand
TTCCGTTGGCGACTGGCTTCGTAGAGAAACACCGCTGCTGCGCTCGCCACGTTCAGGGAATCCACGTCCGGCGGCATCGGAATCGCCACGGCTTCATCACACGCCGCCAGCACCGTTGGCGAAATGCCGGGACCTTCACTGCCGAAAACGATGCAGCAATCCTGCGAGAAATCCGCGTCGCCCAACACGCGTTGGTCGGTGTGTGGATGCGCGGCGATGCACCGCACGCCGAGTTGTTTCAGTTCTGTGAGAGCCAGCGCGAGGTTATGGGATTCGATGATGGGCAGTTGGAAAATTGTCCCCATGGAATTCCGCACGGCACGACGCAGATAGGGACTCGCGCTGGTTTCGCCCACGATCAACGCCTGCGCTCCGAAGGCGACGCAGTTGCGCACGAGCACGCCGACGTTCTCAGCGTTGGTCAATCCATCGGCGGCGACGAGGAGTCGCGGTGGTTGAGTTTTTTTGAACAAGGCAGGCAGAGAATCTTGCGCGGGAACTTTCGCCACAGCTAACACGCCTTGAAACAACTCGAAGCCGACAAGTTCTTCGAGCACTCGCTTGTCCGTCGCAGAGAAGACGAGAATATCCTCGCGACGTGCGCGCAAAGCGGGTTCGTATTCTGCAAGCCGATGTTCTGGCAGTAGCACAGAGACGACTTCAAGATCGTTTGCCAACAACCGATGCACGACCTTGTCGCCCTCTGCCACGAAGAAGCCGCGCTCGCGATGTTCGTGGGCAAGCTTGAGCGTCCGATAGGGCGCGAGTTCGGGGAGATCGAGAGATGCGATGCGCTGGACGTGGAACATGGTTCAAAGCTGGATGAAAACTAAGGCAGGCGGCAGAAAGTTTGAACGACAACCGCCCTCACCCCAGCCCTCTCCCCCGGGAGAGGGGGACATTGTTTCCGCGTTTCGCCAAATTGCTCACCGCTGGAATTACCAGGAAGCTTGTCGCTCAAGATGTGACGTCTATTTTGACTCCCTCTCCTGGGGGAGAGGGCGGGGGTGAGGGCGGGCGTAAAATCATTCATGTCCGTTACTGGCTGGTGCGCCGTGAAACCCCATTCCCAAAATCATGTTCACAGCGTCAACGTCGGACAGGCGGCTTTCTGATCTGTGACGTTGAGTTGGACATGCGTTGCGCCCAATGTCTGTAAGCGTTTTTGCATCACGCGTTGCGCGAGTTCAGGTTTGTTGCAGTCGCGACTCAGGTGGCCGAGGTAAAGATGACGCAGATCGGCAGACATGATTTCCTGGATGCAATCGGCGGCAGCTTCGTTCGAGAGATGACCGTGACGGCTAAGGATGCGTTGTTTCAAACTCCACGGGCGATGCGGACAATCCTGCAACATCTTCACGTCGTGATTGGATTCGAGCACGAGAGCTTTGGCGGTGCGAATGCGTTCCAACACGAGCTTCGTGACATGGCCGAGGTCTGTAGCGAAACCGATGTTGCCGCTATTCGTGTGCAGGATGAAGCCGACCGGGTCTTGCGCGTCGTGCGGGATGGAAAATGTTTCCACGTTGATGTCGCCAACATCAAATCCGCCGCCAGTGACGAACAAGCGAAAATCCAGTTTCGCGCTGGTGATGCGCGTGATCTCTTCCATTGTGGCGCGGTTGCAATAGACCGGGATGCGGGCTTTCTCGGCGATGGCGGCAAGGCCGGAGATGTGATCGCTATGTTCGTGAGTGATGAGGATGGCGGTGAGATTTTCCGGCACGCGACCCAGAGTGGCGAGGCGTTGACGAATCTGCCGCCCGCTGAACCCCGCGTCCACAAGCAATCGCGTCTCGTCTGTTTCGACGTAAGACGCATTGCCAGCCGAGCCACTGCCGAGGATTGTCAGTTTCGCACCCACGCGGATGACGTTAGGAGTCACGGCGGATTGCGGCAATGATTTTTCAGGAAGTTTTGCAGCGAAAGTTTTTGCTCTGTTCAACGATCAAACGATATTCAGTTCAGTGCTTCATGGCAGCAACACTGAGCGATAGAATCGTTTTCCCCAAGCTCCACCGGAAGAATCTGTGAATGTGAACACACCGTTTGTCGGATAATGTGTGCTTACGGATGTCCAGAGGATAAGGTTGGTGGAACACTCGACTGCATACGGGTAGTTATCAAAACCTGAGAACTGAATTTGCCATGTCGCCCCGTATTGAAGGACGCTCCCGATTGAATCAGCCCGAACTCGAGATAGAAGTTGAGCCGGAATCTTTTCGTAGGCTTCATCTGTGATGCCGCGTTGGATTTGAAAGTCACTATTCTGGTTTAGCCAAGGAGACGATAAGCTGAGTGTTGGCGTTACCAGCAGTTCTCCGACATTGCGGAAAACTGTACCAGATTGATTCGCGCGAACCGTTGCGATGCCCTGAACTAAAAGCAGAACCTGTGGAGAATTGGAACTCAGTGGCAGAGTTTGGAATTGGGCGGGATTGCCCGACAAAAGCTGAGATTCAGTTGTAGTGTTGGTCAAAGCACTTAAACCATTAAAAGTCATAAGCCAGTTTGTTTGATTGAGGTCGTTGATGGAAATGAGTTGGCGTGGGTCGTTGGTGTTCATCATGGACGCGATCAAAGCGACCAGTGACCAATCGCGCACCGGACGGGTGTAGAATCCATCGGATAAAATTGCGATGCCGGCCCAGTCAGCCCACTTGATTGCAGCAGGCAAATAACTGTAGTTGCCAACCCATTCTGCTGGATTCTTAACAATGTTCGTTAGGCCGAGATCGGAAGATTTGAGATAAAGCGTTTGCCACGGTGTGCCACGATGAATCCGGCCTAGCGATTCGATTGTGAGAGTTGCATTCGTTGGAAAATTCCAATCCTCGGACGAACGAACTAGCGGATCTATAATCGTCGCGTTGAAGGCATCTGGATCAGTCTCAAGGTCGCTCGGATATTTCCCCCAAGGATGATAGCGCCGGTTCTTATGTCCTATGTTGCTGGGCGTATTGCTGGATAGGATTCCTGGAGGAATTATCCAACGTATAAGTCCTGACTCTGCGACATTGAAAAGTTCGCTTGGAAAACTATGGACCAATGGATCGTTCACTTGCCAAATCATCGGCATAGCTAGTTGGATTATGGGGGAGAATGGAACGGTTGTGACAAGGCTAGTGCTGTTGGGTTGGAAAAACTGGTTAAAGCCTGCGACGGCAGCACTCACATTGTTGGGGGAGAACGCGCCGTAAGATGTCCATTGGAGGCTTGAAAGATCAACTCCACCTTCGATTCCACGCGAAATACGGATTTGTTGAATCACACCGGGTCTTCCTGAAAGTCGCCCCAAGGGAAGTGTGTTTGTAGCCCATAAAATTTGAAATGGATCGCCTGTTCCAGTGGTTGGGACAACGAACTCATCGGTTAGGTTGCGATGCGAAGTCATGTTGCCAAGTAGCACATAGTCGATGATTCGTCCGGTTATTTGATCAACGATCTTGGCGTGGATGCGGTTGGTGATGGTAAGCCCCCAACGCGGCATGAGGAATGTTTGGTCGGTGTCGTATGAGTTGCTGACCGGGCTAACAAACCCTGTGTTTCCGGGTAGGCTTGGTCGGTAGCCGGTCAGTGGGAGAATTGTTGAGTTTATTCTCAGTGGTACAAGGAAGGACGTAGGGTTAGGGCTAACTTCTTGAAAACGCGGCCAGTTGGTAGATTGCAAAAATGCACCCACAACGAAATTCGTGATGAAGAGAACTCCAGAGTCATTCGTCATCGTCGCCGAGCAATGATTGGTCACATAGATGTTCACAGGACGCGTGTAATTTGAAGCATACGAGTTCCAAAACTCCACGCCCCACGGCATTGTCACTGTCAGAACAAATAGCTGGTTGGTCTGGTTTATTTTTTCTGCGCCTCCAAGACTCGATTTACGCAGCTCTAGTTTGCGAGTCAGTTGAAAAACGCTTTCCATCGCGAACTCGTTGAAGTTTGGCAGCCCCTTACGCGCACCGACCACCAGCGGCACGCCAAACACGAGCGCGTTGCCATCCGGCGGAACTAGTGCTGACACATTGGTAGATGCTGTCAAATCGAGCAGTGGCAGGCTGGCAAGTTCGCTGTCATTGGTCACAAAAACATAGCCGGAAATACAAACTGCTAGATTAGTTACGCCAAAGCGCGGGCGGAAGACGGTGGGAAGACCAGCCTCGCTGTTAGTCTGGGTTTCCCAGACGTTAGCGGCCACCTGTAACAGGCGATGCACTGCTGGCGTGTATTGATTCGTCGGATAAACCCGAATCTGGTTCAGGTTCAATCCGAATTCAGATTGCAACAATCGTGAACTGAGATTGGTGAAGAAGCCAAGCGGGTTGCTGGTCGAAAGTTGTGCAACCACGGGGTGAGTTTGGAAAATTATGACGAGCAACAAGGACACCCCCATCCTCCGAATGGGAGATTGCCACGTCTGCTCAAATCGCACTCTGCCAGTCATGTCAGTAATCACTATGGCAGGCGCAGGCTCGGTTGCTAGCTTGAAAACCTGTCGGATTCATTGCGCTTGAACCTTTTCGCTGCTTGAGCGTGGTTAAAATTTCATTTACCGTGGCATTGGTTCTGGGAGGGCGGAGAATCGCTTCTGGCGTAAGTCAGGGGAGGAAAGTCCGAACACCATAGGGCGCGATGCCGCGTAACTCCGGTTCAGCCGGAGATACACGCGGGAGGTGACGGCGCGAGTCGTCCCGACGGATAGTGCCACAGAGAATATACCGCCTGTGTTGCGCAAGCGACGCGGGTAAGGGTGAAAAGGTGGTGTAAGAGACCACCGCGCGAAGCGCAAGCGACGCGGCACGGAAAACCCCATCGGGTGCAAGGCCAAATAGGAAACCGAGGAGCGGCTCGTTCCGCGTCTGTGAAAGCAGACAGGTTTCGGGTATCGGCTGCTAAGACAAATGATTCTCTCCGTTCGCAAGAACGCAGACAGAAATCGGCTTACAGCTCTTCCAGAACCAACTTCTAAACTCGGGGGATGTATTGCCACGAAGAGGCACAAAAGGCACAAAACCGGAAGGAATGAAAATTATTCCTCAACCTGACCGAGTGGATTTGGTTTCTGCCTCTGTGCTTCTTGTGCCTTTTTGTGGCTGAGCCTTCGTCTTAATTCACAAACGAGAGTTCGTTTGCCTGCAACAAGGCATGTGCGTATTCCTGCCAGCCGGTGAGCGGAGCGCGTTTCTTGGGTGGCTGATTGTTGGGAGCTTTGCCGCCGATTTTTTCAGTCCGCTTTTCTTGGATCAATTCTTGTCGCCGTTCCTGTCGTGTTGCGGGGCGGGCTTGAGTCGGGGTGGTTTTTTCGACGAACTTTTCCGTCAAAGGCGCTTGAGCCATAAAATCCAATCCAAGTTGAACCTCTGCACGTTGTGGCAAGCGTTGGTAGATGCGTTCGTAAAGAAACTCAATGCGCGCTGTATCATTTGTTTGGTCGCCGAATTCAGCCAACGCCACGAGCTTCTTCGCCTGTTCGATGACGACGGGGCTGTTCATCAGGAACAAGGCCTGTTGCGGCACGCTCGTTTCGTAGCGTTTGCCATTCACCATATCGGGATTCGAAAAATCAAAATTCACGAATGCATCCAGCAGATCGGAGCGATCCACCACGCCGTAGATGGTGCGCCGTGTGGATTCCAGATTGCGTTCCAAGTCAATCGGCCTGCCGTAGAGTTTGGCATCCAGCGAGCCGCCGATGGCGAGCAGCGAGTCGCGCAAGGACTCAAACTCCAGCCGCTGGATGTTCGCGCGCCAAAGCAGGCGATTGTAAGGATCAATCTGCGCGTAACGTGGATTGTCCACCGTGGTCTGCTGATACACGCTCGATAGCATGATGAGCCGGTGAATTTTCTTGATGCTCCAACCTTCGTCCTGAAATCGCGACGCCAGATAGTCCAACAACTCCGGGTGACTCGGTGGCTCGGACATCGTGCCGAAATCGTCTGGCGTAGTGACAAACCCTGCACCGAAGTGATGTTGCCAGATGCGATTGATCATCACGCGCGGCGTGAGGGGGTTGCTCTTGTTGACGATGGCGTGGGCGAGTTCGAGCCGCCCGCTGCCGTTGGTGAATGGCTGGCGCGTCGCGCCGACGATGACTTCCAGAAACTGTCGCGGCACAATTTCCCCGCGATTTTCCGCTTCGCCGCGAATGAACACCGGTGAATTCTTTGGACGCCCCGCATCCTGGACAGCCATCGCGCGTACCACTGCGCCGGGATGCGTCATTTCGAGGCGCGTGGTTTGTCCGGCGTTCTCGCGTAGTTCGCGTTGCAGAAGTTTTATTTGTTCGCGGTCGCGTGATCGGCGTGCGGTCTGAAACTTGGATTCGATCTCGTCCTTCTTTGCCTCCAGATCGGTGCGTTGCTTGTAGTAATCTTTGTACTCTGGAGTGTTCGGAATTTTCTGGATGACGGTTTCCACCTGCGGCTCAACTGTGCTGGCGAAGATGCCGTGCAGCGAATAATAATCCTTCGTCGGAATCGGATCGAACTTGTGATCGTGGCAACGCGCACAGGAAACTGTCAGGCCAAGAAAACCTTTGGTCACAACGTCAATACGGTCGTTGATGACGTCCTGCTGCATCCCCAAGAATCGCTCGCCGACAGTCAGGAATCCGAGAGCGGTCAGGTTCGTTGGATTTGATTTTGTGGCGGGTAACTTATCCGCCGCGAGTTGTTCGATGATGAAGATGTTATACGGCTTGTCGTCGTTGAAACTCTTGATGACGTAGTCGCGATAAGTCCAAGCGTAGGGACTGTGCGGGTCTTCGCGTTGGCGTTTGACCATACCTTTGGTGTCGCTGTAACGCGCGACATCCAACCAGTGACGCCCCCAACGTTCGCCGTAGTGCGGTGACGCGAGCAAGTGATCCACCACTTTGGCGAAAGCATCTGGCGACTCATCTTTGACGAACGCATCCACTTCTTCCGGCGTGGGCGGGAGGCCAATCAAGTCAAACGACGCGCGACGAATCAGCGTGCGCTTGTCGGCGATGGGATTGGGCGCGAGGTTCTTTGATTCCAGTTTCGCGAGGATGAAATTGTCCACGGGCGTCTTGCCCCAAGTGGAATCCTTCACTTCAGGCACAGCGGGTTTGGTCAGTGGTTGCCACGCCCAATGTTTTTTGTTCGGGTCTTTCCACGCCTTCTGTGCATCCGTAGCGGAGCGCGGATCGGGCGCACCCATCTTCACCCATTGTTCGAGATCAGCTATCTGCTCGTCGGTGAGTTGTTTCTTGGGCGGCATCTGCAAATCGGCATCGTCATAGCGCACGGCTTTGATCAATACACTTTGATCGAGCTTGCCCGGTACGACGGCAGGGCCGGTCTCGCCGCCTTTGAGCGTGGCTTCGCGCGAATCAAGCAACAGTCCGCCTTTGACTTTCTCCGACGTGAGGCTGTGGCACTTGTAACATTGTTGCGAGAGCAAGGGGCGGATTTTGTTCTCGAAGAATTGGGTTTGGGCTGCGGTTAATTCTGCGGCGGAGCAGGACCAGACTGAACCAATTAAACATCCAAGCACCAACATCCAAGCACCAGAGAAGCTCCAAGCTTCAAACTTCAAAACGTGACCGGCGTACTTTCGGGATTGGAGCTTTAGATTTGATGATTCTCTGGAGCTTGGAGCTTGGAGCTTGGAGCTTGGCATTTGCACGTTGGAGCTTTTCATCACGCGAGAACTCCTTTCACCACATTGCCGCTCACATCGGTCAGGCGGAAATCGCGTCCATTGTAGCGATACGTCAGCTTGGTGTGATCGAAACCGAGCAGATGCAACACCGTCGCGTGCAGATCGTGGATGTGAACTTTGTCAGTTACGGCGGCGTTGCCGAATTCATCGGTAGCACCGTGGACTGCGCCGCGCTTCACGCCTGCTCCAGCCAAGACGGTTGTGAACGCTTTCGCGTTGTGATCGCGACCAGGATTGTCGTTGCCGTTGCGATCTTTCACGGGCTTGCGACCAAATTCGCCGCCCCAGATGACGAGGGTTTCGTCGAACAGATTGCGTTGTTTAAGATCAGCGATGAATGCGGCGAGCGGCTGATCAATTTCTTTCGCGCGTTCCGGCAAGCGGTCTTCGATGTCTTGATGATGATCCCAACCACCAGCCCAGACTTGTACGAAGCGCACGCCACGCTCGATGAGGCGGCGGGCGATGAGCAGTTGATTGCCCTGCGACGTGCGGCCGTAAGCCTCGCGCACGAGTGCGGGTTCTTTGCTGATGTCGAACGCGTCCGTGGCCTCGGTCTGCATCTTGAACGCCATCTCGTAGGATTGCAGGCGCGCTTCGAGGTGCGAATCTTTCTGGAGATTCTGCGCGTGAAGTTCGTTGAGTTGTTGAACCAAGTCCATCTGACGACGCTGTTCCTTGAGCGAGATGTAGGGATTCTTGATGTTCTCGATCAACTGATCCACGGCGGTGACCTTGGTGTTGATGCTCACGCCCTGATAATGACCGGGGAGAAATGAAGCCTGCCAATTCGCGCTGCCACCGGGCGGCGGCCCGCCGGGGCGTAACGAAACGTAGCCGGGCATGTTCTGGTTCTCCGTGCCCAAACCATAAAGCACCCACGAGCCGAGGCTCGGTCGCGCCTGTCGCGTCGAGCCGGTGTTCATGAACACCGTGGCGACTTCATGCGCGGGAATGTCGGTGTGACAGGAGCGTATGATGCAGAGGTCATCCACGAGTTCGCCGAGCTTGGGGAAAACTTCGCTGACTTCGATGCCAGATTTGCCCTTCTTCTCAAACTTGAACGGAGAAGCCATCGCCACGCCGTCTGAACCCGGAATGGATTTGCCATCATACTTGGCGAGTGATGGTTTGGGATCCCAGGTATCAATGTGCGAGGGCGCACCCTGGGCGAAGATGTGGACGACGTGCTTGGCTTTGGCGGGGAAGTGCGGCGACTTGGGGAGCAGCGATTCAGCGGAACTCTCCCCAGCGGCGCGGGCGTCATTGAGGAAAATGCCCTCACCGAACAGCGCGGCAAGACCGAGCGCGCCAAAACCCATGCCAGCGCGGTTCAAGAACTGGCGGCGCGTGAGAAAGTGATCCGAAAGTTGGGCGGAGTGTTCCTGCTTATACTTGTCGTCGGCGTTCATAGGATTAACAATATGACAATTGACGCCCACGGCTAGGCTGAGGTTTCAATATTTTTAGCCACCTACACGAAGATGTTAAAGATCAAAAATCTGCGCGGCGAATGTCAGCACTGTGGCAAGCCGATCGAGTTCCACGCCGAAGATGTTGGCACGTCTGCGGATTGTCCGCACTGCGAGCAGCCGACGGAGTTGCTGCTTGCGCGCCCGCCGGAGGAAGGTTCACCGCTCCGAACCAAGGCGATTGTGTTCACGATCATCGCCGTCGTTATTCTGATTGGTGGACTTGTCGGGGCATCGGTCGCGCTGAAACGCGCGAAACGATTGAGCGCAGAGCAGGGGCAGACCACCACGAAGACGACTGAACCCGCCGCGCTGCCTGATCCGTTTGCTCGAAATGGTTTCCGCGTATCGCCGGTGTCACTTGGCAAAGGGCAGGGGAGTTCACTCGTCTATGCGGTTGGGACAATCGTGAACACCACGAACCGCCAACGTTTCGGCGTGAAGGTTGAACTGGAATTGTTTGATGCCGCTGGCGTGAAGGTCGGCACGGCGAGCGATTATCAAAAGGTGATCGAGGCTGGCGCGGAGTGGAACTATCGCGCGCTCGTTGTCGAGAAGAAGGC
>JANPGI010000344.1:0-2468 GCA_031423875.1 Verrucomicrobiota bacterium | reverse complement strand
GTCTCTTATAGAAAACACCAACGACTCTTTTGTGTTTCTCGCTTTATTAAATCACGTTCCAATAGCGGGAAGTATTAAAGCTTCCGCTTGGGACGGTCAGGGATTGGTGAACATTCCACAAGAGTTGGATGGTAAGAACACATTGGATGAAAACGTGTATGCAATCCGATTGTGGAAATACAACAGTAAAACGATTTCAGTGAAAATTGAGTACGTTATAGATTCTCGAAAGACAAACAGACATGATGAGTTGCCGACAGCCGATTATTTTGTATTTTCAACCAACAGCGGAACATATTCTTTTAGAAAAAACCTTTGGTTTGAACATCGTGCAGCATCCATCAAGAAATAGCATTGGATAGTTACAGCCGCATAGATTATCTCCTGCTCAGTCCCGGAATGGCCCGCGAATGGAACAAAGATCAAACCTTCATCCCCGTCATTCCGAACTGGGGACAAGGCTCTGATCACCGTCCACTCCTCGCGACATTTGAGTCCCAGAATAAGTGAGGCACTCGGAGCAGAGACATGATTAAAAAATGCAATCTGCGCTTGACCTGCTTCTTGGGATTAACAAGTCTCAACTCGAAATCGAAATGAACCAGATTGTATCAACCAAGACTAGTTGCTGGCAAAAGACCGCAAATGTTTTGGCACTGTTCATCTTTCTATTCGCCACTTTCCAACCTTTATTGATCAGCACCGCCATTTGGGTTGCGGGAGAGCATGGACACGATCATCAATTGGTGATTCACGCCGACGAAAATCATCTGGACGTAAAGCTGTCGCACAATAACGACCAACCATTTTCTGACCATGACCATGAAGAGTCGTTCGGTTTGATCGCCGATCTCTTTTCAACGCATGACCACGCCGGGCGCGACCATGTCCTGCATTTCATTTTTGGCGAAACCCCAGACCAGATCAGGCAGCGCAGCATCAACTCTCCCGCACCGACGCTCGGAACACCAATCGTAGTTCGACCAATTGATTTCGCCGTCACCGCGACAGCTTCGGCAAAACTCGCATTGACGCTTCCCTCCGATTCTCCCCCTCCGCTGACGACAGGATTACTTTGCCTGCGTACGATCGTCCTGCTCATTTGATTCCTCGCTCCATCTGAATGCTCCGCGCCTGCGGTGGGTTCAGGTCTTTTTGTTTTGCAACCCGTCGCGTGACGGTGCTTGCTGTGAATTTCCCTTGTCCCTTTGTCCGTGGTTTGCCTATGTCAAAATTATACCGCCCCTTAATCCGTCTCGCGCTGACGAGAGGAATCTTCTGCGTCTGCCTTGTCACCAAGGTTGCCGTCGGAAGCGAAACCAATGCCCCGCCCGAACCGGCGTCCAAACGGCTCGCTTTACGCGAAGCCGCCACGCTTGCACTCGCGCGCAATCCTGCGCTTCTCGCCCACAGGTTCGATCTACAAGCTGCCGATGCCCGCAAGCTGCAAGCCGTGGTGCGTCCCAATCCTACGCTCTCATTTGATGTCGAAGATGTGCTGGGCAGTGGAGATTTTCGTGGTGCGCGCTCCGCGCAAACCACGTTGCAACTGAGCCAGCTTTTCGAACTTGGCGGCAAACTTACGTCCCGAACTCAAGTAGCCGACGCAATTCGCGAACGCAAACGCTCTGAAGCGGAACTCGCGCGCGTCGAAGTCCTCGCCGCCGTGGCCGAACGATTCGTTCACGTCGTCGGTGACCAGCACGAGGTTACGCTCTCCCGCGAAACTACGAAGCTCGCAGAAGAAACGCTCGCGCTGGCGAAACGCCGCGTGGAGGCTGGCAGCGCCTCGCCCATCGAAGAAAAACGCGCCAACATCCTGCTCTCCAAAGCGCGCATCGCCGAGGAACATGCCGAACACGAGTTGCTCGTAGCCCGCCGCCAATTGGCCGCGCTCTGGGGCGCGACCAACGCGAACTTCGGGGAACTCCAGGCAGACTTGTTCGTCCGCCCTGCGATGCCCTCGTTCGACGAACTCGCGGCGCGTATCGCGCGCAGTCCCGAACTCGCGCGCTGGGCCAGCGAAAAATCCGTGCGTGATGCGGAAGTCAAACTCGCCAACGCCCGCCGTCGGCCCGATCTCACCGCAGGCGCGGGCGTACGCCAATTCGCCGGGCCGGATGACGTGGGCTTCGTGTTTCAGTTTTCCATGCCGCTCCCATTCAGTGACCGGCAACAAGGCGCGCGGGCCGAAGCGCGGGCGTTGCGAGACAAGGTAGATGTTGAAGCGGCAGGCACAGAACTCCGGCTGCGCACCGCATTGTTTGGCATCTCGCAAGAATTGCTTCACGCCGCGACGGAACTCGACGCGCTCGAACGCGAGATGTTGCCTGACGCCGAATCCGTTTTGCAGTTGGCGCGCGACGGCATCGAACGGGCGCGTTTCTCGCAGATCGAACTGCTCGACGCCCAACGCACCTTGCTGGAACTTCGGCTCCAACACATCACCGCCGCCGTCTCCTATCACC
>JANPGI010000343.1:0-16700 GCA_031423875.1 Verrucomicrobiota bacterium | reverse complement strand
ACGTCCATCACGCCTTTCCCCTCACCCTCAATCCCTCTCCCCTTCGGAAGGGGAGAGGGAAGCCGCTTTGTCCGCCTGTCACATTGTCGTGCCTCTGGCGACAATTGCTGTGGCCGAGGACGGCCACTCTCCTGTTCCTGCTCGCTCTCACATGCCAACACTCCTTCGCGGCCACAGAAGTTGAATCTGCTTTCGACACCGCCAACAAACTTTACGCAGAAAATAAATTCACTGATGCTGCTGTTGCCTACGAAAAACTCGCGGCCTCAGGCACGATTTCTCCCGCGCTCTACTTCAACCTCGGTAACGCGCAGTTCAAGGCCGGGCAGATTGGCCGCGCCATCGCCGCATATCGCCACGCAGAAACCATCGCGCCGCGCGATCCCGATCTGAGGGCAAATCTACAATTCGCCCGCAACCGGATTCAAGGCCCGACGATCAAGAGTTCCGCGTGGCAACGCTGGCTCGGCGCGTTGAGCGTGAACGAATGGACATGGCTTTGCGTGGCGGGTGTGTGGATCACGTTCGGCCTGCTCATCGCACGACAGATCAAGCCCGCGCTTGTTCCAATATTGCGCAACTGGACATGGCTGGCCGCTGGCGGCACGGCAATTCTATGCGTGTGTCTGGCTCTAGCATTTTCACAAAATGTCAGAGGAAAAATCGCCATCGTGACAGTGACCGACGCCACCGTGCGAAACAGTCCATTGGAACAATCCCCTTCCACGTTCACCGCCCACGACGGCGCTGAACTGCGCGTGATAGATAGCAAAGACGATTGGTTACAAGTCACCGACGACACCCGCCGCATCGGCTGGTTGAAACGTGATGTCGCCGTGCTCGTCAAGCAATAGACGGCGACAGTGTTCGTGATTGAATTGACGTGAGCCACGATTCATCCTCGTCCCGTGAGTCACCTCGCAAAAGCCCGTGAAGTGTTCGATATCGAACTTGCCGCGCTCAAAGCCGTGCGCGCCCAGCTCGATAAATCTTTCGACACCGCTGTCTCGACGATCACCGCTGCCGTCAATCGCCGTGGCAAGATCGTCGTGGTCGGCATCGGCAAGTCCGGCAACATCGGCGCAAAGATCGCCGCCACCCTCACCAGCACCGGCTCGACTAGCGTCTTGCTCAACAGCGTGGATGCGCTCCATGGCGATCTCGGCCTGATCAACGACGGTGATGTGGTGCTGGCGCTCAGTTACTCTGGTGAGTCGGATGAGTTGTTGAACCTGCTTCCTGCGATCAAACGCTTCTCGGTGAAAATTATTTCGCTCACGGGCGGATTAAAATCCTCACTCGCCCGGCACAGCGACATCGTCTTGAACGTTCATGTTCCCAAGGAAGCGTGCCCGTTCAATCTCGCACCCACATCCAGCACTACTGCGACACTCGTGATGGGCGATGCGCTGGCGATGGCTGTTCTTCAAGCGCGTGGTTTCAAGCAAAGCGACTTTGCCAAGTATCATCCCAGCGGCGCTATCGGTCGGGCCATGTTGTTGCGCGTCGGCGAAATCATGCGCACTGGTGAGCGCAACGCAGTGGCAGAAGAAAATCTCACGGTGAAGGAAGCGTTGCTCGTGATGACCAAGGCCAAGTCTGGCAGCCTCGCCGTCATCAATGCCCGAGGCAAACTTACCGGTGTGTTCACTGATGGAGATTTCCGTCGCAGGATGTCCACGGATGAACAACTCCTCTCCCGTTCGCTAAAAACCGTGATGACGCCGAATCCTATTTGCATCCGCGAAGCTGCGCTTGCCGTGGAAGCGCTGAAGATTTTCAACGAGCGCAACATTGACGACTTGATCGTGGTGAATGCGAAGAAAGAACCAGTCGGCCTGATTGATTCCCAAGATTTGCCGAAACTCAAAATCATGTAGGCGCGGTCAGAAACTGTTTATGAAAACCACACTCAGCCTGCTTCTCGCCCTCGTTGCCGTTTTCTCCGCCATGAAAGCCAAAGCTCAAACCAGCAACAGCCCCGTCACCACCGCCACGCTCGACTGGAAAAGCACACGCACCGGCGAACTGAAGTATTTGCTCTATCTGCCGCCGGATTACAACAAATCGAGCGACAAGAAATGGCCGCTGATGTTGTTCCTCCACGGCGCAGGCGAACGCGGCACGGACGTGAACAGAGCTGCCATCCACGGACCGATGAGCTTGGTCAAGCAAGGGACGAATTTCCCGTTCATCATCGTTGCGCCACAATGTCCGGCAGGTGAACTGTGGGACAACGAACCGCTGCTCCAGTTGCTCGATCGCATCGAGAGCAATTACGCTGTGGACAATGACCGCATTTATCTCACCGGCCTGAGCATGGGCGGCTACGGCACTTGGAAGCTGGGGCTATCGCACCCGGACAAGTTTGCCGCTATCGCACCGATTTGCGGCGGCGCGAGCATGATTGATGTCATCCTCGGCACTTGGGACAAGAAAAAGGAACTGGAGAAGCTCCCCATCTGGGCTTTTCACGGCGCGAAAGACGACGTCGTCCCACCTATCGAATCTGAACGCGTAGTCAACTCCTTGAAAAAAGCCGGCGTCAAAAACATCAAGCTAACCGTCTATCCCGAAGCCAAACACGACTCGTGGAAGGAAGCCTACGCCGACCCGAAGTTTTACGAGTGGTTGTTGAAACAGTCGCGTTGAACTGTTTATTTGAACTATGCCCCGCCGCGAACTCAAAAATGGAAAGCAAGTGGCCGAATGGCTTGCCGAACTCGGTGCCCGTCTGAAAGCGCCCGGCAATCTGACGCTGATTGGTTCAGCAGCTTTGCTTTGGCACGCACATGATCGCGGCGTTGCTGCGGAACTACCCGAAGCCAGCATGTATGTTGATCCGGTCACGGACAGTGACGAAGTAGCCACGCATTGCTATGAAGCACTGATCGGCAGCGAATTCGAGCGGACTCACGGCTGGCACATCAATCTGATGCCTGAATCCGTTCTGCGCGAATTGCCAGCTTGCTGGGAGCAGCGCGCGACGACGCGACTCATTGGGAAATTACATTTGCGTGTGCCGTCACCCGCTGACCTCCTTGCACCCAAACTGCGCCGCAACGAGCCCCGCGACCGCGCCCACGCCGAATGGGCCAAGTCAATTGGTTTGATTGGCTGAAACCAGATGCTAGACTCAAGCCATGTTCGTGAACGGCATCCATTTTCAGGAATACGCCAAGCTGGAATACGGTCGCCTACTCTGGCGCGTTCCGGATTCCCGTGAACGATTGCTCCGACACTGGCGCGATGCCCGTCATCCTCATGCCGAGCGTTTTGCGGAACACGAAGCGGAAGTGAACAGAATTTTGGAAAGCCCCAAGGGATCGGACGAGAAACTTGATGCCGAGCTGCGCCAACGCGGTCTCAGCTTGCGGGTGGTCGTCAAAGAAATCCCTTCGGTATTCGGCTCGTTCTTCTGAGTATAGCGGAGATGCACGGACGTGTAGTTACCAGCGACAAGTTGACAACGGGGTGTGTTTTTGTTGAGGAGAAGCGGATTCACAAAACAAATCGTGAAAACATATTGTCATTCAGCAATGTCGTTCGCACTGAGTCTATCGCTGCTGAATTAGACGACTTGCCGCTGCCCTACCGCTACGATGTGAAAGCCTTTCACCTGATCAAGCTGCGCCCCCTGTGTGAACACATCGAGCGCGTTGGCATCACGGTGTATCCGGCGGAAAAGTAGAGTCCATATCGGTGCTGCCATCCCGCCGGAAAAATATCGCGATCTGCCCCGCGAAGAATTTGTGGAATTCGTCCTCCAATGCATTATGGCGTTAAAACCACGATGCATAACTTTGTGAAATCAAATTGATACCCGCCAAACAACCGAGTAAGACAATCCAAGCGAAATTCCTATGAGCATTCCAACGTTCGACAAACTACTTCGTCCCATACTTGATTTGGCCCAGCGCGAACCCGTTACCCGCCGGTCAGCGACTGAGGCGATGACCAAGCACTTTTCATTGACTGCTGAACAGCGCGAAGAGCGCATCCCGAGCGGTGCTTCGACTGTTATTGGCAACCGAACTGGCTGGGCGATGACGTTTCTTACTAAAGCCGGGTTAATCGAGAAAACGGAGCCAAAGACCTACCGGGCGTCAAAGAAGGCAGAACAATTTTTAGCAGCACATCCCGGAGTAATCACCATCGCCGATCTCCGATTAGTCGATGGATTTGAAGATGCATGGGAGGCTGGTCGCGCCAAACGAAGAGACAACGCCCGGCAAGAAGCACCCGCCGAGGAGTTGTCTTCTAATTCTACTGCGACTCCGCAGGAGGTTATCACTCGTGAGGTAGCAGCATTGCGCTCAGACCTGCGCGGACGATTACTCCAAACCGTCGTCGACCAATCGCCAGCGTTTTTTGAACGGCTAGTACTCGATGTTCTCACCGCTATGGGCTACGGCGGTTCACGTGAGGATGCTGCTGAACACTTGGGACGCAGTGGTGACGAAGGAATTGACGGACGAATCAATCAAGACTCACTTGGCTTAGACCAAGTTCTCGTTCAAGCCAAACGTTACCGGCCAGACATAAAAGTGGATCGAAAAGAAGTACAAGCGTTCATCGGATCGCTCGCGGGGCAAGGTGTAACCAAGGGAGTATTTATCACAACGAGCAGTTTTGCGGCAACCGCGAAAGAGTTTGTCGCCCGCGGTTCGACCACCAAGGTTGTTCTCGTAGATGGGCAAATGCTTATTGATTTGATGCTGCGGCATGGCATCGGCGTTCGTGTGGTTGAACGCTACGAAATTCACGAACTCGATCAGAATTACTTTGAGGAAGCTGACTGACTTGACACTTCACACTACACCCACGCCACCAGCATCACGTTGGAGTCATTGCCCGCGCCGCTCTTGATTTCCCGGCGTGTAAAACCCGCGCGTTGCAACATCGCTTCCAACTCCGACTGCGTCTGGAAATGCAAACCTTCCTTCGTGCGGTTCATGCCCACGCGCGTGGCAAATTCTTCCCATCTGTGCACCTTGCGGTGGGCCACTGTCTCCGAGCGCGCACCGTCGCGTAAGACCAGTCGCCCGCCGGGACGCAACGCCTGACGCGCTTTGGTGAGGATTGCCAACTGTTTCTCCGCCGTCCAATAGTGCAGCACGTCGAGCAGCAGCACGGCATCACACGCGGGATAGTCACACGTCAGCAGATCGCCATGCGTGAACTCGATGCGCGGACTTTCTGGCGCGCTGCGTTGCGCTACGCGGATTTTATCCTCGTCATAATCAACGCCCCAGAACGTCCGCGCGTCGGTGAACGTCGCCAGCCAATGCGTCGCCATGCCGTAACCACAACCCAGATCGAGCACATGCGCGCGACGCGGCACGATCTCATCCAACGCCAGAAACACCGGGTCCAGCTTCATCTTCCAGCGCACGAACTCCTCCACGTATTTGCCTTGGTAGCGATAGAGTCGGTTGATCTTTCGGCGCACGATGCGCGGCGTGTTGTCCTTGTACAACTCCTTTTGCAACCCCTCGCGCACGATGGTTTCGCAATGCTTCATCAACGCCACGACGCCCAGTGAGTAATCAAAGTTCTGGGGCGTCACACGCGGCAGTGCGCGAACTGTGCAATGAAACGGTTCAAACCAATACGCGTCGCGCGGCATCGCGGTGTTGGAATCGCAGATCACGATGGGCAAAATCTCCTGATTCAATTCCACCGCCAGCTCGAACGCGCCGCGATGGAAGCGTTGCACAAAACTGTCCGGCGACCGCGTGCCTTCAGGATAAAAATGCACGCACGCGCCTTCGGTCAGCCGGTCGCGGCAGCGTTGCAATGTCTTCGCAGGATCGTTCGGCTCGACCATGACGTGACCGCAGAGTTTGCAACCAATGCCGAGCATCGGCGCATCGAACACGCGCTTCTTCGCCGTCTGCCGCACATCGGCTGGAAAACTTACCGCGATCATCACGTCCACGGCGGATTGATGATTGCTGATGACGATGCACGGCGGCGCGAAGAGTTTTGGAGTGAGATCATATTCCAGTTTGCCGAACGGCATGGCGTTCACAACGCTGCGCCCCAGTGCTCGCACCGCAGTACGCAGTCGGACATCGGCGGTACTTGGTGAGATAATTTTTAAGATCGGTCGCCACACGTAATAGAGAAACGCCTGACCGCCGCCGAGGTGAATCAGAACCCAGAGCGTCCCCAGCGGATGCCACCAACGCGGTGCGCTGCGCGGCGGGTTTTTGAACAATAGCAAGTCCATGCTGATCGGCACGATGATGAGCGTGGCGAGAAACGCGAAGCCCATGCCGATCAACACCGTCACGCCCATCGAGAACAACACGGGATGATTTGCGATGACCAGCACGCCGAAGCCGAAGATCGTGGTCAACGCAGACACCAGCACGGATGCGCTGTTCGCTGCGGCGTGGCTTGATTTTCCGCGCCACTCATCAAGCTTGCTCGTCACGAGAAACACCGCGTAATCCTCGCCCACGCCAATGACGAAGATTACAAAGATGCTGTTCATCAGATCAATCGGCAGCCCAAGCCAGCCCATCAATCCGAACGTCCATAACAATCCGATCCCCAGTGGCAGTAGCGTGATCAACACCAGTTCCACCGAAGCGAGCGTGAGGAACAACAGCACCGCCACGAACACACCCGTCCATAACGCGAACCGATTCAATCCCACCTTCGCAAGGCCCGCGATGTGATCCGCAAGACCTTTGCTGTCGAGGATGATCGCGTCCGGCAATGTGTCGCGCAGCTTCCCAGCTTCGGCGCGGTCGCGCATTTTCACGAGCGTGCTGATGGCGTTGTCGTTCGTGGCGAGAGCGGCGCGTTCAGTCAATGCCTTCTCCAACGGCGTGCCTTGAAACATATCGAGCGTGAGCAATGGCCGCTCGCCCTCGACGCTTTGCCAGAACTTCGCGAATGCCTCCGCACGGAAACCGAGTTCACCGCCTGTTTGATTCAGCGTCTCGCGCAGCGCAGCGCGACGTTCGCCAGTCCAGAATTCACGCCAGCGTTTCAAGTTTGCGCGCTGCGTTTCCGGCGCAGGACACACGGACGAGAGCGAGAAAGCGGACGCCACATTCGTATCGCGAGAAAGCATTTCAAATGCGCGGTCATTCTGCGCGAGTGCTTCCTCCTGCGTCTTGCCACGCACCACCACCATCGTCATGCCGAGCGCGTTGCCCCAAGTATTTTGGATCAACGCATCATCGCTGCGCGTCGAGTCGCTGATGCCGTTGAGCTTCGCGATGTCACCCTCGAAGCGAAGTCGTTTCGCACCGAACGCCATCGCCACCGTCAGCACCACGACCAACAAAACGAGCCACAATCGCCGCTTCGATTCCCAGCGGAAATACTTTTCCCACCACGCCGTCAACCAGAGCGGTGGTTGACCGGACTTCTTCGCCACCGGAATGAGCAGCGGCAAAATGATCAGAGCAAAGCCCGCCGAGAACACCACACCAATCGCGCCCAACATGCCGAGTTGTTGATACCCGTGCATCGGCGATGTCATCATCACCAAGAAAGCAGCCAACGTCGTGATCACACCGACGCTGATGGGAAACACGAGCCGACTCAGATGCCGACCGATCTCGCGCCGATCCGTCGTGCCTACGTTGTCGAGGTGATAGATGATGTGGATGGCGTAATCCACCGTGATGCCGACCGCGATGGAAGCAAAACCCGTGGCGATGGCGGAAAGATGTTTCTGCCAGAGCATCAACACCACGCCCGCCATCAATGTTCCGAACAACGACGGCAAAAATGACAACGGCGCAAGCCAACGCCGCCGATATGCCACGAAGCACAGCACAATCATCCCCGCCGAGCCGATGACGATGCAACGCGTGGCGTCCACCCGGATGATGGTGGAATTATCCACCGCCATGCGATGTCCGCCCGTGATCGCGACGTGGACGCCGGGAAATTGTTTCTCCACATCCGCGACGACACGCATCATCTCTTTCACCAACGAAGCACTCGCCTTTGAGTCTGACGACGCGAAGCTCGGCTCGGCCATTATCAAGACATGTCGCCCGTCGCCACTGGTGATGCGTCCGTCCACAATCTGCGCGTCGCCGAAACCTGTCTGCAATGGCAACGCCTTCGCCACCACCAACGCGCTCATGCCGATGGGATCCGCCGCGACCACGTCCTTGAGCACCATGCCTTCCGGCCCCGCGAGTTTGCGGCGCATCACGGTCAGGTATTCGCGGACTTCGCCGGGCGCGAGTTTTGTCTCCAACGCGAGAGCATCGGATTCGGTGAAAAGATTCGGCAGCGCGCCGGTAAGAAATTCGATCACCTTGCCCTGCCCGCCCGCTTCTATGTGGTACGTGATGCGTCCGAAGTTTTGGTTCGTGGAAAACTGCGCGAAAACTTCCTCACCCGCACGAGCGAGTGTTTCGGAATCGTCAGTGTTGATGCCGATGTCGAGATAGACGCGATCTATCTGCCGAAACTTTTTAAGCGCGTAACGATACTCATCCACCTGCCGGTCATTGCGCGGCAGCATGTCGAGGATGTCCTCCTGCAAATCAATCCGCGACGAGAACCAACCCGCCGCCGCCATCACAAGCACAGTCGCCATCAACACGCCGCGCCGATGCGCCACGAGCCAGAGATAAAGCCGCGTGTAGAGATTATCTTTCATTTTTACGAACCAACCGCGCGATGGCATAAGTCACCAGCATCCCCGTCACCGAAACGATCACCGCCAGCACGAGACTTCCCACCACCCATTCCCAAACGTGCGCCTTGGCCGCCGCGAGCCACTCTTGTCGCGTCATGGACTTGAACGAAAATTCAAACCACTTCCCCGTCAGCACCCAGCTTCCCAACGTCAGCGCGCCGCAAAAAATAATCGGGATCATCGGAGGAATGGAGATGTGGCTTGCCAGCGCAGCCACCGCTTTATTGAGTCGCAGCCGATGCGCGACCCACAGTGCAAACACCATCTGCACGCCCCACAATGGCGCGATGCCGATGAATAATCCCACACCAACCGCCGCCGCCATCTTTCCTGGCTCGTGCGCGTTGTCGGAAAAAAATTCGTGGACCGCATAGCGAAAACCATTCCTCTCTCCGCGCGACCACGCGACCCGCAACGACAACGGCACCAGCCACGATTGCAACACGAGCAGGATGTTCATGTTCGTGATCTGGACGAAGTCTCGCACGGTGCGGAAGTGCGACACACCCGTCCGCCCCGCGTCGTAAGAACATTTCACCGGCACAGCGACGATCCCCGTCCCCACCCACGCCGCGCGCACCATGAATTCCAATTCGTACGCGTAGCGACCCGACTTGATCTTTAATCGCTGCACAAGAGCGAGCGGGTAACAGCGGAATCCGCATTGCGTGTCGCCGAGTTTCACGCCCGTCTCGATGCGATACCAAAACGTGGAGATGCGATTTGAACGCTGGCGATGTTTCGGACAACCCGCCGCCACCAAATCTCGCACGCCTACCAGATAAGCTTCCGGTTGCGCTACGGCTGCGGCGAGAAATTTAGGCAAGTCCTCTGCGAAATGCTGGCCGTCCGCGTCCATCGTGATGACGTGTGTGAAGCCGAGTTCAATCGCGCGCTGAAATCCTGCGCGTAAGGCTGCCGCCTTGCCGCCGTTCTGTTTCAACCGAACGACATCGCAGCCCGCCAACTCCGGCAACGTCTCCGTCGAGCCGTCATCCGCCACGATTACTGGCGCGTGTCGCAATGCCGCGAGAGCGACAGCCGCGACGGTCGCAGAGTGGTTGAAGCATGGAATGACGATGCAGGGTTTCATCTCAAATCCACAAACGTCCGCCGCTTCCGTGCGTTGGGCGGCATCTGCAACGATTCGATCTCCTCACGCGTGGCATTGCGAATCTGCGGCGCAATCTTCGCCCGCGCTTGAAATGTTTCCCGGAGCATTGCCACAGATGCTTCACCGCAAATCAAAACCTCAATCGCGTCGGACAACTCGCTCTCTTTCCTCGCGATGATGACGAACGCATCCACGCCTGCGCTCTGTTCCAACACCGCCGTCAACGTGGACGGATACAGCGACGCGCCCTTGAACTTCAGCTTCTGATTTTTGCGCCCCACGATCGGCCCAAGCCGGGGCGTTGTGCGACCGCATGCGCACGGCGCACGGAAAAGCGCAGCGCAATCGCCAGTGCGATAACGAATGACCGGCATCGCCTCCACGCCGAAAGTTGTCGCCACAATCTCGCCGGCTTCGCCGTCGGCCATCGGTCGCCCGGCCTCGTCGAGGATCTCGATGTGCAATTGATCTTCGTGCAGATGACCGCCCGCGCCCGCGCCACATTCGCAAAGCGAGTTCGCGAGTTCAGTCACACCGTAAGTGGAATAAACTTTCGCGCCCCAGCCCGTTTCGAGAGATGCGCCGGAGGGATTCAATCCAAACACTCCATCACGGATCGGTTCGCCGATGCAGACGACTCGCTTCACGGAAGAATTCTTCAGATCAATGCCCGCCTCGCGCGCCTTGTCCGCCACGAGCCGTAGAAAAGACGGCACGCCGACGATTGCCGTCGGCTGTGCGCGTTGAATCATTTCCAACACGAGCAACGGCGATGACGCACCCGCGCGGACAACACCGCAGCCGATTTCTTGCAATCCCAACCAATACGCCAACCCCGCCATGAAACAACGATCCATCGCGACGGCAACAAGCACTGTGTCACGCGCCGTCAAACCGACACAGTCGAACGAGAGTTTCTCGTTTCGCGCAAGGCGGCGCACGTCCGCATCGGTGAGCATCCAAAGCAACGGTTCTCCTGTCGTGCCACTGGTCGTCACGATCTCGGCGATGTTTTCGCGTGGGACGCAGAGGAAATCTAAGTTGCGTTCAGATAAAGTCTTTTTATCGAGCAACGGAACTTGCGACAACGAGGGCGTGCCGTTCAATTCGCGCAGAGATTCGCGGTAGAACGGCGAATTCATTTTCGCGTGGCGAAATGTCTCGGCCCAAAGTTGATCAAAGGATCGCGTCATCTGAGTGGCGAGGATTTTAGACAATCGGCGGCCAGATTGCCAGCCGCCGCACCGGTCGCGAGACAGCAACCCATCACACGCGCACTGGCAATCGCATCCACATCCGCACTAATGGTTTTGCCCGCCATGAAAAGATTTTTGACATGTGCCGCGCGGAGCGAGCGGGCAGGAATCTCATAGTGCGTGCCGGGCGGCAGATATTGGAAACGCACCGCGCCCTTTGCGTCCCATTGTTCAATCGGCCACGCGCACCGAGCGACAGCGTCGGAGAACTTTCGGCCAGCCAACACGTCTTCACCTGTCAACACGTATTGCCCAACAATCATGCGACCTGCGCGATGAGAAGTTGTGATTTCGTCGAGCGAGGTTTCGCACTCCTCGAAGCCGCGTACGTTGGCCCGAAGAAACGCAACGATCTGCGG
Source organism: Verrucomicrobiota bacterium (assembly GCA_031423875.1). GTDB lineage: Bacteria > Verrucomicrobiota > Verrucomicrobiia > Limisphaerales > JADLHS01 > JADLHS01. The sequence continues at coordinate 5,288 of JANPGI010000343.1, read as the reverse complement.
CACTTGCTCGGCGCGACCCGAGAACTTGGCGGTGAAGGTGTTTGGTTCAAAGCCCACCTGAAGATTGAGCGGCGGGAAGCCAGCGCGAGCAAGCGGCAACAACACTTGCGCCATGTCGGCGGCGGTGGCGAGGGATTTCCACACTTCATGAAGTGTGAAGATGACTGCGCTGGCTTGGGTGGATTCGTCGGTTGCGAGAGTTTCGGCGCCGATGGCTTGGGCCACTTCCGCCGTGCCGCTGCAATCAATCACTGCGCCGACTTCGATGCCGTTGAGATGCGAGATGCGGCCTCCATCAACCACGACATCCGCGAGCGGCGTGTTCCATTGCGCGCGGAGATTGGGCGTGTTGGAAATAAGTTTCTCTGCGAGTGAGCGAAATTTCTCCGGGCGATACGGAAGAACGAAAACTTTCCCCATCTTTACGGGTGCAGATTCAGCGACGGCTTGGGCAAACTCGCACGTGAAACCGTCATTCAACATTTTGCCCGCATCATCGTAGAGACCGCAAAGCGTGGTCAACCCACTGAAGCCACCCGTGCCGCCGGGAGCGGCGCGTGAGTCGAGTATGAGAGTAGAACAGCCCGCACGAGCCGCGCAAACCGAAGCGGCGATTCCCGCCGCGCCACTGCCGATGACCGCTATGTCCACGCGCGTTTTCACGGATTGAGCAGGCGCGCGCGAAGTCCTTTGGCAAACGATCCGGCTTCGGCAGCAGAAAAATGTGTTTCGAGATGAAAGACTGTGACGCGCAGTTCGCCACGGAAGGAATAGAAAATCGCGCCGATGCCGGGCGAAGGTGTTGTTGCGCCAACGTGAGTGAAGTCACGGATGTTCGCACCGCAGAATGAAGTGAGCAGCGGCGTGACGGCGGCGGTGTCGCCATAAAAGAACGAGCAGATTTCTCCACGCAACCCGGATTTGAGAATGAACAGATACGGCGCGAGCGGCAGGCAACGCGAAATATCCGCGATGGCGACACCGGCTTCGATCAAACCGTCACGCATGGCTTGCGCGATCTGCGGCTTGAGCGCGGCGACGGCGGCGGCGGTCGTATCGAGATGCTGCGGCAGAAACTGCGTCATCATCATCGTGAGTTGATTGCAGAAGAGCGGCTCGACCGAACCCTTGGCGCGCAGGCTGACGGGCACGGGCAAAACATAACTCGCGCTCGGCGAACCAATGCGTTGATGAAGCTGATGCAGCTCGACCATCGCGGCGGAAGCGTGAAATTGCGCGCCGCCGAACGCGCCGCAAAGTTTCACGCCATTGGCACGCACGCGAGCGGTTTCCTCGGCAGAAAATCGCTCCACGCAAAAGCGCTGCACCTTGGCCGCATCAGGAAATCTCACGCCAACGGTGCGGGGCTGGGCTTTGATGAACTCATCAAACTGCAAAACGCTTTTGCGCGCGAGCTTGAGCCGCTCGACGAAAGTTTTTTTGGGGCGCGTGGAAACCGGCTGCTCGGTGGCAGGCAACGGAACATCATCGCGCCCGACGAGCGCGACGAAATGCTCGGCGCTGTTTGCGTCCATGAGCGTGTGCGCCCAAGTGAAGATGACATTCATGCGTCCGCCATCGCGTTCGACGAGGTCGAAGCGAAAGAGTTCGCCGCGCCTCATGTTGAGCGGTTCATCGCAGAGTTTTTCGCGCAGGCCAGGTTGCTCACGATGGACACGGACTTGAGGCAGTGGCGCATTTTCCTGAGGCAGTTTCCATTTCGGCATGAACCAGCCGCCGGGACGCGCGCGGAGGATCGGATGGCGGTTCACTAACTCGGCGATGCGTTTGCTCAACGCGTCGGGTGAAATGGCGGAGTCGAGTTCGAGTTCGATCTGACAGGAATTTCCCGCGTAACCACGCCGCCGCATCTCATGATCGAAACCGAGCATGAGAAAATCGCAACCGTTGAGTGGCAGGTCACCGGGCATTGAGGATGCGAGCAGCGGTGGCAGCGAGGGAACGGACATTTTGAAGCGCGTCGCCCGTGATCTCGCCTTCGGGAATCCAAAAGCCGTAGCTCTGTTCGATGAACAGCAGCACGCGCACGAGCGACATGGAATCAAACCCGGATGCGATCAAATCGGTTTCGGGCGCGACCACGACGTTGGCTGCGAACACTTCACGTTTCAGGAAGTCGAGCAGTTTGGTTTCGATCTCTTGCGGTTCAATCATTCAAGCCACCGGAGCGGCGCGGCGAATCTTGCCTGTGACGGGCGTGCGTGGCAAGGCGGCGACGATGGTGAATCGCGTGGGAATCTTGTAGGACGCCAGATGCTCGCGACAGTAGGCGTGGATGGTATCAAGCTTTGCGTCGGGCGAACTCAACACGACTTCGGCTTCCACGGTTTCGCCGAGGTGCGGATGGAGTTTGCCATAAACGCGGGATTCGCTCACTGAGGGATGGCGGTTGAGCACGGTTTCGATCTCTTCGGGGAAGACTTTGCGGCCAGCCAGATTGATGACAGCGGTCTTGCGCGAGAGCAGGAAAAGAAAACCGTCTGCGTCCAAACGACCGATGTCGCCGGTGAAGAACCAACCATCGCGCAAGACTTCTTCACGCGGAACCCACGGCGCGACGTAGGCATCGAAGATTCCCGGACCACGCACGGCGAGTTCGCCGCAGCCATCTGCGTCCGGATTGACGATGCGCAACTCAAAATCACCTGCGACTTGCCCGACGGAATTCCACTTCTCGCGCGGCGCGTCTGTGTTCAACGCCACAAGACCAAGCTCGATGACTCCGAGACCTTGCACGAGCGGGAGATTGAAGCGCGTGAAAAAATCGTCGGCAACCGTCTGCGGCAGCGCGCAGGTGGTGGAGACGGCCAGACGCACGGAGGGAATCTGCACGTTGGAATTATCCCGCGCCCACATTGAGAAATGAAACGGCGCGGCGTAAAGCACCGTGCCCTTCCAACGATTCACCGCTTCGAGAAATGGTTTCGCCGTGACATGACGCGCCAACACAATTGTAGCCCCAACCTCGATGTAGAGCACGATGGTGATGAGAAAATGATGCGCCATCGGCAGACACCAGATCACCGTGTCGTCCGTCGTGATGCCGAATGCTTTGTTTGCAGAAAGGACGCGGTCGCGAATGGTTTCATGCGAGAGTGCGACGCCTTTACGCGCGCTGGTGGTGCCGGAGGTGAAACGGATGAATGCGAGGTTGAGTCCATGATTATCTGGCGGCGTGGCAGGATTGAGTTTGGTGAAATAACAATCCGGGGTGACGGCCACACTCTCGCCGCGAGGTTTCGGTGAGAGGATTCCGCTCAACTGCATCGCCACCGCGATCTCCTCGATCTCTTCCTCTGGACATTCAGTCGGAACAGGCACAACCACAAGATTGAGCCGCCACAGCGCGAACGTCAGAGCGACATACGCGATGCCGTTGGGAAACGCCAACCCCACGCGACTGCCATTATCTATATGCAGTGACTGAATCTGCCGCGCGAGGTCGCCGACCTGCCGCGCGAGGTCGCCGTAGGTGACGACCGTACTTTCCTCTACGACGGCGGGCTTTTGCGGGTATCGCTTCACGGCCTGCTCTAGCAACTCGGTGAGATTCATTTGGTTAACGCCTGTTCAAAGTGTGTCAAAACCAATTCAAGCTGACTATTGTTTTTGTCCCGGAACTCGCCTGCTACCAGATACCGCATGTTTGTGCGGACTAAAACCTTTGACAGGTTGGAACGGCTTGCTAGAGTCAAATCATTCCAGTTCAGAAACCAAAACAACTTAGTAGTAACATGAAAAACCATTCAAAAATTATTGCAGCCAGCATTTTGGCCGCTCTTGCGCTGAATGCCCAAGCAGCCACATATCTTGATTCCACAGGCGAAATCATCTCAGGTGCTCACATTGACATTTCATCGGTGGAGGTGAACAACACCGCTACTGATCTGATCTTCAAGATCAATCTCGCGGGTGATCCCGTCGCCACTGATTGGGGTAAATACATGATCGGTTTGGACACCACTGCTGGTGGTGACGTTGCAGGCAACGCTTGGAGCCGCCCCATCGGAATGTCCTCAGGCATGGACTACTGGGTTGGTACTTGGGCGGATTGGGGCAATGGAGCGGAAGTCTATAAAAACACCGGTAGCTGGAGTCTTCAAAATGCAACCTACGCAACTCCCGGTGGCCTGAGCTTCAGCAAAGATTCATCATCCGTGACCATCACTTACCCATTTGCAAGTCTGGGTCTAAGCATCGGGAATTCGTTCTTGTTCGACGTATTCACCAGCGGCGGCGGCGGTGCGGATGGTGCGATTGACGCCCTCGGCAATCCTGCTCAGTCCATCGCCAACTGGAACGACAATTACAACTCTGGCAACTTGGTCAGTTCCTACACTTTGACCGCTGTCCCCGAACCGACCGCGCTCGCGCTGCTCGGCATCGGTGCGTCGCTCATCATCGGTCGCATCCGCCGTCGTTGATCCGGCTGTGTTTCTTTCAAAGGCCGTTGCGACATCGCAACGGCCTTTTTCTTTGTGGTCACTCGCGCTCCGCATGAATGTGCGGGTCGCTGACAAGCTTTCAACATTGCTTCGCCCTGCAAAAATCGGCTCACTTCCGGCACTATCAATCCGACAACAACCATGACCAAACCGCGTCTGTCCTTCTGGCAAATCTGGAACATGAGCTTCGGCTTCCTCGGCATCCAATTCGGCTGGGGCTTGCAGATGGCCAACATGAGTCCGATCTACAAATACCTCGGCGCGGCGGACGATCAGATCGCCAAACTCTGGCTCGCTGCTCCGCTCACAGGATTGTTGGTGCAACCCATCATCGGCGCAATGAGCGATCGGACTTGGTGTCGGCTCGGACGGCGGCGACCTTACTTTCTCATCGGCGCAATTCTTAGTTCACTCGCATTGATCCTGATGCCGAACTCCGGCTCGCTCGCCGAATGGCTCATCCCGCATCTGCCAAAGTTCTACATGGCAGCAGGACTTCTTTGGATTCTGGACGCGAGCATCAACGTCAGCATGGAGCCGTTCCGCGCTTACGTTGCTGACAAACTCCCCGAAGAACAACGCGGCATGGGCTTCTCCATGCAGAGTTTCTTCATCGGCGTCGGCGCAGTCGTCGCGGGCATGTTGCCCTACATGCTGAAGAACTGGTTCGGCGTCAGTGACGCTGCCGATGGTTCAAACGCGCTTCCTACGAACGTAAAGATCTCCTTCTACGTCGGCGCCATCGCATTCCTTGCTGCTGTTTTGTGGACGGTGTTCACCTCCAAAGAATATCCGCCGGAGAACATGGAAGAATTCCGCCGC
>JANPGI010000342.1:0-2629 GCA_031423875.1 Verrucomicrobiota bacterium | reverse complement strand
CGTCGCGCCCGGACCGCTTGTGCCCATACAAACCCCCGCCTTGCCAGTGACGCGCGCGTAACCTTCCGCCGCGAACGAGCCGCCTTGCTCGTGGCGCGGGAGAATGGTGCGGATCTTGGAGGTCGTCAGCGATTGATGGATTTCCATGCTCGCGCCGCCGGGATACGCAAAAATGACATCCACGCCTTCGCGTTCGAGTGCTTCAACGAAGATGTCGCGGCCCAACATGGCTGCGCCGACTTCGTTGCGCTTCTTGAGCGCGGTGGATTTGGATGCTTTCGCTTTCGCGGTTTCGGATGTTTTGCTCATACTGGTTTCTGGTGGATGGATGGATTGCTGGATTATTGGATTGCTGGATTCACACTCATGCGCGATTTCCATTCATCCATTCATCCACAAATCCAACCATCCGGTTTTTAGTTTTTTGGCTTTGCGGCGCGGGCAACAAAAAACCCACAGCCGTTTCCAGCCGTGGGTTCTTGTTAAAATCGTCTCAATCTCGACAAGAGCCAACGGCCTCGCTTACTACGAGGACTACTACCGCCGTTACTTGTCGGACAATTCCGTTCATTTCGCCCTGAAAATAGCCAATTCGCCGCCGACGGGTCAAGACTTGATTAAAACGAACAAGCCCCAAGTGATGAACTTGGGGCTTGTTGCTTTGAAACTGTTCAGGCTGCGGGTTCAGCAGGAGCAGCGGGCTTGTAAGCCTCGATCTTTTCGATGCGTTGCCGACGTTTCGTGCCGTCCACTTCAGATTCCACTTCGTCGCCTACTTTGCGATTCAGCAAAGCCTGGCCGACTGGCGTGAGATAGCTGATGATATTCTTTTCCGCATCGAAATCCCATGCGCCAAGAACCGTGAACACTTCGCTCTTTTTCGAGTTCAAGTCGGTGGCGTGAACAATCGTGCCGATGCTGACCACATCTGTGCGGACGTTGGTGAAGTCTGTGCCCCGTGCGCGATTCAACAGCGCTTCCAATTCGTCCTTCCGGCGCATGAGAACCTTCTGCATTTCCTTTGCGGCCTTGAATTCGTGATTTTCCCGCAAGTCGCCGTAACTGCGCGCGGTCGCGATCTCTTTGGAGTTCGCAGGAATCTTCTTCTGCACCAGCTCGCCGTATTCGCCTTTGCGACGCTCCAGACTTTCCCACGAAACGTAGATCGCGGAGTCCTGCTTGGTTTGTTCGCCGGAGATGAGTGGTTGAACAGATGGATGACGTTTGACGATGCGCGCGAGCATTGAGCGCTTGTCCATGTCCTCGAACACAGGCGAGAACTTCAACGCGCGCGTGAGGTCCATCACGACTTCGATGTCCGCCGTGCCCGTGAGGTCTGCGACCAATTCCTGATCGGACAACATGAATTCGCGCAGGCGGCTGGAGCGTTTCTCGTTGAACTGATCGCGTTCCATCGCCGTGAGCATGGCGCGGAACACTTCCGGCCCGAGGATGTCGGCGAAGTCATCGCTGCGTTCTTTGCCGAGCCAGAGGAGCAATTCACTGCTGGCCGCGTGCTGGCTGATGAGGCGGGCGAGCGTTTCCTTCAACTCCGGCAGCTTGCCGTTGTGCGCCATGATGCTGGCGAACTCTTTGCAAAGCTTGGCTGAAACGATGTTCAACGCGGCGCGCAACGTCTCGCTCCAACGATCCGGCTGTGCGGCTTTGAAAGATTCCAACGTGCGCCGATGTTTGGCGGCGGGTATCGCTTCCAGCAACGGGCCGAACTTCACGCCTTCCTGAGTCCAGAGTTGCGGAGCGGAGATTTCATCGGGTGCGGGCGGAAGCTTGATGATCGCCGCCACATCGTCGCGTGCGAAAATAGCTTCGAGCGCCACAGCGGTCTGCGTGCGGATGTGTGACGGGATGTCGGCGTTCAACGCAGCAACGACTTCCTTCACTGCGGCTTCCTTATTCGCAAGATCGTCGGCGCTCTTCACGAACTCCGTTGCGATGGTGAGCTTGGCTTTGAGTCCTTTGGCCGCACGGAAATCCGTGAGAAGCCGATTTTGCAACGACGTTTCCTGCGCCTGATAAACGATGGCTTCGGTCTTCTTCGCGGGAACAACGAAGTGCCCGTCCTTCTTCATCTCTTGCTTGGCCGTCTCCCACCATTTCTTCCAATCGTCGGCGATGACATCTGGCACGAGGACTTGTTGGATTTGATCGAGGGTAGCTTTGCCGCCGTAACTGTTGAGAACAACTTTGATGAGATCGAGATGATGCAGCGCGGCAGTTTTTTGCAGACCTTCGAGATCAACCGACTTGCGCGCGAGGATGTGATCTTTGGGAATAGGCTTGAGCGAATCCGCTGCGAACGTCAGGTCCATCGTGTGGCCGGGCTTGCCGGGGAAATCAATGATGAAACGAGCGAAGACCGTATCAACCGTCTTGATGCGACCGAAGCCCCAGCTCCGATGCGAACAAAAGCCGCTGGTGGTGAGTAGAACGAGCGGGTCAACCTGACGGCCCTCGATTTTTCCTGCTGCTGCCAGCTTCTCGAATTCTTCTTTCATAAATTTTTGGTTATTTCTCGCGTCACTACAGTCAGCTTGCCAACATTAAACGAATTGAACGGCCAAAAACCAAGAGAAATTGCGGCGCGCATCCTCGGCAAGCGACGTTTCAG
>JANPGI010000341.1:0-12432 GCA_031423875.1 Verrucomicrobiota bacterium | reverse complement strand
AAAGCCTTTCGTCCATCCGTCCACGAGTTCGCGCCAGCCTTGCGGATACATGCGAAACGCAAATACACGGCGTCCACTGCGACAGCGCAACGGCACGCCCGCCGCTCGCAACTGTTCCGCGAGCCAGAAGTTTTCGAGGATACGTCCTTTGACGGCTTCGTGTCCGCCGACGCGTTGGTAAGCCGGACGTTCGATGAGCATGAACTGTCCGAGCAATCCGCGCGGTGCGAGGCGGTCGCCGCGCAGAGTGAACGCGCCCGTGCCAGCGAGCATGACGAGATTGAAAAACGCCGAGAACTGTTCGTGAAACTTTTGCACAGCGTGATGCGGCGCGACGGATAAGACGCCTCCGCCCGCTTGTTTGAACTCGGCGAGGACGCAGCGCAAACCTTCCGGCTCGAACCAAGTGTCAGCGTCGAGAAACAACAGCATCTCACCCGTTGCCGCCTGCGCACCTTGATGACACGCCCACGTTTTGCCGCGCCAACCGTCTGGCAACGGCTGCGAGTTGATGACGCGTGCGCTGTGTTGTTGTGCAATCTCGACGGTGCGATCAGTGGAGGCGTCATTCACCACGATGATTTCGCGCGGGCGGATGGACTGCCCGGCCAGTGAGCGCAGAAGCGTGGGAAGGTTTTGTTCCTCATTGCGTGCGGGGATGATGATGGAGAGGTGTTCGCCGGTGACGGAGTGACCTGATTCATCTCGACCACAACGGCGGATGCGGCCAAGCACAATCCAGCCCGCAAACCAGAGCGCGAGCGTGATCAATAAAATGATTTTTGAAACATCCATCTCATTTCATACCGGTGCAGAATTTTCAGAGCCTTGTCTTGATGCCGCAAGCACGCATCACGCACCAACCGCGCAATGCCTCAAACGCAACAAATATTCCAAAGACCAAGCAGGCAACTCCAAGCCAAATCGAAAACTTAAAACTAAAACCCGCGCCCACCAGTAAGGCCAGAGCGCTGATACCGCGCACCAGCCGGCCCTTGTTGTCGATGTTACGGGAGAAGAAGGACCTCATCGCTCGCCTTTCTTCGTGGGTTTGCGCAATTCATCAAGCGTCGCGCCAATGTGCGCTAGGTCATTCATTTGCACTGCGCCGATTTTTTCCAATGCGGCGCGATAAGCAGGCGTGGCCCGCCCACCGGCGATGATCGTGATCTCTGGTGGCAGTGACTCGTGCAGTCGCGCCAATTCGCCTTCCAGCCGCGGGTCGTCTTCTGGATAGACTAGGCTCAATGCCACGGCGCGGGCGCGGTTCTGCCGGGCGGCGCCAGCGATTTCCGCCGCTGGCAGGCTCGCGCCGAGGTAGGTAACGTGCCAGCCGAGATTCGCCGCCGCCGCACTGACGAGTAGCGCGCCGAGTTCGTGTATTTGTCCCGCCGGCGTCGCAACCACCAGCACGGGTGCGCTCTCTGTTCCAGCGAATGGCTTGGCCGCGTGCCCGAGAAAAACTCTAATCACCGCGCTGGCGAAATGTTCGTGCGCCGCAGTGATGGTGCCGTCACGCCACAAGTCGCCGATGGTTTGCGCGAGGGGCGCGACGACGCGTTGCAGCATCCCCTGCGCGCCCAGCTCGGTCGCAGCGCGCTTCAACGTCTCCTCCAGCGCTCGGGCGTCGAGCGACTTAACTGCGGCGATGCATTCATCAAGGAATGTGTTAGCCGCAGGAATTGCAGGGGCAGTGGCGACCAATCGAGAAGCGTGGCTGTTGTCACCGTGGGATTCCTTTGCGAGTTGGCGTAATTTCTCAATCGGCAGCTTCGCGACGTGTCCGATGCTATGTCCGGCCTGCGTAATGCCGCGCAGCAGACTCAGCCGCTCGATTTGTTCGTCGGAGTAAAGGCGGCGGTTCGTCCCGGTGCGCTCTGGCTCCACAGCGCCGTAGCGTTTCTCCCAAATTCGAATGACATGCGCGCTCAGTCCTGTGCGCCGCGCGACTACTTTGATTGCTTGATGTGCGTCAGCCATAAAACTAGACAAGAATGTGACAATTTTGTGGTGACTTGCAAGTGAAGAATTCCACACCGCTCAATAATACCTCGAAAAATATGGATAATATTCCAATTAAGCCAACAATGCGTGCATATTCACGCTTCAAGAAAAAAATTGAGACAAAATATTGACACATAGACATAAATTAGACATAATATATACAAGTTCGATGCTGCTTGGCAGCAAGCTGAACATGAAAACAAAACGTGAACATCCGAAAACAAACACCACTGACGCCGGACGCCGAGCGCTGCAATGCCGCTTTGCCTCTCCAGTCGTCTTCGTGGTGTTCGTCCGGGTTCACGCCAAAACAAAAAAGACAATACCTCATACGAACCATGAAAATCATCCGCATCCTCACCCTCACTGCACTCGTCGCCACGTCCGTAACCCTCAGCGTGGCTCACGCTGACACCACTTGCGCCAGCAAGAAGGACATCGTGGCTGTCGCCTCGGGTGCTGGCAGCTTCAACACCCTCATCGCCGCGGTGAAAGCCGCCGGCCTCGTGGAGACACTGCAAGGCGCCGGGCCGTTCACGGTCTTTGCGCCGACCGACGAAGCCTTTGCCAAGTTGCCAGCGGGCACGGTGGAAAGCTTGCTGAAGCCTGAGAACAAGGAAAAGCTCGTTGCTATCCTCACCTACCACGTCTTGCCCGGGAAGGTCATGGCGGCAGATGTGAAAACCATGAAGGCTAAGACTGTAAACGGAAAGAATCTCAGCGTCAGGGTAGAAGGCGGCTCCGTGACAGTAGACAATGCCAAAGTCGTCAAGACCGACGTGGCGGCCAGCAACGGTGTCATTCACGTCATCGACACCGTCGTGTTACCAAATTGAATCCTGTGGTCTAGGCGGAGAGCCAGGGGCTCTCCGCTTTGACCTTCTAACATCAACCATCTACCAACTAATTATTGTGACCGCCTCTCATATTCACCGGCTCACGCGTTCGAGAGTCATCACTGTTCCGCGACTTACCGGCCGCTCGAAGAGGCTGAGTCTTGTTGGACAGTCACGAACCGTGAACAGTCACTCTCGTTCCGCCACTACCAATCGGGATTTGCAGCCCTTCGGCGCAGTCTCTCCAACGCAGATCCCCGCCGCGTTCGAACCAACGGCCACGACGGAATTCGCCCGGCCTGATGCGCTCACTCTGTACCTGCGCGAAGCCAGCATGGTGCCGTTGCTAACCCGCGCAGAAGAGACTGCCTTAGCCCGTCGCATCCAAGACGGCGACGAGCAGGCTCGTGAACACATGATTCGTGCGAATCTCCGACTAGTGGTCAAAATCGCCCGCGAATACGACAATCTCGGCCTCCCGCTACTCGACCTGATCAACGAGGGTAACATCGGCCTGATGAAGGCCGTTGAGCGCTTCGACCCGAAAAAAGGAGCCAAACTTTCCACCTACGGTTCGTTGTGGATCAAACAGCAAATCCGCCGTGCGCTTGCCAGCCAAGGCAAGACGATTCGCCTGCCAGTTCACGTGGCGGATAAGATTTACCATCTGCGCAAGGCCGAGGCGACGCACCAGCAAATTTTTGGCCGCGAGGCGAGCGACGCCGAGTTGGCCGAGACCCTCAATCTTTCCCTACGGCGAGTGACCAAGCTGCGCGAGGCGGCTATGCGGCCCGCTTCCCTCGACGCGCCATTGAGCGAAAACGGTTCCAGTTCTATTGCTGAAATCGTCGCGGACGAAAACGCCGTGAACCCGGCCCAACGCACGGAAGACGAGGATGCGATCAGTCGGCTTCGCGGCCTCCTCGCTCGTCTTCCCGCCCGCGAATCGAAAATCATTCGCGCCCGCTTTGGTCTCGACGATGGTCGGGAGCGCACGCTCGAAACCATCGGCGCCCGGCTGGGCGTCACCCGTGAGCGCATCCGTCAGCTCCAACAACTCGCGCTAAAAAAACTTCGGCAGATGCTGGAGCAGCCGATATCTGCTGCGCCTGCCGCCTGATTCACTAACTCATCGCAACAACCCACAACACTCCCTATGTTTCAAAAAGTTGATTATTATTTCCTGTTCGCCGCCTTCGCCAGCTTCGTAGCCAGCGTGTCACTCTGGTTTCTCGTCAACCACGACTATGGCGTTTATGTGGGGCTCTGGGTGCCAAGTATCCTCTCGCTCTGGGTGGGCGTTCGAGTGGCCCTGCTCACCTGTGCCACCGCCAACCTCAATCGGAGGAGATAAGCATGTTCAATTATATTTTCCCGATCTTCGCCTTCGGGCTTGTCATCACCGGGATTGTTTTTCTAGGTATCCAGCAGGCTGCCGACTTGGCTAGGGATTTGGCCGCGCGACCTAGTCAAACAGAGTCGGATCTGCAAAATCGAGAAAGCGTCAAGCCGTCGTCCGGCGGCACTCCCGTTCAACCACCAGCCCATTGAGACACGCTCGATGGCCCCGCCGGGACCGCGCATTTTCTACGTGAACAGCGCATGACGATGCATTTGAAAAATCTCGCCCACCTAGACGCATCCAAGCGGAAAGCCATCCGGCAGCAAGCGACACAATTCCGCACCGCCTGCAACTCGCAGACCGCCCGCCTCGACAGCAATCGGGGTTAACGAACCCCACAGAAGACGCCCAACTCAAACTGTCGCCGCGTAGAGATACTTTTTGAAGCCGGTGAATTAGAAGCTGAGTTCGACGATGTGGTTGATAATCGTGCGCAAGGTTTTTGCCCCGCTCTTGGAGATCCACGGGGTGTGATTACAACCGGGTGAGGCTATCCGCTGCGGAAATGTTTGGCTGGTGCTCCACCCGACTTTAATCACACCCGGATCCATTCCGATCTGAAATTTATCGTGCCCACCACAGGCGCGTTGTCATAAACTTTGGTCATGCATGACTTGCCGATCTTCCTGCAAGCGCTCGTCGCTTCCTCGATCTTCTTTGTGTGGGTGGTGCGCTACGAGAACATCATCCAAGAGTTCAAGCAGTATGGCTTGCCGGACTGGTTGCGCGATCTGGTGGGCATCTTAAAACTGACTTTTTCGTTGCTGTTGCTGCTGGGGATTCAACGCGCATCCCTAGCCATGATCGGTGGCCTCGGTATCGCCGGATTGATGGGCTGCGCGTTTGCCATGCATCTACGGGTGAAGAATCCGCTGGTGAAAATGTTTCCGTGCCTCACGCTGCTCGTGTTCGCCACGGTCATCGCTCTGCTCAATTACCGACTTTTGAATCCATAGCGTTCATGCACCACTTCTTCGCGAAAGTCCTGCTGGCATGAACGCCAGCACTTCCACAACCCGGGTTATCAACGAGTCACAACGCCTTGCGGCCCGGCTGCGACCGGCTGGGCAGCCTGTCATGTATCAGGAGTGGCGCGACTTGCTGTTCCTTCATTGGGAATATCCCGTGGTCGCAATTCAGGCGACGCTACCGGACGGATTGTTTGTGGATACTTTCTGCGGCAAGGCTTATCTGGGCATCGTTCCGTTCTTCATGCGCAACATTCGCCCCCGCTGCCTGCCCGCCGTACCCGGGATCTCTAACTTTATGGAGATGAACCTGCGCACCTACGTTTATGACCGGGCGGGTGTGCCGGGCGTCTGGTTCTACTCGCTGGATGCGAATCAACCTTTGGCCGTGAGGATTGCCCGCAGACTTTTCCATCTGCCGTACGAACACGCGAAGATGAAATCGAGCCGCACCTCAGCCGGTGACATTCACTACGAGTCCGTGCGCACTGGCGGTTCGAGACGACGGTGTTTCTTTGAATATGCCCCAGGCAACGCTTTGCCTGAGCCGTCGCCCGAATCATTGGAATTCTTTCTCATTGAGCGCTACCGACTCTTTTCCAGCGCGCCCAATGGTCTTCGGAGCGGGGCGGTTTTCCACCCGCCGTATCCGCTGTGCCGGGCCGAGGTGACGGCGTGGGATGAACAGTTGCTGACGCTCAATGGCTTTTCGCCCACCGGCCGCCCACCCGATCACATCATCATGTCACGCGGCGTGGATGTGACCGTATTTCCGCTGAAAAAGGCTACCTGACAAGAGTTCCATCATCATCCCACGCGACGATTTTCTTGGCGACGTTCTGGCCGCAGAGCACGACCATCGGCATGCCGCCGCCGGGATTCACCGAACCGCCGACGAAGAACAGGTTCGGGTAAAGCGTGCTTTGCTTCGGTGCTTTGAACGCGAGATTTTTCCAACGGTCGCTGACGACGCCGTAGATCGAGCCTTTGTTGGAGTTGTATTGCGCGCGGATATCGAGCGGCGTCCAGACGTGCTCGAAGACGATGTGCTTGCGCAAATCTTTCAAGCCCATGCGTTCAAGTTTGTCTAGGATGCGCTCCTTGAGCTTCATGTAATCTTCACGCGTCAGCGGATGCGCGTCGTCAATGTAAGGAATGTGCGGCAGGATCTTCAGGCAATCGCAACCGGCTGGCGCAACTGTGGGATCAGTCTTTGACGCGGCGACGAGATAGATCGTCGGATCGTCAGGCAATTCATGCTTCTCGAACACTTTCGCGAAGTGTTCCTTCTGGTGACCGCTGAAGAAAAAATTGTGATGCGCGAGTTGCGGATATTTACAATCGAGGCCCAGTTCTACCACGAGGCCGGAGCAAGTCGGCTCAAGTTTTTTCTCCAGTGACGCGATAAATGTCTTGTCCTCGCGCAGCAACTTCTCGTAAGCGGGAATCACTTCCATGTTCGACACGATGATGTCGGCGGCGTGGAACGTGCCGTTGGCGACGAGGCCAGTGACGCGTCCGTTCTCGCGGCGCACTTCGCTGGCTTCGGCGTTGAGATGCACCTTGATGCCGAGTTCTTCCATCAGGCGCTTCAAGCCGAGCGCGATGTTGTAAAGTCCCCCGTCCACATACCAGAGATCGTAACGGAACTGAATCGTGGGCATGGCGTTCATGAACGCAGGCGCGCGATATGCGGACGAGCCGACATACTTGATGAAGAAATCAAAGATGTCGCGGAAGTAGCGGGTCTGGAGATGCGAGGCGACGCCTTGATGCATCGAACGAAACAGATCGAATTGGAAAAACTTGAACAGGCCGTAGTGCTTTGCGAAACCTTGCCAGTTGTCCAAGCCCTGCTCGAAATAACCGTCGTTCGTCAGGTCGTAGAGGTCGGCGGAGTATTTCAGGAAGCGCTCGATGTTCTCCGGGGGCTCGCCGACCTTGCGCGCTTCGGCTGCCATCTTGTCCGGCTCAGGAAACAAGTCGAGTGTCACGCCGTCCTCGAAGAAATTCCGCCAGTGCGGTCGCAGCGGACGGATGGAGAAGTAATCACTCATCTTCTTGCCGCTCCGCTCGAACAATCGCTCGAAGATGTGCGGCAGCGTCAGGATAGACGGGCCAAGATCAAACGTGTAGCCGCGCTCCTTGAGCACGTTGAGCTTGCCGCCGATTTGCGCGTTCTTCTCAAAAATCTCGACGTCGTAGCCTGATTGCCTGAGCGAGATCGCCGCTGACAACCCGCCCAACCCTGCGCCGATGACGATGACTTTTTTCCGACTCATGTGTAATTATTTTTTCTCGACGCGCGCTAGGCCAGCTTTGGCCAGATGATCAGCAGCATGTTCGGCGAGAGCTTTGCGGAAATATTCCTCTGCTTTCGCTTTCTGGCCGAGCCGCTCGTAAGTTTGTCCAATAAACGTCAGACAACTGCTGCGCCCCCAGCGCGGTTCGGGTGAATCGTTAGCACGCTTTGACTCAGTTTCAAAAAGTTTCTCTGCGGCGAGCAACGTCGTCAGGGTTTCCTGCCACGCAGATGGTTTGCTGGCGGTGTGAAATTGGCACATGCCAAACAAGTAGCGCACGCGCGGGTTCTCTGCGCCCAAGACGATTGCCAGATCGCGATGCTTCACGACGCGCGGGCCGAACCACGCGCCGCGAATGATGCTGTCGTTGATCTTCATTCCGTAAAGCGTGCCGAGCAGAGCGTGACTCTCGGCGTGTTTTTCATCGAGCTTCACGGCGATCAATAACGCTTCCACTGCGGCGTCGAGCGCGGCAGCGGCGGCTTCCTTGTTCGTGGAACTGCCCGGAGAATTCTGCAATTGCAACATGCGATGAAACTGCGCCGCGCCCAGCCAGTAGAAGTTGGTAACGGTGGCGGAAGTGTTCGTGCTGGCTTGACGGAAGAGTTCTGCGGCTTTGCCAAAACGCGCGCCATCCCAGTCTTGATACGCTGCGGTGAACTCGGTGATGCCTGCTGCGGTGACTTTGACGACGGCATCATCTGCCCGCGCCAACAGCGTGGAAAAACAAATTAGGATTCCAAAATATCGAATCATCGCTTGACGAAGTATGAGACGGCGAGAGAGCTTTTACCAATCTGATTATGGATTTTGCCGCCACCGTTCAACGCCATCGCTTTTTCTTTCAATCCGGGGCGACGCGTCCGTTGGAATTTCGCCGCGCTCAACTTGGAAAGCTTTTGGCTGCGTTGGATCACAACGAGGCGGCATTGCTCTCTGCACTTCACGCCGATCTACGCAAATCTCCCGATCAAGCTTACGCGACCGAGATCGCGCTTGTGCAGGCGGAAATCCGCCACGCGCTTAAGAATCTGCGGCGCTGGACTGCGCCTAAGCGCGGTCGCACACCGTGGTTTGTCACGCCTGCGCGTGGTTGGGTGCAGCCAGAGCCGTTCGGTGTCACGTTGATTTTCAGCCCGTGGAATTATCCGTTGCAACTGTTGTTCGCACCGCTAGTGAGCGCGATTGCTGCGGGGAACTGCGCCGTGCTCAAACCTTCCGAACTCGCGCCGCACACAGCAGATGCGATGGTGAAACTCGTTCGCGAAAACTTTGCGGAAGAATTTATTTCAATTATCACGGGTGGCGTGGATGTGGCGGAAGCGTTGTTGCGTGAGCGATTTGATAAAATATTTTTCACTGGCGGCACGCAGGCAGGTCGCGCGGTGATGACGGCGGCGGCGAAAAATCTCACGCCGGTGACGCTAGAGCTTGGCGGTAAATGTCCCGCCATCGTTTGCGCTGATGCGCCGATTGAACTGGCGGCGCGGCGGATTGCGTGGGGTAAATTCCTGAACGCCGGACAAACGTGTGTCGCGCCGGACTTCGTGCTGGTGGAGCGCGGTGTGCGTGACGCGTTCGTGGCGGCGTTGCAGAAATCTTTGCGCGAGTTTTACGGCGATGACCCCGGCCAGAGCAAAGGCTACGGGCGTATTGTGAACCAGCGGCACTTTGACCGGCTCGTTAATTATTTACGCGACGGAAAGATTGTCCACGGTGGTGCGCATGACGCTAAGGATTTGTTCATCGCTCCGACGATTCTGACGGACGTGTCGTTGGATTCATCCGTGATGCAGGAAGAAGTTTTTGGACCAATACTCCCAGTGCTTGAGTTTGACAAGTTGGGCGACGTTCTTGCGTTGCTGCGCTCGCGTCCGACGCCACTCGCGCTTTATGTTTTCACCCGTGACCGCGCCATCGAAACGCGGGTCTTGACCGAAGCGCGTTCAGGCGGCGCGTGTGTCAATGACGTTGTCTCCCACATGGTCGGCACCGGCTTGCCGTTCGGAGGTCTGGGTGAGAGCGGTTTAGGCTCGTATCATGGGAAATCTGGTTTCGAAGCGTTCACACATCAGCGTGCGGTAATGCGGCGTGCGCTGTGGTTGGATCCGCCCTTTCGTTACCCTCCGCCAAAGCTCGCGTTGGCAACACTGAAGAGAGCGATAAAAATTTTGTTGGGCGACTAAACTTGCCGGGATGGAGAGTTTCGTCTAACCAGTGGCGTGCCGAAAAAAGTAATCATCGTTGGATCAGGGCCGGGCGGGTTGGCAACAGCATTGTTGCTGGCGAAATCCGGGGCGGAAGTCACCGTCTTGGAAAAACAATCTCGTGTGGGCGGGCGCACTTCTGCGATCGAGAGCGATGGGTATCGTTTTGATCTCGGCCCGACGTTTTTTCTCTATCCGCAAATCCTCCAGGAAATCTTTCAAGCAGTCGGGCGCGACCTGTTCAAAGAAGTGCCGATGACGCGGCTCGACCCGCAATACCGGCTGATATTTGGCGCAGGTGGCGAATTGAACGCGACGTCGGACATCGAGCGGATGGTGGCGGAGATCGCGAAGATTTCTCCGACGGACGCGCCGCAGTTCCGGCGGTTCATGTCCGAGAACCGCGTGAAGATGGAGAAGTTTGCGCCGTGTTTGCAGGTGCCTTTTGCGGGTTGGACGAGCTTGCTCAACCTGCGTCTGCTTTCCGTGCTACCGTTTCTCAAGCCGTGGAAATCATTGCACTCCGAACTCGCCAGCTACTTCAAGGACCCACGACTGCAACTCGCTTTCACATTTCAATCTAAGTATCTCGGCATGTCGCCGTTTCAGTGTCCGAGTTTGTTTTCCATCCTGTCGTTCCTCGAATACGAGCATGGCGTCTGGCATCCGACCGGCGGTTGCAATTCCATCACGCGCAACATGGCGCGCGTGGCGGAGGAGCTTGGCGTAAAAATCCAACTCAACACGGCGGTGGAGGAAATTTTGTTCACCGGTCGTCGCGCCACGGGAGTGCGGACGGCGCAAGGTGAGATGCGCGCGGATGCCGTGGTGGTGAATGCGGATTTCGCAAACGCGATGTCCAAGCTCATCCCGAACGGCCTGCGGCGGCGCTGGAGCGATGCCAAGCTCGCGAAGAAGGATTATTCGTGTTCGACGTTCATGCTGTATCTCGGCGTGGAAGGAAAGTTCGACAACCTCGCGCACCACAACATTTACGTGGCGAAAGATTATCGCCGTAACCTCGACGAGATCGAACTTCAGCATGTGTTGTCCGAAGAGCCGTCGTTCTACGTCGAGAATCCCAGCCGCACGGATGACACGATGGCGCCGCCCGGTCACAGTGCGCTTTACGTCTTGTTGCCAGTGACGCATCAGCATCCGAATGTGGATTGGAAGAAGGAGCGTGTGCGCTATCGCAACCTGGCCATCCAGCAACTGACGAAGATCGGGCTACCAGCAGACATCGAGAAGCGTATCCGGTTCGAGCGCGTGATTACGCCAGACGATTGGGAGAGCAAGGTGGATGTGTATCGCGGCGCGACATTCAACTTGGCGCATAATTTTTCACAAATGCTCCATCTGCGTCCCCGCAATCGCTTCGAGGAATTTGACGGCATGTATCTCGTCGGTGGCGGCACGCATCCGGGCAGCGGTCTGCCGGTGATCTTCGAATCGGCGCGTATCAGCTCAAAGTTGGTGTTGGAAGATTTGAATTGATGGCGTAAGTGTTGCACAAATCTCAACTAAATCCGATTCTGTCCCCATATCGGTAGCTCTGGTTGGTTTGTGTCAGAACACCATCAACAGATTGCGATTTATGTCTTTGCTGCTTTGCATCGAAAACCCTCTGGGGCGAACCCCGCAAGAGTCCGGTTCAGATCGTTGAATCGGGATGCGCTTGAATGGTATCCGTCAAGTGTCTGGCGATAGCGCGGATGGTTTTGTCGTCGGGATAATGGGTGTCGGCGATGAGTGCTTTGGCGCGGGCAACTTCATCAGCGCGAACGTCGGGTGTGGCTGCGAGTTGTTGCGCGAGTTTGTGGGTGGCGGTGAAGTCAGGTTGGGTGGCAGCTTCAGAACGTGCGGACGGTTTCGCTTCGGTAGAGTGAGGCGCGTTGGCTGGAACTTCGTGGTTCAGATTTATTTTCATGTGACCGATCCGTGTTCGCTTCTACGACGATAACAGCATCCGCAGACCGAGTTGAGAATTTTTCAACAAAACTATTGCATGGTTCGGGGCACAGGCGTAAAACAGTTCTCGTCGGTAAAACCGTGGGAAAAGTAGGGAAGTAACAGCCAAACCTCACAACGTCTAATCTCGGTTCCTCACCAATTAGTTGTGCGGTCGGCGGGCGAGGCCACAATATCGTGTGGTTTTCGCTTTACAGGGCACAACCAGTTTGGTTTCGTACAACTCACATACAATATGTATCTCAAGAATCTAACAGTTCTGGGTTTCAAGTCCTTCGCGGACAAAACCTCGTTGAATTTTCAGCCCGGTGTCACGGCGATTGTCGGCCCGAATGGTTGCGGCAAATCTAACGTCTCGGACGCCATCCGTTGGGTGCTGGGCGAGCAATCGGCCAAGGCTCTGCGCGGCGGCGAAATGGCGGACGTGATCTTCAACGGCACGGACGGGCGCAAGCCGGTCGGCATGGCGGAAGTTTCCCTCACCATCGGCGATGTGGATCAGGAACAGTTGCGCGCGGCGGGCATCGAGCTTTCTTACAACGAAGTCACGCTCACGCGGCGCGTCTTTCGTGATGGCGGCAGCGAGTATTTCATCAACCGCACGCCATGCCGGTTGAAGGACGTGCAGCAACTTTTCATGGGCACGGGCATGGGCAAGACGAGTTACTCGATCATGGCCCAGGGCAACATCACGCAGATTCTTTCCAGCAAGCCGGAAGATCGCCGGATGATTTTCGAGGA
>JANPGI010000340.1:0-12370 GCA_031423875.1 Verrucomicrobiota bacterium | reverse complement strand
TGAGTCTCGGCGCCGCAGACGTGCAGATACCGGAAAACACCGGAAATCGCCGTCAGAGGCCGGAAATCAATGACTTACGTGGAGAAACGACCGGACTTCTAAGTGTCGCCAAAAGCGGCCTATTCTTCAAATGTGCAGAATGACGTAGGACAGCTTTACGACCAATAAAGACGGGGCTTCTGTGCGTTTTGTCCCACGTCCGTCCGCGAATCTGCACATTTTGATTTTACGTGGGACAAAACCAACGATGTGCATTTGTCCCACGAGGCAAAATTTGCCTAGTTGGTGATTTTAGAGCCTCCCACCCTGTCCTTAACCCGTCGTTAATGCCGTATTCAAGCCGCCTGAAAGCGACATGCAGGACGGATTCACGTTGCTGGTGATGGCTCGGGGTTTGGCTGGAAGCCGATGCGGGGACGATTCTCCCAGGCATCCTCTTGCCGCCGCTCCCACCAACGACACACGCCGTAGATCGCGAAACCGATGACGGCAAGCCATAAGACAAGTTTGATTAGATTTTCCATATTGCCCCCAACTCTAACACAAGCCCGAGCCTCCGCATTAGAGACAAAACCAGCAAAACAAAAAGCGCCGGACAGGTTGAACCCATCCGGCGCGCACAACATCGCAGTCATTGTCCCCCACCACCTTGTAGCTCTGGCGGAACCTTTATTCCGCTTCGTTCCAAGATTACGCCGATTTGATCAATCGCTTGCACCGCCACAATTGGCAGATTTTTGACGGCTTCAGCGTGCTTGCTAAAAATCTCATGCTGTGATTCAAGTTCAGCCCTCATGTTTTCCAGATCGGGAGTTGGGCCGGACAAAGAATCAGCAAGTCCCTCGGCACAAGTTGCTAGGAGTTGTGACGCTTTGGCGTGGGTATCAATAACATTATTTAACCCTAACGCCACAGCGTATAACGAGAGATAAATGGCTTCGGCATGCGGCTTGAACCAATCGGGAATTTGCTGGTTTGATTCTGCACTCATGCCGCCCTCCGATCTTGAACCGATTGCGACTCGCGAAACTTCGCCAGCAATTCCTCATTCATCGCCAGATCAAATTCATCCATCGGCAAGTGACGCCCCAGATTATCGTAGAAGCTCGCTCGCAAGTATTCGATGCAATCCGCCGCCAACGACAGGTGTGGCGCAATGTCGTGCTCTGGCAACTCGAAGCCCAGCTTGTCCGAAGCCGAGTATTCAGAGGATGAAAGATCGTGCGCCAGCATCAGCAGCAGAGATTGGAATTTCTCAATCGTGTTGCCGAGCTTCCGGATCGCCGGGATATTGTCGCCACCACCGCGATTTGCTTCATTGGCCGCGTAAAAATGGTGATGCAGCGCGGCGTTCAAATCACTTGCCCACGTCATCATGCCGCACCCTAGATTCCCGGAGTAAGACGGTTTACGGCGTTCAGTCAGAGTGCAATCTAAGCGCGCAAACAACTCCATCAAAGCCAGCCCGCGCTGTAATGCGGTTTCCATGTCGAGGGGCGACCCTGTTGCCACATTCTCCCGAATCAATGGAGGCATGGCGCGATATGATGGCGCGAGTGTTGCGCCCGCTGGCACTGGCGCGAATGCGGCAGGAGCTAAGCCCTCGGCTCCGGCGCGATCCCAGGCTTGAGAGTCTTTTCTGACGGCTTTAGCCGCTGTGCGTAGTTCTGCCGCATTGTTTTCCAAGTCATCCGCCGCTGCGAAAAGCTCGGCTGGATTCATTCTGCCGAATTGAATGGCTGTGTTTTGCAAGGCCGTCCTGACAGAATCAGGATAGATATTGTCGCTTTTAGTTGCGGCTTGTTTTGAAGTGCCAGCGGCTTTACCGTTGGAGGGCGTTCGTTTTGTAGTTTTCATTTGTAGTGGGGACTTTCATTCGGACGTTTTGCTCCGGCTGGTGTTAGCGCACTCGCCGGGGCGTTTTTGTTTTCGGGATTACTTGGCTCGCGGATAACCCTGAGCGGTTGCCCAGACATCCATTTGCAGAGCCACTTCACCGCCCGGCTCCCGTTCGCCGGACAGCCACCGTGAAACGCTTGCCAATGGAACATTCTCTTTCGTAACGCGCTGAAGGAATTCAGCAAGCTCAGACTTCTTACCCTTTTTAGCCGTGGCTTTCTTGAGGCGTTCCAACAAACTTGGCAGTTGCGATTTCACTTCGGCGACACTAGGCAATGTTTCCGTTTCCGTCAACTTCTGTTTTCTATGCCATGCCAGCAAGCGGAGTTCGCGATCATCCCACTCATCGATCCGCGCTGACAATTCAAAGGGCCACCAGGAGCCAGCAATATTGTATTTATGCGACGCATCGCGTGAAACCTGCTCCTTGACCATGTCCGGCGTTGGGAAATTGAATAGAGCAATCATGGCGGCCACCGGTCCAGTTTGGAGCTGGTGTAATAATGCAAACCGCTGCTTCATTGGCAGTGGCTCTCTCTCAAGGTTGGAAGCCCATGATGTAAAACAATGCCTGAGATTATCGGCTGGGTAATGGAGCGCGTCAGCGGTCTTCTTAGGAGAAACAACTCGAAGCAGCCACGCGACAGCGACACAGCCTCCAAACGCAACATTATGCAATGATTTAAGGCTTTTTTTATCGGTTTGAAAACCGGTAAGCAGAGGCTTCTTCAGTTCCTCACCCACCGCCAGCCAGTATTGGTCGCCGTTGGGGGAGATGCACCGCTCAAGCAAATCCGAAAACCGTAATCCCAAGGCGCCACAAATACGCACATACGAATCAACCATGCAATCGTAAGCACCCGATTCGACACGCAATATTTGAGAATGGCCAATGCCAGCAGATCGCGCCAACTCTCTTACCGAGATGCCCTGATGCTCGCGCGCCCTTCGCAACGCCTCCCCAAGCAAAGCGTGTGTATATTTTAAGTCGTTTCTCAGAAACACCATCGTCATTAGCCACCAAAGGAATTTCAACAAAAGAGTTGTCAACGATTGTAGGTAGGTTTATATCTGCACCAGATGGAACCCGTGCCAACAATTAAACGAGCCAAGCGGATCTCCGGAATCGGCGTTGCCGCTGCCGCGCTTGGCGTCACGCGCCAGCATCTGCGCCTCGTCATCATTGACAGTCGCAAATCTGAAACTCTGCTCGCCCGCTACCACGCTTTAACCGCCGCCAAACCATCGAAACAAATCTCTCCATGAAATCCAACCCCATCATCGAATCCATCCAAGCCAATCTCGCCCACCGCATTGACATGCTGAACGAAATCGCGGAGCTAACCGACTTGATTGCCTCAACCGGCTCTCAACTCAAACAGCTTGAGGAAACGGGCGACATTACCGCCAAGCCAGTCATCGCACAGATCGCGGAACTGCAAATCTTGGCCGCATTACTGCCGCGCCGTCTCGCCGCGCGCGAGCAAGCGTTTAATGATTTCGACGGGAAGTTGCTCCAGGAAGTAAACGAATGCATCCCACGGGTTATCTCTCCACGAAACCGCCAGCTCTCGGAGCGCACCACGGCAAAACTGAAAATTAGCCTCGGGTCAATATACGCGGACCCGGTGGCGTTGGACGCAGCGATCCGCAGAAGCGACCCAATGACGACGCTCATGGGCACCTGCCCAAGCATCACCAGCCCGGAACTGGTGGGAGGGATAGTTCGCTACGCCCAACGTGTGTTGGACGCGTGGAACAATCTGGACGCCATCGAAGCCAAGCTCTGACATGTCCACCGAGCGCTACTACCTATTGAACCGCGCGGCGCAGATTGCGCCAGACGGTTGGATTCATATCGTGCCCAAAGGCGAACTCGCAAACGCACAGGCAGACATGGTTCAGGTGCTAGACGACGCGGCTCTCGATTCCATCTTGCAGAATATCGCCGCAGACAAGGCCCGGCTCGGCAATCGTTGGCCGGGGCTTTACGCCGGGCGGGAACATTTCATTTACGATGACGAGCAAGACAGCGCGGCCATGGCTTGGTTCAAGGAATTTGAGAAACGAGCAGATGGCATTTGGGCCAACTCAAGCGGGCTGACTCCGACTGGCCGCAAAGCCATCGCCGATGGCGAATACAAATTCACCAGCTTCGTTGCAGACCGCAAGGACACGCAATCGCTCGGCACGAACAAAGCACGAATCCTCCGCATTGATACCGTCGGGTTCACCAATCAGGCCAATGGCAAGGAACTGCTCACGCCGATTACGAATCGCGGCACCGCACCGACACCAGTGGCTAGCGCCAACAAACCCGTGCGACTCCGGCCATGGCTGGCCGCGCGTTGCGAAACGGCCTTTTCGCCCCGCATTGGGCATGTCGGATCGGACATCTTTCAGGGAGTCGTTGCCATCGTGCGCAATCGAACCAGTCAAGACTTCCACGCAGTGTTCAACAACACTCGGCGGTCCAACGCAGATTTGTTCAAGCAAACTTACGGGCCATTTGATACGTCCATGACTTTCGGACGCCTGCTGAACCGCATTGAGAATCGGGCGGGCTTGTCCTCAATGGTGGCAACTGAACGCTCGGCGGATGATGTCATGGCGCTCACCAAACGGTTTGCTCCACCGTTCGTTGGCGATCCCGCCGCCGCGCAATGGGATTTACTTTCCCGCGCTGCGGATGAACTGGATCGCGCGGGCGTGGCTGGCCGCCTGTTCAATCGCGCCACCCCGGAAGGTGTCGGCGCGCGTGATTGGAATACCGCGAATGGCCGTGCCGAAGACGTGTTCGCGTTGCTCGACTCGGAAGCAACCCAGGTGCGAGATCGGGGAACAATTTTGGAAACCGCATCGCCCGCACAGATTCGCGGCGTGTTCCGCAGTTCCATCAACAGGCTGATGAGTGAACCAACGCCGGACGTGAACCGCCCCGGCAATCTCTCCCGTCAGGCTGCATTTGACTGGCTCAAGGAAAACGAGCCGATGTTTTGGACGCTGGCAATGTTGAGTTTTGAACCCTGATGCAAGCGCTGCCAAAAACTTCATTTCGATTTGGGGAGCTTTCACCCCAAACAGGTGGCCGCGATGAGTGTCGCGGTGGCCTGCTGTTGTCCGCTAGCCCGCTGTGCGCGAGCACGGGGAAAATTGCTGGCCGTGTTGTGTTCAATCACGACACGGCTAGCTCTACTCATTTTGGCGCTGACCGCGATCTTCGCTTTTCGGGTCAGCGCACGCGCGCGGTTGTTACCCCCCAAACGCGTGCGGGTTCTTTTCGTCGTCAGTGCAGGGGCGTTAGCAAACGGGGGCAACATTGTTCCACAAGAAACAGAATGTCTCCCGCCCACACCCTTCCGCAAATCACGCTAGCGCGTCCGCTGATTGATCTGGATGTTGCTTGTGCGGCCCTTGGTAAAAACACCAAGCAAATCATGATCATGGTTGCGGCGCGACAGTTGGGCTGGGTGTTTGATCTTGCATTGGGCAGCCGTCGGGAAATTCGGATTCTCGCCTGCGAGATTGCACGATTTCAAGGAAGCAATTTCCGCACGCCCGACTTCACCGCTGCGGTGAATCTTATCTTTCCCAACATGCCGCCCGCTCGTGTGGGAGTGGTTTCCAAAATATCCGGGGCAGTGATTGGCAGACAATTAAGCCTCGGTAGCGACCATGTCTTGCGCCTTGTGCGCGAAGGATGGTTGCGCGCCATCCCAGGCGGCAAGTGTCGTCGCGGGCCGGGTGGATCGCTTGAAGTCGAATTTTCTTCCGTGGTGGAATTCCTGAAACAGCGGAGGATCGCTTGAACGCTTTTCATTCTTCAATTTTAGGGCGCATCGCGGCTGGGCAACCAGCATCGGAGAGCCGGTGCGTCTCTTTGCGCCCACTGGCTGGCACTCGGCGGAGTGTCAGCCAGCACTCTTTCAAATACGCAGGCGGCACACCACCGCCCTAACCGATCGAATCTATGAACCGCCGCCGCGCTTCAAACTCCACTCTTAAACAATCCGCCTGGCAGACCGAAAGAGCCAACCGTCTGCATCGAAAATTTCTCTCTGTGGACGAAGCCATCGCGCGGGGACAGACGTTCAAGCAGGCTGTGCGGCATTTTCAATGGTTTTGGAGGAATCGCACTTATCGAAGTGATCACGCCCGCAAAGTTCACTTTGGCTTCGGCACCTTGCGGCGGCTCTGGCTTCAGTGGCGTAAAGGCGGACGCACGCCGGAGGCGCTACGGCTCAAGTATCGTGGTTTGCCGCCGTCGGTACCGGCTGATGTGTTGTGCCGCTTTGTCGAGTTCTGCTGTTGTCACCAGTTCCGCCACATGAAATTTGCTTGGGCAGAGTTCACCCGGCGCAAGGGTTGGATCGGGCGCGGGAGACACGGCAATGCACCTGTCAAAGTCAGTTATGGCCAGCTTCAGTATTATTTGACTGGGAAAAAGTTCGCCAAGCTTCAATCTGCCCAACACGCCATCACTCGAGCGGAAACTCACTTGGATAATCTGCGCGTTGAATACATTGCCGCGATTCGCGCCCGCGTGCCCGCCAGTCCACGGCGCCGCACCAAGCTTGATCTTAGCCAAGGGAGTGCCGCTCTATGAATTTTTCCGCCAACCCTACAACGTTCCACGCTTCGATCTGGGCGTTTCTGGCCTCCGTAGTCCGCACTACGGGGCAGCAACGCGGCCTTGACCCCGTCAAAAGCGAATTAAAGGCGGTTCTGTGCGCAGTCACACTGTCACATTTCATCACGACCCCATCCTGACTTATGGCTGACAACCAATTCGAGATATTGATCAAGTTCGGACTCTCCAAAGAAAAGGCCACGGAAGCCGTCAGTGAGTTGAAGAAACTCGGCGAGCAATCCACCGCCACCGGCAAGGAAATGAATAAAGCCGCCGAAGAAGGCGCGGCAAAATTCGGAGATGTAAAAAAGTCCATCGGTTTAGTCTCGGCACAACTTGGCCCGCTGGGTGATGTGCTTCGTTACGTTTTCAATCCTGGAATTCTCGGTGCTGCTCTACTCGCTAAATTAGTTGGTGCTGTTTGGGAAGCTTTTCAAACCTTCATGAGTGGCCTGAAAAACTCCGCCATCAACGCCGCACGGAGTATCGGAGACATCAAACAGGCCATGCTTGATCTGGACATCGAGAGAGCAAGGGCGGATGTGAATTTCAAGACTTCAATGGATGATTTTGAGCGACACTCAAAACGGAAAATCGAAGTCATCAATCTGGAAAAAGACGCAGTATTCCAATTGCTTGAAGCTCGCGAGAAGTCGGAACTTGCTGCCGCTAAAAATCCAGCCGAGCAAGAGGCGATAAAACAACGCTTCGGTTCCGCCCGACAAACCGTCACCGAACAAGCATCTGCTAAAGAAGCTGCCAGCCGCGCTTCTGACATCAAAGAATTGGAATCAAAGGCCCGACAAAGGTTTCGCGAAGGCTCTACGGCATCAGGCGGTCGCAGCCCGGAACAGGTCAAGCTGGCATTGAAAAAACTACCCGGCGAACTCAAGAGCTTGGACGAACAGATTGCCGCACAAGAAAAAGTCGTCGAAGAGCTTAGTTCAATTACAACGGCCTCCGGGGCCTTGCCGTATTGGAACGACCCCGAAAATTACAAGACACAACTTCAAGCGTTTGCTTCCTCAAAATCCACGCTTGAAAAACTACGCAATTCCCGCAAGCGGATCGCAAGCCGCCAGCTTCCACTTACCAGTGCCGAAACTGCCTACGATGCTGCCGATTCGCTCGTGGAAAAAATACGCACAGGGCGCGAGGGCTTGACCAACTTCCAAGCCGACAGCCTTTACAAAAACCAGACGGATTGGCGGGCTTCTGCCATCGCTTCAGGACGCGGCGCGGCGAGCGATTTGGTTTCAGCGGCGGCGTCCGGCGCGGATGCGATAAAATCAGGGAGTAAAGCCAGTGAGGATCAAGCCAAAGCAATTGCTCAAGTGACTCAGTTGCTCGGCCTCACGTCGCAAAGCAACGAGACGATTTTGCAATTGTTGAGCCAGATGAATGATACACAGGCCAAATTCCAGCAATCGCTCAACACCATCCAGCAGCGCACTACGACCATGCATCGGACACAATGAACACCGCCACAAAACATTTCACCGCCGCAAAGATTGCCGCCGTGCTTGGGAAAGCTGCGCGCGTGGTGCGACGTGCGTTAGATGGCATTTCGCCGTCTGGTGAATGTGTGGTGCGTGGCAATCTCACATCGCAATGGAGCTTGGAAACATTAATTGCGTTGCCGCTGCAAAAGGAATTGGAAGACGCCCGCATCAAACGCGGACTGAACACCGTTGCTGCACTCTTTGACGAGGTATCTCCGTGGCAGCCGGAATTCCCCTGGCGCGACGTGGACAACGAACAGCAAACCGATGCGCTGAAACTGCAACGTGCCTTGCTCCCGATCTTGGAACGCCATCGCAGCCCAATCTTGGATGGCAGCGAACTGGTGGAAATCGGCCTGCGCAATTTCTTGCGCGAGTTTGGCCGCGACATCGCGCCCGACCGGTGGCGTTATCTGTTCAACCGCACGTTGGATCGAGATCGCGGTGCGGAACAATTTCACCGTCCGGAATTATTCCTACCGGGCAATCTCAAACGTGCCGTTGCCGCCGACACCCCACACGCTACTGCTGCCGAGTCCGACTTTGAACCGCTGAACGATTGCATGGCGCGCTTCGGTGATCCTCTGAAACCCACGGGCGCAGAGATGGACGCGCTTTGGATCGAAGCCATTGAACTGTTTAATGAAATGGCGGACGCGACCAACGCAAAAAAGTGCAAGCGGAGACTGCTGGATTTTCTCTGGCAGCGCGCCGCGTTCCTGGCTTCATCGTGGAACGCACTTCGCGTGAACTTTGATCGCAAGCTGAAACGGGCGATCGAGCAGGGCGACACGCTGGCAATTCTCGACGGGCGAGAACTCAAGCGAGGTGAATCGCGTGCGCCCGCCGTTCCGCAAACCGACGTGGACATCATCGCGTGGCATTCGGCGCAAAACTGCGGTGGCCGCACCGCGCAAGCCGTGCGCGAACTGGCTGATCAAGGCAGCAAGTCAGGACTCACGCCGGAAACCGTCGCGCTCATCACCGCGCCGAAGAAAAGCAAAAGCCATGTGAACCGCCGCTTGTTCAACATCGTGCATCGGGATGCGGAATTGATCGCGCCCTATCTGCTCGGCAAGAAGGCGATTGATGATGCTACGCCATCGGTGCGGCGGGACCGTTCGGATTTGTATTCGATGGAATGTCTCACGGCGGACGATTTCACCATGCCGGTTTACTGTTTTGTGCCGGATGGCAAAGGTTGGTGGAATCTCACTCGCGGGCAAATCCTGCTGATGATTGATTGTCGCTCGCTCAAAATCATCGGCTGGTCTTTGCAGCCGGAGCGGAATTACAACTCGCTTATCATCCGAACGCTGATGAATCGGACGTGCGCGCAGTGGGGATTGCCTCGCGCCTGGCTGTTTGAAAACGGCATCTGGAAAAACGCGCACCTCGTCAAAGGTGCTCCGCGTGAATGGAGTGAGGGCAAATCATGGGCGGCGGAAAAACCCGGATGGGAAAAACTCGGGGTCAAATTCATCCACGCAAAACGCGCACGCTCAAAGCCTGCGGAACTCGTTGGTGGATTGCTTCAAAATTGGATGGAGCGGATGCCTGGCTATTGTGGTCGCGATGAACGTCGCGACTGCCCAGAAGTCACCAAACGCAACAAGCTCGCCGTGGAAGCGCGGCGCGTTGAACCGCACGGCCTCTTTCTCAGTTTCGAGGCATGGGACGCGGAGCTCGCCAAGCTGATTGGCAACTATAATGCCGCCATTCAGCAAGGGGACATTCTGCAAGGTTTGTCACCAGACCAAGCTTTCGAGGCGTATTGGCCGCATGGCGATCCGCCCTCTGCGCTGGATTCAACCTGTTGGCATTTGCTCGCGCACTATGTCAGCGAGCGCAACGTTGGTGTCGAGGGCATCAAGTTCAAGATCGGCGGAGAGACTTACATTTACCGGGACGAAAACACTTCCGCATTGCGTGGCAAAAACGTGCTGGCGTGGTTTGATCCTGAATGCCCCGATCTGTTGGGTGTCACTGATTTGAAAGAACGCAATCCGGTGTTGGTGAAGCGTGAAAACAAAGTCGGCTTTCTTGCGGCGATGGATCGGGACGGAGATTCAGGCCGGGTTTATCAAATGGAATTGGAGAAAGTCGCCGCGCACAACGCCTATCCGAAGGCGCGTTTCAACGTGCTCAAGGCGAAATTCGCGCCGACGTTCCGCAAGAATCTGGTTTCTGCCGCCGTGTTCGACGTGGCAGCCACCTTCACAGCGCAACGCCACGACAACGACGAAAAGAACAAAGTGGCCACTCGCCGTCGTTCCAAGGTCGCGACCGACGCGCGCAAACTAGGATTGCCGTCGGCATTGATGCGTCACTCAGACGATCAAACCGCCGATGATTTGGAAAAGATGGCGAGTTCGGAGCAGGCGATGCTTGACGAGTGCGCGGAACTGAATCCGGTGACGGCACCCACTAAGAAAGATTACGTCCTGAAACCATTCCCCATGAAAGGCAAAAACAAATGAGTTCCACCAGACGAGTCCAGGACGGTGAACGCCGCCGCCAGAATGGTTGGGCGTCTGCATCGGAATATGATGTGTTGCGCGGGCTCAACGGTACCGCCGTGGCGTTCAAGGCTGCTCTGCAAGACCGCGCGGAAAAGCAGGAACTGCTTTACACGCTCCAGGCATTCTCACTGCGCGAAGGGGGCGTGAAGCGGATCGCGCGCGAATTGCTGGAAATGTTTCCTGATCGGATCGGCACACCGACCATGCACAAGATCGGTTGCAAGCGGGGCAAGACATTGACCGGAGCGCAATCGACAGCAATCGGTCGCGAGTTGCTCGACAGTGATGCCGAGGATTCAGCCTGGGAGTTGCTCCGCGTTTGCTCTGGAACATCTCATGTGGAAAGAACTGAGGAAATTAAACCGGCTCAATATTGGATTGATGAATGTCACCATCATGCAAAAACGATGATTGCGGGGTTCATCGAAAACCTTTGCTGCAATCCAAAATTAGAGGTCGCGCGGAAAAGCGAATCCACCAGCCTTTATCGCAATACCGTCGAAATAGTCATCGAAGATGCGCGCGAAATCTTGGATCGGGACGAACGCCTTCGCCGTGACAGGCGCGATCTGGCCGCTATTGAAGAACGTCGTCGCGAAAATTACAGCGTTGCCGAAGTGCCTTACTTCCATGACGTGCTCGGCGCGCTCTTTGAATACAAACGTCGGCACAGCGAACAAGTTCGTTTCAGCCATGTAGAAACGAGCATCGGTGCGGTCGTGTTTGAAGCGTTGGATTATGTTTTGGCAACCGGGCGCTCGGCGTTGGTTGAAGGTAACTCTGGATTCGGAAAAACGACCGCCGTGAAAGCATGGTGCGATATGCACCCCGGCCAAGCGCGCTACGTTCAACTGTCCGGCATCACTGCGCGCACGGTGTTCTTTCGCAAACTCGCCAAAGCGTTGGGAGTCGCGAGCGGTGGCGGTATGTCTTCAGGCAAGGTTCAGGCGCGCGTCGAAGATTTTCTTCAGCGCACCAAACTTATGCTGGTGATTGATGAGGGCCAATATCTCTGGCCACAAGGCAAGCGCGTCGAAAGTCACCCCGAGTTGATCAACTGGCTCAACACGGCCTGTTACAACGAGGGCGTTCCGTTTCTGATTTCAGCCACAAAGCAATTCACACTGAGGCGGCAAGTCATCGAACGGCAAACCGATTGGAGTTCCGAGCAATCACGCCGCCGCATCCGCAAAGTATTTCCGTTGCCGGCCGCGCCAACTTCAGAGGACTTGTTAAAGGTCGCTCGCAAACTTTTATCCAACGCGGGAATCTCATCGGAAGCCGCCGTGGAATTTGTCGTGAGCTACGCGCGTTTATCACATGGATATTTTCAGACGATCACCGACGCGATTGAAGACGCGCAACTGATAGCCAAGCGTGCAGGTCGCGACCGGATCACCGCGAAGGATTTGCAGACTGCCGTCAAAGAATGGCGGGCGCCGT
Organism: Verrucomicrobiota bacterium; assembly: GCA_031423875.1. Classification (GTDB taxonomy): domain Bacteria; phylum Verrucomicrobiota; class Verrucomicrobiia; order Limisphaerales; family JADLHS01; genus JADLHS01. The sequence continues at coordinate 374 of JANPGI010000340.1, read as the reverse complement.
CAGACGCGGCACTGCAACGCGTCTTTGATAGCAAACCGGAGCGGACGCGCAGGCCGGTTCAGATTTCCGATTCATGCGATTCCGAAGCGACTGAAAGGCCGATTAACGAGCCGTTAAACCGGATTTCAGCACCCTTGCAACCTGCGTTCACCGGCAACGCTGCTGGGCAACGACAGACCCAACCCGCTGTTGAACCTGTTCTGACCGGCTAGATCAATTTCGCTTCGCGCCTTCGCGCGAGGCACGACAACGCGCTTTTCCGATCAAGATTGGGAAGGCTGAGAAAAACCTCAGACGATGAGTGCGCTATTTCCCTGCAAATAGCATTATGGAAACTGAGACTCGAATCTGCACATCCGCATGAGCGCAGAGTA
>JANPGI010000339.1:0-4670 GCA_031423875.1 Verrucomicrobiota bacterium | reverse complement strand
GGGCTTGGCCAGTCAGACGACGGCGCGCACGGAGTGACGCGCCCCACCAATTCAGTCAGGCGATTACCCTCACCCGTCTTTAGTATCGGTGGAATCCCCCAATATATGATCGGGCGGCGGCAAAAGTATTGAGTGACGCGCCACCTCTCTCTAGCCTGCGGGCATGAATGTTTTCGTTACCGGCGGCGCGGGCTACATCGGATCGGTCTGCGTCGAGGAACTCATCAATGCGGGTCATGCCGTCACTGTTTTCGATAATCTTACCGAAGGCCATCGCTCGGCGGTGGACCCGCGCGCGACGTTTGTTGAAGGTTGTCTCAGCGATGCCGCGCTGGTGAATTGTTCCGTCAAGGAAGCCAAAGCCGAGGCCGTGTTGCATTTCGCCGCCAATGCGCTCGTTGGCGAATCCATGACGAACCCGTCGAAGTATTTCAGGAACAACGTCGCTTCGGGATTGAACCTGCTGGATGCCGCCGTGGAAAACGGTGTGAAGAAATTTGTGTTCAGCTCCACCTGCGCCACGTACGGCCCGCCGGATCGTGTGCCGATGACAGAAGATTTGCCGCAACGCCCGATCAATCCCTACGGCGAATCCAAGCTCATGTTCGAGAAGATGCTGATCTGGTTTCAGCAACTGCACAGACTGGAGTTCGTGGCATTTCGCTATTTCAACGCTGCAGGCGCGAGCGGGAAATTCGGCGAACATCACCGCATCGAGACGCATCTCATCCCGAACGTGCTCAAGGTCGCGCTCGGTCAGGCGGCACAGTGCGAAATCTACGGCACGGATTACGCCACGCCCGATGGCACCTGCATCCGCGACTACATCCACATCCGCGATCTTGCGCAGGCGCACATCCTCGGCCTTGCGCCGGGCAAACAGGGTTTCTTCAATCTCGGCAACGGCGATGGTTACTCAGTGCGACAGGTCATCGAGATGTGTGAAAAGATCACCGGCAAAAAAATCCCCGCTGTGGAAAAGCCGCGACGCCCCGGCGATCCGCCCAAGCTTGTCGCCGCCGCGCAAAAGGCCATCAACGAACTTGGATGGAAACCGCAATTCCCGAAGTTGGAGGACATCGTCTCAACGGCATGGGAATGGCATAGGAAGAATCCAAGCGGGTATAGGGATTGAATCGGGCGCGGGGTGGGCGTATCCCCTCAACATGTTCGACGACTTGCACACATGGCTGATATCCGAACCAGAGTTCCGCAGACTATCCGAGGCAAATACTATGTCGATGACTCGTGCATATACTGCGACCTTTGCCGTGAGACAGCGCCGACTGTCTTCCGAGAAGAAAATGAGTTTGGGTGGGCGTCTGTCTTTCATCAGCCCGTTTCCGCAGACGAGTTACGACGCACAGTGGAGGCGGTTGAAGGTTGTCCGACCGAATCCATTGGCTGCGATGGCGACCAATACGATTGGGATGCAACGCCATCGCGCCGCACCCTTGCATCCTCAGTCCCTATTCGTTCTACGTCACCACAAAAGCCGTGGTGGAGGTTTTGGTAGATTTATGAAACTCCTACGTCGCCTAACGCTCGCAACGAGCGCGGCCGTCGCGTTCCGGTTGCAACCCACGCGTCTTGCGGGCTAGATCGGGTGGGGTGGTCTGGCAAATAGGAATTCGGCTGACTTACTTGTTCTTCTCCAACCACGCCTTTGCCTCCGCATCCAGCGTCTTCAAGTCGGGTTGCTTTTGTGCAATCGCCCAAGCTTCGGCCCATTCCTTGTTCAGATCGCCTAGCTCCACATTTGATCCCACGCGGACGAAGATCGGAATGTGATGTAACTCTGATTTAACTTTGATGCTCTGGCCGCCAGCGTAAACCTTTTCTGGCTGCCACGCGTCGCGCCATTGTTCGCCGGATGGCAGATACACTTCCTGCTCGCGTTTGTTCTTCTCCCAGATCGGCGAGACGAGAATGTCGCGGCCGTAAAGGAACGTCCACCAGTTGGCCCAAGCCTGCGGTGCTTTCGGATCGGCGAGGAACAGCGGGCGCACGATGGGCAACCCCGTTTCAGTCGCCTCTTTGCCGTGGGCGTAGCTGTAATCCACGAGTCGCTGATGCAAGCGTGCGTAGAGCCGCCAGCAAGCGATGAGCGTCGCGTCATACTTGGGTTCACGCAGCAGATTCCAGAATGCGACGTTGCGCGTGGGGCCGACCTCCATGATCGGATTGAAACAACTGAACGCCAGCCAGCGCGCGCAAACTTCCTGCTCCATCTGCGCACGACCATAACCGCACGTGTCCGCGCCCCAGTTCGGATAGCCCATCACGGCGGAACGTTGCAACCCGATGATCGAGGCGCGCAAACCTTCCTGCGGCCCGCCGACGTCGCCACCCCAGAACACGGCGTACTTCGACGTGCCGGTGTAAGCCGCGCGCGGCATCAGCGCGAAATCCTGCCCTCGATATTTTTCGGCGATGTCGTAAGTCGCCTTCACATACATCGCGGGATATGCATTGCGGTTCTCGCGGATGGAACGACCGTCGTGAATCTTGAACGGGCCCTTTTCGGGGATGTCTTCCTCGGCGCGATCCAGCTTGAAACCCGCGACACCGAGCTTGAGCAATTTCTCCACGCCACTTTGCCAATACGCTTTTGCTTCAGGGTTCGAGAAATCCACCATCGGATAATTATTTCCGTTCTTCGGACGCACTTGCCCGGCGAGAGTCCATCCGCGCGCCAAAGCGTTCGTCGCCATTTGACCCTGATAGAACGGCCCGATCCACAACACGAGCTTGGTATCCATCGAGCCAAGCCATTGGATCATCTTGCCGAAATGCGGCAGGCGCTTCTCATCAATGTCGAAATCATCGTAGCCCCACGGCTGACCCGGACCCCACGGGCGATCAATCCAATAAACGCCACACGGAATCCCATACGCCTTCATCAGCAGGATGTCTTCCATCGTCTCGGAATTGAATGGCCCGGCCACAGGCGTGCCGTCGTAATAAGTTTCGCGCTGCGTGTGTTCATCGCGCCAGCGCCACGGCGTGTACAGCCACTTCGGTGGGAGAAATGGCGGGCCTGCATCCAGCGCATGGGCTTTCACAAGAGTCGCCGGGTCTTGCGACGTGTAAAATTTCATCTCAAGCGCCGGCCCTTCAAACTCAATTTTTACTCGCTTGGAATCAGACGCGCAGAAATCGTATTTCCCCGGCCAATCTGTCTTCGCAAACGTCGCATAGCCGCGCGACGAAATGTAGAACGGCGCATAAACCGACGTGGTCGGCTTGAGGATCATGTCCACCTTTTGCCCGCGCAGATTCATGGCGGGTTTGATGCCGCTGGCCCACGACGCCTGTTGTGGCCCGTCCACCACGCGCTCCATCAGGCCGGTGAAGTATTCGTCCGCGTGCGCGTCAATCGCGAAACCCCACTTCACGATGTCTGTGTTGGGTTCAGCGCTGAGTTGTAGCGAGAAATCATTTCCATCGCGCGTGACGGAAAGTTTGACGACGCGGCCATCGGGCATTGTTGCTTGCGAAACGAGCGGCTTATCTGCACTCATCTCGGCTGCTTTGCTGATGAGGCCTACGGGCAAAGCGATACGACCTTGAACCGTTTCGTAAAACACCCCGTCCAACTTCAACGCGCCGTTGCCATTTTCCTTCTGCGAAAGCTCCTTGGACTTGAGCGACAGCGTCGCAGGACTCGCCCCGTTAAATTTCGTGTTGATGCAACCTGTGGCCGCCAAGGCGAGCGTGATGACGAGCGCGGGGAATTTCAGTTTCATGCTGACGGATGCTGCCAATCGGGGGTTTGGCTTGCGAGGTTTATCGAGTCCCCAATTCGGGCGAGCGAAGTGAAGCAGGCATTCGTCACGAATGCTAAATTGGTGGACGCGGGGGGAGTTGAACCCCCGTCCCTGATAGGTAAACCAGCCGCGACTACATGCTTAGTCCGGGATATGTTGTCGGCTACAGGATGGCGCCCGAACTCGAATCCTGCTGCTTAGTCCGCATGGAATTTTCTCGGCTTGGGCGCGCGGTCTCCGCCTTCCACCATGCCTGCTAATAGCGTTCGTCCCACCTAGCAGGTGTCAGCGGGCGAACGTCGGGGCACTTAGGCCGCGAGGGCTAATTCTTCGTTAGCTTATTTGTTTGATGCGATGATTTACGAGGCCAACGCATCGTCCTCGGCATGCCGCCTCTGGCGTAACTTTCAGATCGAAACCAGTACGCGCCCAAGTGGCAGTCATATCATCGGCATATCTGCCCACCGGGTCAAGCACGCCGCTTGGCGAGGGGCGTGATTAGAGACGGGTGAGGCTGTGCGCCGCCTGTCACGGAGCGCGGACGGTCCCCGTCCGCAGCGCTCCGCCACTGCGACACGCACAGAACCCTTTCATACACCTTTCGCTGTCCACGCGCTGCGAGCGAGGGACCGCTCGCGCTCCGCCATCTCCTCTCACCCGTCCTTAATCACCCCCCAGTCATAACGCCCACCTTGCCTATCGCATCGAGAAAATTTACGCTGACACCATGTTCGATTCGCTCAGTAATAAACTTCAGAATACTTTCCGCAACCTGCGCGGCCTCGGCAGAATCTCCGAGAACAACGTCTCCGATGCGCTCCGTGACGTGCGCATGGCTCTCTTGGAAGCTGACGTGAATTTCAAGGTCGCGCGGGATTTCATCGAGCGCGTCCAAGCCAA
>JANPGI010000338.1:0-3019 GCA_031423875.1 Verrucomicrobiota bacterium | reverse complement strand
AATCTCAAAGCAACCGACGTGTGTCGGCTCAAATCTTTCCCTCCGACGCTCACTCATATAGAGCCAACTCTGCTACACGAATAAGCAAAACGCCCCGACATCACTGTCGGAGCGTTGAAATGTTCGAGCCGGATCAGAACGAGTAGCTCACACCGATCTTGACGATGGGGTAGAACTTGTAGTCCTCGGCGTCTTTCTCGATTTTGGCCTCTTCGCCGCTCACGTCGTCTGAAAAGTTCGGGGTCAGATCAAGTGCCGGATCGTGATTTGGCGCGGTGAGAGAAACCTTCGGACTTCCGGTATAGGCCACACCCAGTTCACCGCTCAATGCCCAGCGTTTTGATTTGCCGAAGTAGAAGCTCGTTCCAATGCTCAAGTAGGGTGAAAGCGTCTGTTGCTTTACCTCCATGTCGAAATCACCCACCGCAGATTGAAGATAATCCACGCCATTGAATGAATAGGTTGAATTGACGACTCCCGAATTTTTCACGGTAGCCTCGAATCGGTTTTGGTTCACCAACACGCCGACGCTGATGTGAAAAGCGCTTTTGGCAGATGGATAATAGTCCAAAGCAATCGGCTCTGACAGCAAGCGCAGGGTCACATCATACTTCTGATCCTGTGAAGCACCGCCATTTGGCTTTGTGGTATAAGTGAACTCCTCCGTGTCGTAGGAAAAATAGTTCACGCCACCACGCACGCCGAAGTTGTCCGAGAAGCGCCAGCTCACTGAACCGCCCAGACCGGTCGTGCCAGCTTCTGCGCCGACAGTGATGGCGCGGTAGTTCGGTTCGTCAGCGGCATTCAGGTGCGTCGCACCAAGAACCAAGCTGCATGCCAGTAGCCCAATAGTCTTTTTCATCGTTGTCTGCATAGTCGTGTTAAGTGTCCTCTTCAGGACATGCAGACTCAAAGCCAGTGCCATGCCACGGTCGTAGCGGATGTGGAAAGTGCCGGTTTCTCCTTTTATTAAGCGGATTTGCGAACTGTGCGGCAGTTTTTGCCGGGCAAATTATTCCTAGGGGTCGTTCCAAATCGGAGCAGCACCAAATTAAAAACGCACACTTATTCAGAGGAAACCACGAATGGACACCAATGGACACGAATCAATCGAGGCGAGAAAAGGAATGACGTTAAGTTTTCTGAGGTGTCGTTCGGTGGACGCGGAAACTCGCGTTGAAGGCACATAATCACCCCGTTCCTATTCGTGTGGATTCGTGTCCATTCGTGGTTGAAAGGAATTATCTCGGCTTGGAGAGCGGACTTTTCGCGTTACGTCGTCAGTGCGGCGTCCCAATCTTTCCACACGGGTTCGTAGCCGAGGCTTTGGATCAGCTTCGCCACTTCTTCAGGTGAGCGGTCGTCGGCGATGTTGAATTGGCCTGTGGCAGTCGTAACTTTTGTTTGTTGGGGTGGGGAATCTGTGCCCACGTTCGCCCATTCGCTCGATCCCGCTTCGATGATTCTGCCACGCACGGTTTGATGGATGTTTTCTTTGCCTGCGCCCGTGTAACCCCCGGGTTCAGTGTGACTGCCTGCGCTGATGAGAGTGATGCCGAGCGGGAAAAGTCCATCACGCAACTTCGCGGGTTCGCGGGTCGAGAGCACTAGCCCGATGTCGGGGAACATAAGGCGAAACGCGCACACGAGTTGCACAAGTTCACGGTCACTCATGTGGGTGAGCGGCTCGAATTCTCCGGCGCAAGGACGCAGCCGTGGCAGAGAGATGGTGACTTGCGCCTTCCAACAATTCTTCAACAGATAGTCCGCATGAGCGGCCACGCTCAACGCTTCATAACGCCAGTCTGCCAAACCAAACAGCGCGCCGATGCCGAGCCGACGGAAACCCGCGTCGTAAGCGCGTTCCGGTGTTTCGAGTCGCCAATCAAAATTCTTTTTCGGCCCGGCGGTGTGCATGTCATCGTAGATCGCGCGATCATAAGTCTCCTGATAAACGACCAAGCCATCCGCACCCGCTGTCACCATCGGACGATACTCTTCGGTTTCCATCGGCCCGACTTCGAGCGAGACGCTGGGGATTTCCTCGTGCAATGCGGCGACACATTCCGCCATGTAACCGTTGGATACAAATTTGGGATGTTCACCCGCGACGAGCAGGATGTTGCGAAAGCCTTGCGCCGCCAACGCGCGTGCCTCGCGGCGAACTTCGTCCACGGAAAGCGTCACGCGAAGAATCGCATTGTCGCGCGAGAAGCCGCAATACTTGCAGTTGTTGATGCACTCGTTGGAAAGGTAAAGCGGCGCGAAGAGCCGTATGACTTTGCCGAAGCGTTGTTGTGTGATCTGCTGCGAGCGGCGGCTGAGTGGTTCGATCAATCCAGCAGCGGCGGGCGAGATGAGTTGGGCGAACTCAGCGAGCGAGAGTTTTTCTTTCGCCAAGGACTGGCGGGCGACGGAGCTGCTCGTTTCGAGCGAACGCTTCACGAGTGCTTCGAGCGGCAGGGAATTGAATTCAGCGACAAAACTCACACAAGCAGCTTAACAAACTGTCCGGCGAAGTCGAGTTGCCGGTTGTGCGAGTGCGTTTGGTGAGACTCACATTTTTCTTTTTCACAACGCTCACACTATTCATCCTGACCTCGTGAAACTTTCCTCGTTGGAAATCCAACGCGCCGTCCGCACTGCGCTGGCTGAAGATGTCGGCAGCGGTGATGTGACCTCGCTCTCGACCATCCCCGCGTCCGCTAAATTCTCAGTGGTCATGCGCGCTCGTGAACCGATGGTTGTGGCGGGAATCGCCTTCGCCGAGACCGCCTTCCGACTTCTGTCGCGAGATTTGAAAATCAAACGCCTCGTTCGCGACGGACAGCAACTGAAGGCGGGCGCAACCATTCTTCGGGTCACAGGTTCGGCGCGGGCGATCCTTTCTGCGGAGCGCGTGGCGTTGAATTTTATCCAGCGGCTCTCTGGTGTCGCGACGTTGACGAGTCATTACGTGACCGAAGTGCGCGGCACTAGCGCAAAGATTCTCGACACGCGAAAGACCACTCCGGGTTGG
>JANPGI010000337.1:0-10009 GCA_031423875.1 Verrucomicrobiota bacterium | reverse complement strand
CCCCCAAGGTCCGCTGATGTGTGGTGAATTTTATCCCGGCTGGTTCGACACTTGGGGCGCACCGCATCACCTCGGCAAGACCGACAAGTATCTCGCCGACCTCGAGTACATGCTGAAGAACAATGCTTCGTTCAGCATCTACATGGCGCACGGCGGCACGACTTTTGGATTTTGGGGCGGCTGTGATCGTCCGTTCAAGCCTGATACGTCGAGCTACGATTACGACGCGCCGATCAGCGAAGCCGGTTGGACGACCGACAAGTTTTTCAAAACGCGCGAGTTGTTCGCAAAATATCTTTTGCCGGGCGAAACCATCCCTGAGCCGCCCGCAAAAAATCCCGTCATCAGTTTCGGCCCGGTTGTGGTAAGTCAAGTCGCCTCCATCTTCGACAATCTCCCCGCTCCAGTCGCCGACGAACAGCCGCAGGCCATGGAGAAATACGACCAGATGTTTGGCTGCGTTCTCTATCGCACCACGATTCCTGCCGGCCCGGCTACCACACTGGAAGCTGCCGCCATCAAAGATTTCGGCTTCGCGTTTCTCGATGGCAAACGCATCGGTGTGATGGATCGTCGCAGTGGCAAGGCAAAGCTCGACTTGCCCGCGCGCAGCAAAGCCGCCCGACTCGACATCCTCGTCGAACCGATGGGCCGCGTGAATTTCGGTCCCGAGATGAAAGACCCGAAAGGTTTGATCGCCCCCGTCAAACTCGGCGGCGAAGTGCTGAAAGGCTGGCAAGTCTTCAATCTCCCGCTTGACGCGAAGATGTTGTCCGGTTTGCCATTCATGGCGCAAGGGATGCCGCATAACGTTGCTCCTGCTTTCTGGCGCGCGACCGTAGAAATCGAAAAGCCCGGCGACACCTTCCTCGACCTCAGCAGTTGGGGTAAAGGCGTGGTCTGGGTGAACGGCCATTGCCTCGCCCGCTTCTGGAACATCGGCCCGACGCAGACTGCCTACATCCCCGGCTGCTGGTTGAAGGCTGGCAAAAATGAAATCATCATCTGGGATTTGATCGGCCCGACCAAAGCCGAACTCGCAGGACTCGCCGCGCCCATTCTCGATCAGCTCCGCCCCGAACGGGATTTCGCCAAAGCCCGTCGCCCGGAAGTCACGTTGAAACTCGACGGCATCGCGCCGACTTACACCGGCACATTCGCCGCTGGCAGCGACACGCAGGAAATACAGTTTCCCAAAACCGCCACCGGGAAATTCTTCTGCCTCGAATCCTTGAACGCGCAAGACGGCGGTCCGTCTGCCGCCATTGCTGAATTGGATTTGGTTGGTGCAGATGGCACGCCGCTCAGTCACAACGGCTGGACGATTGCCTACGTGGACAGCGAAGAGCGCACTGGCGAAGACGGCACGGCAGAAAACGCTATTGATGGCCAGACCGCGAACCTGTGGCATTCGGAATGGCAGAACACCAAACCAAATCACCCGCATCGTTTCATCCTGAACCTCGGCAGCACGCAAACCGTCTCTGGCTTCCGCTACGTCCCGCGACAGAGCAATGGCGGCGGGCGGATCAAAGATTATCGCGTGTTCGTGGGTGAACTGGCTTCGCCAAAGTAGTCGAGTCAGTGCGGTCAATGAATGCCGACGAACTCGGGTTGCGGCTCTTTTACTTGCAGCGTGGCGATCTCCGTCTTAACACATGGAGGGAAAAACCTATGTCCCACGCACCGAAAATAGTCCCAAAACCTGTCATCGTCGGATTTTTCATCATCGGGCTGCTGTCGTCTGTGGCGTTTCGAGCCATCATCATTTTACAGAGATACACGCCGGGATGGGTGCGGCCTGTTTGGTATCTGGGTGTGGTGGGTTACATGATCTTCTTCATGTATCGCTACTTCATCTCACAGCGGCGCAAGCATACCATCGCGCATTCTGGCATCATCGAAAAAATCCGCTCCGGTGTGACTTTGAACGTGGAAGAACGTGAAGCCGCGCTGTATCTGCTCAATTCCGTCCGCGCTTCGCAGGAGGATTGGAACTACCTCGCTATTTTCGTGCTCTCGATTATCGCCATCGCCCTCGATCTGCTGCTGCCGGGATGATGCAGCTATTGCGGTCGCAAGATGTAGAAGCGTTGCGCGTCGCCGGGGTTGAGCGGCATCGAAACATTGAAATTGCCCGCGCTGTCAAACTGACCAGTAGCCGCATTGTTCCACTGAGCAAAGGGCAGGGTGACGTTCGTCGAGGACAACACATCGTAAGACCAGTTCGGCGTTCCACCCGTGCCGGAAAATGAGAAGTTCACGCCGTCGGTGCTTGGATTCGTGATCGTCGGCGGTGTGGTGTTCAATACCCAGATGCGTCCATTGGTGGCGAGTTGAGACGTGTTCCAGATCAACCCATCATCCAGCGCGGGTAGGTTGTAAGCCGCAAAGCTGCCTGTGAGATTCGGAGCGTCAAAGAGTCGGAAATTATCTCCTGCTTCCAGAAGTTCGATGCTTGTGTTGAACACTTCCAGCGTGCCGCCGCGAACCAGATTGCCGAGCACAACGACTTGATCGTTGGTGAGTGGATTGCGGCTGATCTCAAACTGCGCACGACTGCCGGAGTTGAACGTCAAGTTACCATTGAAAGTCAGCGTGCCGATGCTCGTGCCGGGCGCGAGCGTGCCGGTCACGATGGTGTTGCCGCCGATGTTGCCGCTGCCGCCCAAGATGGCGGTGGTGGCTACCGTGACGGCGCCGGTGGCGTAGGACTGATTGCCATTCACCAGCAGTTTGCCCGTGCTGATGGTGGTCGCACCGAAGTAACCGTTCGCCCCCGTCAACGTCAACGTGCCCGTGCCCTGCTTCGTGATCGCAATCGAGCGCGCGGCGTTGTTGCCATTAGTGATCAGGCCGGAGAAAGTTGTGCTCGCGTTGTTTCCCCCAATAAGGAACGTCGTAGCCACATCGCTCGAACTGGCGCCCCGGAGAGATGTTCCGCTGCTGCCGCTCAAGCTCCCGAGTGAAATCGTCCCACCATCCCGCGAGATCATCGCCGCCGTGCCGCTGCCAAGATTGAAACTCGCCGCACTGCTGCCCGCGCTGCCGTAGAAACGGAATGTTCCCGCCGCGCCAAGCGTGACCGAACCGGTGAACCCACTCATGCTGCCGCGTGGCGAATATGTTCCGCCGCTGGCGATGTTCACATTCAACGCGCCGCCGCCGGTCCAAGTGCCGGTGGTGGCTTGGTTGTTATTACCGCTGGTGACCGTCAAGGTTGACGGACCTGAGAAAATCAGATTGTTCGCCGTCGTCGCGGGACCGCCCACACTGTTTAACGTCAGTGCGCCGTTGCTGACGGTGATATTACCACTGCCTGCCGCGATGACGGTGTTCAGGCTCAGTGTGCCGCCAGTGACGAGTGTGCCGCCGGTGTAGCTGTTGTTCACTGTCACTGTCAGCGAGCCTGAGCCGGTCTTGAGCAGCGAAGTCGCGCCGGAAATCGAGCCCGTGCCGCTGATGGTATAATTCTTCGTTGCGTTCACCGTCACGGCGCCGGGTAACAAAGTTTGTGTCATGAAGACCGCCGGGCTGTTCGAGCCGGAATCGTCGAGCGTGACCAATGAGGTGTCTCCGTAAAGCGTCGGCGTTGCGCCATCGCGCCAGTTTGCCGACGTGGCGATATCCCAAAAATTGTTCACCCCATCGCCACGCCATGTGAGCGTCGGGGCATTTGTTGAGGTCGTGGCGTTGGCGATGTTCGAGTAGGGCGAAGCTCCGGCGAGATTCGTGCCGCGCAGGCGATAGTGATAAGTCGTGTTGGGGGACAGGCCGACGTCGGAATACGCCGTCGTGTTGCCCGGCACAGAATCCAGCGCTGAGAAATTGATGCCATTGAGCGAGCGTTCCAGTAGGAATTCCGATTCGTTGGTCGAGGTGTCGCTCCAGACTAGGTTGATCTGAAACGGTCCGCTCATTGCGGCGACGAGATTGGTGGGTGCGCTGGGCGCGGCGCTTGGCACGACCGCGAGCAAGGCGATCATGCCCGGCGGATTTGTGAGCGTGACGGTTTGGATGAATTCACCGCTCAATACGAGATTCGTCAGTCCCCCTGTGAGCGTACCGGTGTAGGTGATCAACGGATAGACCCCGCCGCCGAGGAATCCGGCGGTTTGAGTGATCGCAATGGTGTTCGTGCCGTTCAAGATCACGTTGCCGATGACGCGCACCATGTCGTTGCTGCCGGTGACGCCGTTCGGATCGCTGGAGAGTTCGAATTGATTCAACACTTTGCCGAGTTCGGTGAAGGTGTTGGTGATGGTGAGCGTGCCGGGAGAATTCTGTGTCGGGCCGGGTGTCACTGTGCAACCAGCCTGTACCGTCAATCCATTACCCAACCGGCCTGCGCCGCCGAATTGTGACGGGCCTTCCGGCGTGCCGCGTCGCTCCACCGTGACGGTGCTGCTGACGCTGCCGTTGATGAACAATGCGCCTCCGCTGACGAATGTGCCGCCGGTGAAAGTGTTCGTCGTGTTCAGCGTCAGTTTTGCGACGCCTGCTTTCACGAGTTTCATCGCGCCAGTCAACTGCCCTGAGCCGGCGAAGGTGTAATCTTTTGCGGCGTGAACGGTGGCTTGAGCCGGGATCAATGCGCCGCTGAGCGTGATGGAACTATTGTTTGATCCGTTGAGATCGAACAGCACCGAACGACCTGCCGCGAATGTCACGACGGGATTTGCGCCTGACCACACGCCGTTCGTGACCCAGTTCGCCGTCGTGCCTGTGTCCCAAGTGTTCGCCCCGCCTCCACGCCAGACAAGATCAGCACCGGAGATCGGCGATACAGGCGCGGGATACATGCCCGGCCCGATGTAGAATCCTGGGTGTGGAGGTTGGTTGTAAGCCGTGTTCTGCCACGCGATGGCGACGCGATACATCGGATCGTGCATCAACGTCACCAGCCGGTTCGTGGCGACGGTCGTTGTGGTGTAGATGCGGAGATTGAGATTGTCGGACGTGCGCCAGATGACCTCCTCGCGCCAGTCGCCGAAAAAGTCCGCACTCAAGTTCGGTGTGGATTTGGTGGAGTTGTTGGAAGCCAGTCCGCTGGGCGAAAGCAGAGTGCTGCCGCCATACTTTGTTATCGAAGTGCCGTCCTCCAGTTCGCGGAGCAGATCCGTATCCCACCACACGGCAAAGTTGCTGGACGAAGGCGAGCTGCCAGCGCTTTGGTTATCAACGCTGCGAAGTCCACTGGTGCCGCCCCAGACTTCAGCCCCGGGGAAAGTGGCGTTCAGATCCGCTGCCACGCCACGTCCCACATCAGCGTTGGGTGTCAGCCAAAGGATTTCGCCCGTGGCGGCGGCAGTGAGTGCGGAGCCTGGCGTGCTGGCTGTTTCGTGGATGCCCCAGCGTTCGTAGCCCGCCCGGGATGGATCCAAATCGGAAACATGTAACGCATCGCCGTGCCCCAATCCCGTCGTATAAAGTCCGGCGCCATCGTCGTTGATGGTGCAACCGCCATAGATGATCTCATCGCGACCGTCCGCGTCCACATCTGCCACGCTCACCTGATGATTGCCCTGATCTTTGTAACCAGACCATGGACCACCCGAGTTGCCGGTATCAAAAAGCCAGCGCTGCGTGAGCACGCCGTTTCGCCAATCCCAAGCCGCCAACGTCGTGCGCGTGTAATAACCCCGACACATCACCACGCTCGGACGCACGCCGTCGAGATACGCGACGCAGGCAAGGAAGCGATCCACGCGATTACCGTAGCTGTCACCCCAGTCGGAAACAGTACCACGCCCGGGCACATAGTTGGTGTGGGCGAGTTTTGCGCCATTGAGTCCGTTGAAGAGGGTAAAGTATTCCGGTCCGCTCAGGATGTAGCCAGAGCTGTTGGTATAGACCGTAAAGCCCGCATTGCCATCCACGTAAGCACCGAGACCGTCCATCGTGCCCGGCGCCGTCTTGCAGGCAAGCTCGGCGCGACCATCACCATCCAGGTCATAAACCATGAATTGCGTGTAGTGCGCCCCGGCGCGGATGTTCGGGCCGAGATCAATGCGCCACATGAAAGTGCCGTCGAGCTTGTAAGCATCGAGAAAAACATTTCCCGTGAAGCCGCTCTGGGAATTGTCCTTCGAGTTCGACGGATCCCATTTGACGATGATCTCGTATTCACCATCGCCATCGAGATCAGCGGCGCTGCAATCGTTCGGGCTGTAAGTGAACGGGCCGGAACCGTTCGTGCCGTCGGCAGGTTTCTGGAGTGCGATATTGATGTATTGCTGTGTAGCCAGATTCGCGACGAGACCGAACGGTGCGCTCAACGCCTGCGTCACTCCACTCACGACCGGTTGGATGAAATAAGCGTTGGAGACGGCGAAATTGATCGTGCTGTCGGTGAAGTTGCAACTGTTCGTGATGAGCGAAGGATTAAGTTGGGTCGCAGCCGCACCGTTGGCGGAGCGAAGGACGTTGAATCCGACGTTGTCAGCATCCGTGCCGAGCAAACGCCAGCCGACATACGAACTGCTTGTTCCCGTGCGCACAGCCACGACGCCGCGACCGAGTTTTTCCATCTGGCGTTGGGCGAACGCCGAAGGCGCAACCGACACGGCAACGAGCAACAATACGAGTGAGCGAAATGTGATCATGTAAAATCAATAGTCCCTCCGCGATGGGTTGACCGCCTGAGCAAAGTCCTGTTTCGCAGGGAACAACAGGATTCTAGCACGCAAAACCCGCGCCACCATCACCGGAACGGGGGACGGCTGAATTCATAATGGGTGCGCAGTTGTGTCGCGGCGACCAGCCGCAGCAGGGACAAACATCCTTCACGCCTATCGCTGGCGTTTGCGCAGAAACACAAACACGGTGAAAACCACTGCGCCGAGCAGTCCGTAAATGACTACCAAGTCGGCACGAATCGCAAATCGTGTTGGGATGGGTGCGGGCGGAGTCGGGGTGGTCGGGGGCTGTGGAGTCGGGGACAAGTTGACTGAGTTGGTGGAAGGAGCTGGGTGTTCAATCGCTGCTTGGGCTGGAATTGTTTCCGGGGCTTGTGGTGGAAATTGAGCATTCGGTTGACCGGCAAAAAGCGTGGTTTGGCCGAGAACTTTTTGATTCACCATGTCCAGCACGGTCAAGGATGTGCCGTAGGGGTTTTCGCCGGAGTCTGCGCCAAGGCCGCGTGCTGTGAATTGTAACGGGCGATGTGGAGTGGCGGCATATTCGAGTCGGAAACGGATATGATCTTCGACGCCGAGTTCAACATTGGTGGAGAGAACGGCCACCGCGTTGTTGCCCGCTGTGAGCCGGAAAAATCCTCCTGCCAATTCACGCAAGCGGGGCAGGGCGGATTCAAACTGCGAAACGACTGCGACATCGCGCACGGGATTTACCCCTGCCAGCTTCATGCCCGCCGGAAACTCCATCTCGATGAACAATTCGATCTGATTGGATCGGACGTAGGCGACGGAAGTGATCTCGTAAAGATCATGAGATCTCGCCGATGTAATAAACAACCCGGCCAGACAAATCAGCACCGTCGTTCGCTTGGGCAAGTTCATTTCTTGGTGCTGTCCTTGTAGGCGTGATCGGCGGGAACGTCCTGGCCAGCCCAGATGCGTTTCTGGGTCCAATCCTCAGCGGGCGCAGTCCAGAACGGATCATCGGCTGGCAAGCCGAGGTGCAGCAACCCAGTCAGGCACAGATAAAGACTGCCGGTGGCGATGTAGCTCTCGCGGATCGAAGGTTGATGCCCGACCGCGCCGACTTGCAGCCAGCCGCGCTCGTCGAAAGTTCCCGGCGCTTCCATCGTGCGACGGATCACCGCCGTCAGTGCGCCGCGCACGGCGGCGGGTTTGGTTTCCGGCGGGAGTTGCTTCCGCAACGCCATCATCGAGAGGTGTTGCAGCGCGCCGAAGCGATAGGCGCTCGAACGTCCGATCACCGGGAACGTGCCCTCGGGCGAAATCATCCGTTCCTGCACTTCAGCGTAGCGTTTCGCGCGCGCCACGGCCTTGGGATAAAGTTCGCCAAGCGAGTTTGTCTTGGCCGCGCAGACGCGCAGCACATCGAGCAACATCGGTTGGATGACGAAGCTGTTGTAGTAATCCCAGTGAAACTCCGCGCCATCGCCATAAGTGCCATCGCCCTTGTACCACTCCATGTGCCGCTGTACGGCGTATTCGATTGGGCGCATCTGACATTCGCCGGTGAACTCCCACAACGCGGCCTCGACCATCGCCGAGAACAACAGCCAGTTGCTTTCACTGGGCTTCGTAGCGCGGGTGGCCTTGAGCGCGTTGACCACGTTGGTTCGTTGCTCATCGGTGAGCCGCCCCCACGTTTGTTTCGGCGCGCGCAATAATCCATGCGCGAGAAACGCCGCATCCACGAGCGGCTGGCTGGGTTGCTTGAAATTTAGAAAATCCGGCGACTTCGGGTCAGTGCCATGCGCAATTGCTTTCACCGCTAGTTTGATGAACTCCGCGCGCAATTTTCCTTCCGGCGTTTCGTCTGGGCCAAGTTCCAGCCACGGCGCAATGCCCGCCATCGTGCGCCCGAGCGCTTCCAAGCCCGTGAAGTTGGTGCGATTGCGTTCCCAAGCGTGCATCGGGATGTCGCGCTTTAGCCGCTCTTCGGCCAATGCTTGCAGGACGGGTTTGGCGATCTTGGCCAGCACTTCCACCGAGTAGGCGCGATCGTCGGTCGGGGCGGCACTGCTGCGAATCAATCCTCCTAGCACCAGAATCAAAATTCCCAAGCTGCGTTTGCTCATAAGCTGATTTTGAATCCGACCGCCAGCTTCAGTTTGTCCGACTTCGGAAACTGGATTACCAAGCCATCTGCCGTTTGTTTCCAACTCAGCTTCGCCTTGCTGCCGAGCAACGTGACGGATTTGATTCCGCCCTCAAACAACTTCGCGTCCGTGCCGAGCGATTTAATCGTCAACTCCGCACCCGGCTTTGGCAACGTCATGCACCACGCATAGAGCGCGCCGTCTTTGCCGACGGTGAAGCGGAAATCGCGTTCCGTGAACGCAAACTCCGCGTGCGCCTTGCCCATGCCGCCGCGACCCGGCGGTGTTCGCAGTCGCGGCGGTTGGTTCGTTCTTGCGGGATCAACAACCGTTTCCCCTTCGCCGATGATTTTCCACGCGGTGCTGTCGTAGATGCCTTCGCCATTGATCTTAATCCATGCGCCGACTTCGCGGAGCAAGCGTTGATTGCCCTCATCAAGATCACCTTCGGGCGTGAGGCAGATGCAGACGGTGTAATTGCCGCCGCGCGCCATGTATTCGAGCAACGCGCGGATGACCATGCCGGGGTCATAGACAAATCCAGGACGGTAAAACCAATCGCCCACCGCGTTCTCACCGAACCAGAGTTGGTTCGTGTTGATGTCGCGTGAGAACGCGCCTTCGTAAGTGCGCGCCACGCCGCGTGTGCCTTGGTGAAACTTGATGACGGAGAACGTGTCTACCTTGCCGTGCTTGGCGAGAGTGCGGTTGTAATAATCCGCGACTACGCGCGCTGCTGCGTCAGACTTGTAACCGCTGCCGCTCTTTTTGCCGCTGAACGGTTGGGTGGAGTTGCCGTCCGTGTAGATGAAATCGGGATCGTATTTCTCGACCACGTCCTGGATGCGCTCCGCCCATTGCGTGGCGTAACTGCGCGCGTAGTCGAGATGCTTGTAGAAAATTCCCTCGCGACCATGCGCGATGTCGTGCAGCGGTTCGTATTCTGGATAACCATTGAGCCGGATCGTGTAGAGCTGCGCTGGATCGTAACCGTCCCACCATTTTCCTTTGCCGTCGGCTTTCGAGAGATTCGCGTCGTAAGGCACGCCTGCTTTTGGGCCAACCAAATCCGAACCGAACGCCGGTTGATACCACCACCACGAATACTCGTGATGGAACGAAACGCCGAAACGCATGTCGTTCTTGAGCGCGGCACGTTTCCATTCGCCAAGCATGTCGCGCTTTGGGCCGATGTTGACTGAGTTCCACGGCTGATACTTCGAGTCCCACAGATCAAAGTTGTCATGATGCACG
>JANPGI010000336.1:0-9544 GCA_031423875.1 Verrucomicrobiota bacterium | reverse complement strand
GCGGCAAACGGGGTGGCATATTCCGGTCCTTGCTGACGGCGACCTGACGGAGCTTGAATTCATTTCCAGCGCGGATTCTACAAAGATGTCGCCCCGCAGGGACGGGTGTGACTTGTTTGAATTCCGAAGAATCCGGTTCAGATAGCCTTCACCGCGTCTGCCATCGCTTTCACAAAGGTGCTCAACTTCGTGACTAACTCAGGTGATTTCCCATGCGTTGCGATCTGATTCACGATCGCGCTACCGACGACGCAGCCATCTGCTTCATTCGCCACGGTTTTGGCTTGCTCAGGATTCGAGACGCCAAATCCGACGGCGATGGGCAGCGATGTGTGTGCGCGAATCTTGGCGACTTGCTCGGCGAGGTTGGAGGCGACTTTGGTTTGCATCCCGGTCACGCCTTCGCGCGAGATGTAGTAGATGAAACCCGCAGCGCGTTTCACGATCTTTTCCATGCGCGCTTCGGGAGTGGTGGGCGCGATGAGATAGATGTTGCACAAACCCGCCTTGGCCATCTGCGCTTCGTAGTTGTCGCTTTCCTCCGGTGGCAGATCGAGAACGAGCAATCCATCCACCCCTGCGTTGGCTGCATCCGTGATGAAATTCTCCATGCCGACGCGATGGATGATGTTGAAATAGATGTAGAGGACGATGGGGACTTGTGACTCACGGCGGATGGAGGCGATGGTTTCCAGCAACTTCGGCGGGGTGGTGCCCGACTCTAAACCGCGCTGGGCGGCGAGTTGATTCACCAAACCATCGGCGAGCGGATCGCTGAATGGAACGCCGAGTTCCAGCACATCCACGCCTGCCTTGTCGAACGCGAGCGCGAGCTGGCGCGTGGCTTCGAGATGGGGATCCCCTGCGCCGATATAGACGACGAAAGCTTTCTTGTTATCGCGCTTCAGCTTGGCGAAACGTTCGACGATGCGATTCATTGACGCAGATTGTCCCGGTGAGACAGGTTGGTGGCAAGTTGAACTTCAACAGCGAGCCGATGAATCATGCGACACTGATGCAGAGTTTTTGCACCTCTCGCACGAACTGGAAGTTGATGGGCAAACCCACTGGTTTGTGCCCCTTCCGCTCCACCACATTGCGCACGAGGCGGGGTGTAGGAATGGTTTCTTGGCGGATGGTTTCGAGTTCACCGTGATCAAGCCAGATGCCTTCACACTTGGGACAACGATCCATGATCACGCCTGAGCCGAGGCTGAACAATTTCTGCTCCAGATCAACGCCGCGACAATGACAGCACTTGAGTATGCGATGTTCATCCGCCGCAACCTCGATCGTGCGCGTGATTTCAGCCACGACTTTCTTTCCGGCGGCAGCGGATTTGGCGACCTTGTCCAACTCGTCACCATCGAACCAGATGCCGCCGCAACCGCCCTGGCAGATATCGAGGGTGGCAGAACCGACTTTGATATTCTTCAACGTGCGCTTGCAGGCCGGGCATTTCATCGCGGTTTGAATAGCAAAATCGCGCGCTCAGAGTCGAGATGGAATCTGAAGTGCGCACCGAGCCAAAAAGTTTTCGCTTCTCATTAAGCTCGCCCACTATACTCCTCGAAACACCATGACTGTGATGAAACAAACCTCGACCGCCATCCTCCTGGGCTGCGTCTGCCTGACGGTTTCCTGCGCCACGATCCAACGCACTCCCACATTCACCAAAACCAAACTGGAAAGCCAGTTCATCAGCGAAGGCGCGGAGGTCGGCGATTTCAATCGCGACGGCAAGAAGGACATCGTCGCCGGATGGATGTGGTTTGAAGGGCCTGGATTCACGGAGCGTCACGAGTTCAACGCGCCACCTGCAAAACCCTTCGATGGCGAGAAGAGCTACTCGGATTATTTTCTGACTTACGTGTACGATTTCAACAGCGACAAGTGGGACGACATCCTCGTTTATTCGTGGCCGGGCAAGGAAGCGGCTTGGTATGAGAATCCCAAAAACGGCAGCGGTCATTGGGTGAGACACAGCATCGTGCCGATGGCAGACAACGAATCACCCACGCTCGGCGACATGAACGGTGACGGAAAACCGGAACTCGTCTGCCATACCGGCGGGCGGTTTGGTTTCTTTGAAGCCGATTGGACGCACCCGGATCAGCCGTGGAAATTCATAGCCATTTCGCATGAGGACAAAGCCGCCATCCAGCGTTACACACACGGCTACGGATTCGGCGACATCAATGGCGATGGCAAGCCCGACATCTTGGAAAAGAACGGCTGGTGGGAACAACCCAAGGATTATCACGCTGGCAGCGAGTGGAAGTTGCACAAAGTTCCTTTTGCCCCTGAAGGCTCAATGGGCGGGGCGCAGATGCTGGTCTATGACGTCAACGGCGACCGCTTGGTTGACGTGATCACGAGTTGGAATGCACACGGCCACGGCATCGCTTGGTATGAACAGGTGCGAGTCGCCGGTGAAATCTCCTTCAAAAATCACGTCCTCATGAACACCAAACCGGAAGATAACAAGTTTGGCGTACACTTCACCCAACCTCACGCGATGACCCTCGCCGACATCAATGGCGATGGCCTCATGGACTTCGTGACCGGCAAACGCTTCTGGGCGCACGGACCAGCGCATGATGCCGATGCCTCTGCACCGGCGGTGCTTTATTGGTTCGAGTTGAAACGAACGGGCAAAACTGCCGAGTTCATCCCGCACCTAGTGGATGATGATTCCGGCGTCGGCACACAAATCACCGCCAAAGATCTCAATCGCGACGGAAAGCCTGACATCATCTCATCGAACAAGAAGGGCCTGAGCATTTTCATCCAACGGTGATTCAACATCGCCAGCCCGCACCGCCGCAGAAATGTTTACTTCGCGGCAATCATCGGGGCACTCCTCTTTTTTTCGGCATAGCCAAGCGTGGCCGCCGCCACAGCCTTCTCTCGCCCGCTTTTAATCACGACTTACGGTTTATGTCGTCAAAAATAAATCTTGTGCGTTTCTATCCAACTGCGTAGCACATGCGCATGACACCAAATTATTTTACACGACGTCAATTCATACAGACCACAGCCGTTGCCGGTGCTGCCATGTTCGCAGGCTGTGCCACGAACAAACCGCGCCGCATCGCGCCCAATGAAAAACTCAACATCGGCGTCGTCGGTGTCATGGGCAAAGGCCAGAGCGACACAGACCATTGCGCCACGGAAAACATCATCGCCCTGTGCGATGTGGATTCTTCCCGCGCCGCCAGCCAGCTTAAAAAATATCCGAACGCGAAGTATTATCAGGACTGGCGCGAGATGTTGGAAAAGGAAAAATCGCTCGACGCCGTCATCGTTGCCATCCCCGACCACTTGCACGCAGTCGTCGCCGCCACCGCCATCCGCATGGGCAAACACGTCTATTGTCAGAAGCCGCTCGTCCAAACCGTTTATGAAGCGCGCCTGTTGCGAAAGCTGGCAAAACAACACGGCGTCGTCACACAGATGGGCAATCAAGGCAGTGCCGAAGATGGTTTGCGCCGCGCGGTAGAAATCGTCCAAGCCGGACTCATCGGTCAAGTCCGCGAAGTTCACGTCTGGAGCAATCGCCCCGTCTGGCCGCAAGGCATGGAACGCCCCGTCGGTAGCGATCCTGTGCCTGTGACATTGGACTGGGACAAGTGGCTCGGACCCGCGCAATTCCGCCCGTTCAAATCGAGTTGGCCAGCCAACCCTAATTATAGCGGCGAGCGAAACAATATTTACCACTCATTCTGCTGGCGCGGCTGGCAGGACTTCGGCACCGGCGCACTCGGCGACATGGCGTGCCACACCGCCAACATGCCCTTCCGCGCACTCAAGCTGGGTTATCCCACCGAAGTCGAAGCGTGGGCTCCGGGCATCAACAAAGAAACATATCCGCTCAAATCCAAAATCCGCTTCGAGTTCCCCGCACGCGAAGGCCTCGCCCCCGTCACCTTCTGGTGGTACGACGGCGGAGATCCCATGCCGAACAATCCCTTTGCCCACGATGGCAACAACAAACCCGCCAAGGAAATCACGGCGGAGATCGAAGAAATGACCGGCCAAGTCCCCGGCAGCGGCTGCGTCTTGATCGGCGACAAGGGCAAATTGTTTTCACCCGACGACTACGGCGCGAAGTTCTTCGTGAAACTCAACGGGGACAAAGAACTCATGAACGGCAAGGACCATCCCGCCGTGAAAGCGATTCCTCAAACCATCCCGCGCAACGCATTCACGGGCGACACTGATTTCCGCCACCATCAAGAATGGATTGCGGGATGCAAAGGCGGCCCGACGCCCTACTCGAACTTCGACATCGCTGCCTACCTCACCGAGATCATTCTCCTGGGCTGCGTTGCCATGCGCACCGGCAAGAAACTCGAATGGGACGGTCCGAACATGCGTGCCACAAACGCCCCCGAAGCCGCACAATACGTGAAGCGCAACTATCGCAAAGGCTGGGAGATTTGAGATAGACCAAGCAGCAGAGTTTCAGACAGGGCGACATCTTCGGATGTCGCCCTGTTTATTTTCACCAGACCAGAACCAGCGAAGACTCTGTGCTTACTGCTTACGCGGCGGCGAGCAATTGACGCAGGACACTTTTCGCTTCAATTCACTCCGCACGCCTGACACATTCCTCGAATGGATGCGGCATCAGAACCTGATCACATTCGCCAACTTCGCGAAGCAGCACGACTTTCCCCCGACAATGTTCCCCTCCGTCAAGCCTTGGCCGATGCACTGCTCGCAACGGGACAAAGTGCTGAAGCCGTCGTGGCCTATCGCGCTGCGTTGGCTCTCGCACCGAATCAGGCCGCGCTCAAATTTGGCTTGGCTCGCGCTTTCCACGCTGATGGTAAGAGCAGCCATGCGCTGGTGGTGCTGGAAGATTTGGTGAAATCTCCCGAATCACCAGGGCGCGCATTTGTTTTACACGCCAAGATTCTCGCTGGCATCGGGGAAATTCATCAAGCCGTCGAACAATACAAAGCTGGCGTGACCAAAGATCGTTCCGCAGCCGATCCTGATTTTGCGAACCGCCTCGGCATTCGTATCGCGCCTGAACCTGAAGTCGCTGCCCCAACCTTCAAGCCACCAGCGGATGCAGATGAAGTTTCCGATGGTCGCCTTCGTGAATCGTGGCAAGGATCAACCGAAGATGCTCCCTCAGAAATCGAGCGTCCCAAAATCACGTTTGCCGACGTTGGTGGAATGGAATCACTCAAGGAAGAAATCCGACTCAAGATCATTTACCCACTGACTCATGCGGACATGTTCAAGGCTTACGGCAAAAGCGTGGGCGGCGGCATCCTGATGTATGGCCCGCCCGGCTGCGGCAAAACCCACCTTGCTCGCGCCACCGCTGGCGAAGTGAAGGCGGGTTTTATCTCCGTTGGCATTCATGACGTACTCGACATGTGGATCGGCAACAGCGAACGCAACCTTCATCAACTCTTCGAGCAAGCGCGCCGCAACGCTCCCTGCGTATTGTTCTTTGATGAAGTGGATGCCTTGGGCGCGAGCCGCACCGACATGAAAACCAGCGCTGGTCGCCATCTTATCAATCAATTCCTCTCCGAACTGGACGGCGTGAAAGCCGCCAATGATGGCGTGTTAATCTTGGGCGCAACCAACGCGCCATGGCATCTGGACAGCGCGTTCCGGCGTCCCGGTCGCTTTGATCGAATCTTGTTCGTGCCGCCACCAGATGTTCCCGCCCGCGCCAGCGTGTTGCGATTGCAAATGCGGGGCAAACCTTCCGAGGACGTAGATTACGAAGCCGTAGCGAAAAAGTGCGATGGCTTTTCCGGCGCGGACTTGAAGGCGGTGGTGGATGTCACCATTGAAAACAAATTACGCGACGCGATGAAGACTGGCGTGCCTACGCCCATTCGCACGAAAGACCTCATCAGTGCGGCAACGGCGCAAAAGCCCACGACGCGCGAATGGTTCGCTACCGCCAAGAATTACGCGCTCTATTCCAATCAAGGCGGCGTCTATGACGACATCCTGAAGTATCTCAAGGTTTAGAAACCTGCCGGGGAAAATTCAAACGCATGAACGCGCATTTCCTGAGAGGCCGCCTGTTGTTGAATCAACAACGGTTTGATCAGGCCATTGCTGAACTACGCCTGGCAGTGAGCGAAAGTCCGGAGCAAACATTCATCCTCAGCACGCTGGCCATTGCCCTGTTGCGAGCCAATCGTTGGCAAGAAGCGATGGAAACCGTCCGGACGGCATTGGCCAAAGAACCAGACGACGCATACAACTACTGGGTTCTCACTCTGGTCTGGTTGGAGCGCAGCCACCTCAAGGAAGCCGACCAATCCATCAAGCAAGCCATCGAACTCGCCCCGGATGATGCGGACAATCACGGGTTGCAAGCGCGAATCCTTTTCGAGCGAGATCGCTTCACCGAAGCACTCGCTGCTGCTGATGCCGGGATGGCACTCAATGCGAGTAATGATCTCAGCCTCACCTATCGCGCCCGGGCTTTGATGGCACTTGGGCAGAAAGACGCGGCTCATGCGGTGGCAGACACATTACTTTCGGAGAACCCAGAAGATGCTTGGAATCATTGCCTGCGAGGTGATCAACTCATTGAGCAAGGAAACTATGAAGAAGCGCGCAAACACTATCTTGAAGCATTGCGACTTGATCCGCGCTTTGAAGTGGCGAGATATGGTCTAGCCACCTGCCTGAAAGCTCGCAGCCCGATTTATGGATTGCTGCTAAAAGGATTGCTGTTCCTCGACAAGTTTCGCGGCTGGTCACTTTGGGGCGCGCTGATTCTCACCTTCGTAGTCCTACGATTCGGCAACGCGTTCGTCTTAAAACATCCCGAATGGATGGTCGCCTACGAAGCAACAAAGTCTCTGCTCTGGGGTGGCGTGATTCTCCTCTCCATCGCCAATCCCATATTTGATCTGCTACTCCGCTTTGATCGCGATGGCCGCCACGCACTCTCTGAAGACGAACGCCGCGCGACCAACTGGTATCTGGTCTGTTTTGGATTTGCCGCCCTGTGCGCTGCTTGGGCGTTTGCCGCAAAATCATCTGGCATCCCGCGTGGCTTAGGCATCGCTGCGTTGTTCTTTTGCCGAGCAATATCAGAAACTTTCGACGCGCCGCCCGGCTACGTCCGAATGTGGATGACTCGTTGCACCATCCTTGCAGGAGGTTGTCTGATCATTTCTCCATTCGTGGGAATCGCCGGATTGGTGACAGTGCTGATCACTAAAGAGGTCAACCCCGGTTTGATTCTCGTCCGCACCGCGATCTGGTTGCCCGTCTTAGTAATTTTCTATGCGGCGTTCGCCGATGACGTTCGCGACTGGTTCGAGAAACGCCAGCCCGACGCAAGCTAATCGAAGCAATCCAATGAACCAATCACCGCAACTCCAGCGCGCACTCGTTCTGCATCAACAAGGCCGGCATGACTTGGCTGAAAAAGAATTGCGCCAGCATCTGGCAACCGAGCCGCATGATGGCTACGCCCACGCACTGCTTGCCATCAGTTCGCTGGAGCAAGACCGCCTGAATGAAGCCGAGCAATCCGCTCGCGAAGCCATCGGCATTGCGCCTGACTTTTCTTTCACGCATTACGCCCTCGCGCGAGTGTTGTCGCAGCGCAATCGCGAAGATGAAGCTGCCAAAGCTATTCATGAATCCATCCGGCTGGAGCCAGAGGATGCCGACTACCACGGCATGTTGGCTGGAATCGAGTTTGATCGCCGCCAATGGCTGGCCGCGTTGAGCGCGGCGGAAACCGGATTGCAATTCGATCCCGAACACGTTGCCTGCAACAACATGCGCGCGATGGCCCTTGTCAAACTCGGTCGCAAAGCCGAAGCAGGTGCCACCATCGAACGCACACTCGCTCGCGATCCCGACGATGCCTTCTCCCACGCAAACCAAGGTTGGACGTTGCTCGAACAAGGTCAGCGCAAAAAAGCGATGGAACATTTCCGCGAAAGCCTGCGGCTCGATCCGACGAATGACTGGGCGCGCGCCGGTTTGGTGGAAGCCATCAAAGCGGGCAATCCAATTTACGCCGTCATGCTGAAATACTTTCTGTGGATGCAGAAACTTTCTGATCGTGCGCGTTGGGGAATTTTGCTCGGCGGTTACTTCGGCAGCCGCCTGCTTGCAGGTGTGTCCGCATCCAATCCCGATTTAGCTCCGTGGGTGCTGCCGATTCGCGCGCTTTACATCACCTTCGCCCTGCTGACTTGGCTTGCGCATCCGATCTTCAACCTGATGCTTTTTCTACATCCATACGGACGCCACGCCTTGAACAAAGATCAGCGCGGCCAAGCGACATGGGTTGGACTCTGCATCGCGCTCGCCTTGGGCACATTGGGAATCTGGCTCGTCTCTGGAAGAAGCGGTGATTACCTGACCCCGCCACTCGTCTTCGGCCTGCTCACGATTCCGACGTCCGCCATCTTTACGTGCAGCGTTGGCTGGCCACGTATCACAATGCTGTTGCTCACTCTGGGATTAGCCGCCGCTGGGTTAACCGCCGTCGCAATAATCGGCTTTCTCCAACCAACCAAAGGCTCTGATCTCGCAAGCCTTGGATCGAGCGCGTTCGGACTTTTTCTTCTCGGTTGTTTTCTTTCGCAATGGATTGCCAACTGGCTCGCCACCCAAAGACCACGTCGCTAGATTTGAATCAGGAAAAAAGCCGCTCCAGTTTCCCGGAGCGGCTTGGTTGTAGCGTCGCTCTGTGAGCGACGAAATCTGCGGCGGTCATAGACCGCCGCTACAATTTATTTCTTCTTCGCCTTGCTGCGCTTCTCTTCGATGGCGGCTTGCGCAGCGGCCAAGCGCGCGACGGGCACGCGATACGGTGAGCAACTTACATAGGTGAGGCCGACGCGATGGCAGAACTTGACGGAATCAGGATCGCCGCCGTGTTCGCCGCAGATGCCGAGCTTGATGCCGGGACGGGTCTTGTTGCCCTTCGCCGCCGCGATCTCGATGAGCTGGCCGACGCCAGTCTGGTCAATCGAGGCGAACGGATTTTTCTTCACGATTTCATTTTCAGTGTAAGCACCGAGGAACGAACCGGAGTCGTCGCGGCTCATGCCGAGGCAGGTCTGCGTGAGGTCGTTCGTGCCGAAGCTGAAGAACTCAGCCGTCTGCGCGATCTCGTCCGCAGTGAGTGCACCACGGGGAACTTCGATCATCGTGCCGACGGAGTAGGAGATTTTAACCTTCTTCTCTTTCTGCACGAGCGCGGCGACTTCGTGAACGATGGCGACCTGCAAGGCCAAGCCCGAAATCATGATCCCGCTCGTCGGCTTCAAGCGCGAGCTCGACCTCCAGGTCGCCCTCGTCCACGAGGTCGCCGCCAAGGTCCAAGCCGAGAAGAAGGTGAAGATCTCCTACTCCGTCGGCACGATGATCGAGATCCCGCGCGGGGCCCTCACCGCCGACGAGATCGCGCACACGGCCGAGTTCTTCAGCTTCGGCACCAACGACCTCACGCAGACCTGCCTTGGCATGTCGCGCGACGATTCCGGTTCCTTCCTCGGCGCCTACCAGGAGTCCGAGATCA
>JANPGI010000335.1:0-5890 GCA_031423875.1 Verrucomicrobiota bacterium | reverse complement strand
TTTCCTTTCAATCACACATCCATAGGAATAGAGCAAGCGCATCGCTCCAATGTCGCCGGGCAGCGCGAATAAAAAAACAGGCGGGCTTTTTCAAGCCCGCCTGCGTGAAGTCTAGTTTTTCCAGAGCGACGAATTACTTGTCTGTGTCCACGGCATCGAACGCGTGTTGCAGAGCCACGAGGTCTTCACCGGGCTTAAGCGCGTCGAGGACGGCTTGCTCGGCTTTGAGCTGCTCGTTGGAGTAGTTCGCTGCTTTGATGGATAGGCCGATGCGGCGGTCGCCACGGTCAATCTTGATGACACGTGCGGTGACATCCTGACCGGCTTTGAGCACGTTCTTGATCTTGTCCACGCGCTCTTCGCTGATCTGCGAGATGTGCACGAGTCCGTCAATATCATGCTTGAGGCCGACGAAGGCGCCGAAGCTCGCGAGCTTGGTGACCTGGCCAGTGACGAGATCGCCAACTTTATAGAGCTGGTCAATGTTGTCCCACGGATCGGTGGATATCTGCTTCACACCGACCGCGATGCGCTGGTTGGCCTTGTCCACTTCGAGCACTTGGGCTTCGACTTCGTCGCCCTTCTTGAACACTTCGCTCGGGTGATTGATCTTGCGCGTCCAAGAGATGTCGGACACGTGGATCATACCGTCCAGACCTTCTTCCAGTTCGATGAATGCACCGTAGCTGGTGAGGTTGCGGATCTTGCCTTTGACGCGAGTTCCGGCTGGATACTTCGCTTCGGCATTGTCCCACGGATTGGATTCCAACTGGCGCACGCCGAGGGAAATCTTCTGCTCGTCGCGGTTGATGCCGAGAACGATCGCTTCGATTTCCTGATCCTGTTTGAGAACGTCGCCGGGTTTGGCCACGCGCTTGGTCCAAGACAATTCGGTGACGTGGATGAGGCCTTCGACGCCGGGTTCGAGTTCCACGAACGCACCGTAGGGCACGAGGTTGACAACTTTGCCTTTGACCTTGGTGCCGACGGGGAACTTGGTTTCGATCTCGGCCCACGGATTGGCCATCTTCTGTTTGAGACCGAGACTGACGCGTTCTTTTTCCTTGTTCACGTCGAGAACGACGACGTCGAGGTCTTGACCGACCTTGAGAACTTCCGACGGATGGCCCACGCGACCCCAGCTCATGTCGGTGATGTGCAGCAAACCGTCGATGCCGTTGAGATCAATGAACGCACCGAAGTCGGTGATGTTCTTGACCGTGCCCTTGCGAATGTCGCCGGGAACCATATCGGCCAGCAATTTCTGGCGACGGTCAGTGCGTTCGGCTTCAATCAATTCGCGGCGGGACAGAACGATGTTCTGCCGCTCCTGATTGATTTTGACGACCTTGAAATCATAGATGTTGCCGACGAACTGGGTGAGATTCTTCGGGGTGATGACGTCGATCTGTGACGCGGGCAAGAATGCCTCGACGCCGATGTTGACGACCAGGCCGCCTTTGACGACGGATTTGACGCGACCAGAGATGCGTCCGCCTTCGTTGCAGATGGTGAGGATTTTTTCCCAGTTCTGTTTGAACTCGGCCTTCTCTTTAGAAAGGATGACCATGCCATCCTTGTCTTCGAGTTTCTCGATGAGGACGTCCACTTCATCACCGACCTTGACGGTCTTGATGTCGTCGAACTCGTTACCGGCGACTACGCCTTCGCTTTTGTAACCGATATCCACCAAAGCTTCTTTGTTGCGGATTTCGATGACGCGACCTTTGACAATTTCGCCTGCGGCAAAGCGTGTTGAGCTGTGCTTCAGGGCTTCTTCCATCGTGAGCATACTTTTCCTATGAACTATCTATGGGGGGCTTTATCGGGCGTGAAAATGCCCGGTGAAGCTCCATTGCCTAATCTGACCGACGTTGCGTGGCAACGGAGGTTAAAGGTTAGGTTGATTGTTAACTTTCTTTTCTCAGCCTTTGAGAACATCCGCACACGCGGCGTTCAGGCAGTGTCAGAGTAGCAAACCCGCCTTCTCTGCAGCAAGACATTTGACGTCCTCGGGTGTGATCAAAGACGGGTGTGGCTAAGGAACGCCGCCTGAAGGCGGCGTTCCTGTATCTCCACAGTCCAATTCCACCCTCACCCGTTTTTAATCACACCGATGTCCCCTGTTACTTTCCGGATGAGTTGCGCTTCGGAGATGTTTTGATATTCATTGCCAGTGAACCTGACTCGATCAATGCGCCGCTACTTTTCCCTCGCGCTGCTGGCGTGTTGGCCGGGCATCGCGTGGAGTGCGTCACCGAGGCTTCTGCCCCAGGACCTCACGGTGCAGGTTTGGACCAAGCAACAGGGCTTGCCCGACAATTCGGTCACCGCAGTCCTCCAGACGCGCGATGGTTATTTGTGGATCGGCACGCCGGAAGGCCTGGCGCGCTTCGACGGCGTCCGCTTCGTGACAGTAGCGGCCATACCCCGCCACACAAACGAATCCATCCGGGTGTCTGCGCTCTGTGAGGATTCGACCGGGCGGCTTTGGATCGGCACGCAGAACGAGGGGTTGTTCAGTTACTCCAACGGCAGCATGACGCGTTTTCACGCGGAGCAAAATGCGCTGAACGATACGATCAACACCATTGCGGAAGATGGCGTGGGAAATCTGTGGCTCGGTACACCGACGGGGTTGGCCCTGCTTGAAGGAAACCGGGTGAAAACATTTTCCACACGGGAGGGTTTGCCCAGCGATTTTGTTTCCAATGTCCACGTCGCGCGTTCCGGCACGGTCTGGATCACGACGCGCGGGGGGATGTGTCAGTTCAAGAATGGCAGGATTTTCCCCGTTCCATTCCAGACCGACAGTCCAGGCCGGAATCCAGAATCGCTCGGCGTCTATGAAGACCGCACGGGCAATCTCTGGGCGTTCGGCGACACGTATCTGGTGAATCTCACCGAGGGCAGACAACTCAACCATTTTGGCGGCGGCGAAAATCTTTCGTCGCTCCGCATCTGGAGTTTGTGCGAGGGACGACAGGGCGAGTTGTGGATCGGGACGAGCGGCAAAGGTTTATACTGTTTCACGGACGACAAGTTTCTGCCCATCACCTTGCGCAATGGCGGGCTCGCAAGCGATGTCCGCGCGCTGTGCGAAGATCGCGAGGGCAATCTCTGGCTTGGCACTCAAGGCGGCGGACTCGTGCGTTTGCAACAGCGCAATGTGCGCGTGCTCGACGCCAGTGATGGTCTGCCCAATCGTCCGACGGTCTGTCTCGCACTCGATCCGCAAGGCCGCGCATGGATTGGTTTTGATCGGAGCGGATTGTATGTGGATGCAGCGGGAAAGTTTGATCGCGTTGCTGGCGAAACCGCGATGGATCTGCAAAATCTGGTTTCGTCCATCGCCATCGCACCGGATGCAAGCGTGTGGGTGGGGACGCCTGGCTCCGGCGTTTATCGCATCGCGAACCAACGCGTGATCCACTACGGCACGGCGGCGGGATTATCCGATGACATGGTTCTTTCAGTGGCGGTGGACAGCGCGAGCAACGTGTGGGCGGGGACATTTTCTGGCGGATTGAATCGCATCACAGGCGACACGATCACCCGGTTCGGGATTGACGCTGGATTGCCGCAGCAATCCATCACTGCGATTTTGCCGTCACAACATGAGGTGCTTTGGCTCGGTTACGGTGATGGCAGCGTCTGGCGTGGTGAGGCGGACATTTTCAAAATTGTTCTCGAACCGTCCGTGCTTGGCGGAAAGGCCGTCCGTGCGATGCATGAAGATTCCGCCGGACGAATCTGGATCGGGACAGCGGGGGGAAATCTGGCCTGCGTGGTGACGGGGCGGTATCTGAATTGGAATCTGAATCTGGCGACACCAGACGATTCCATCCTGGGAATTCTCACCGATGACGACGGGGATTTATGGCTGGGCACGAGCAAGGGGATTTATCACGCCGTCTCATCTGACATCAACGCCGCGTTGTCCGGGCAGATGCCGATCCGCTGTCAGTTGGTATTCGAGACCGCCATGGCGCCCAACAACACTTCCACCTCTTACGGTTGGCCGGGCGCAACGAAAGCAGCCGATGGAAAACTTTGGTTCGGCATATCGGGGGGAATTGTCACTCTAGACCCACAACGACTCTTGGTGGATTCCACTCCGCTGCCGGTGTTGATCGAAGATGTCTTGGTCAATGGCAGCTTGCTGACGCATCCAATGACAAAGGTCTCGACCAATGGCGCAGAGAAAACCGTGCGGTTGCCATCGAATCTGCGCTCGCTGGAATTTCAATTCACCGCGCTGAATTTTTCCGCGCCGGAGAAGGTTCGCTTCCGTCACAAACTCGATGGCTTTGATCCAGACTGGGTGGACGGCGGGGGTGAACGCAGCGTGCGTTACGGTCGCCTGCCCTATGGCCGCTATACTTTTCGCGTGCAGGCGGGCAGCGGTGATGACTGGTACGAAAACGGAGGCGCGTTTGAATTTTTGATCCCGACACCCGCGTGGCGCACAGAATGGGCGCTGGCGATCTACGGCGCGCTGGCAGTGATCCTCGTGGCGAGCATCGCGCGGTTGGTTTCAAATCGCCGCCTGCGCCGGCGGCTTGCAGTGCTGGCGCAGCAACAATCGCTCGAACGCGAACGCATGAGGATCGCACAGGACATGCACGACGAGATCGGCTCGAAGTTGACGAAGATTTCCTACATGAGCGAACGGGCGAAGGGTGAATTGCAAGGTCAGGAAGCCGTGGCGCGCAAGCTGGATTCCATCGCTCATACCTCGCGCGATCTGTTGCAATCTCTGGATGAGATCGTGTGGGCCGTGAATCCGCACAACGACACGTTGGAACATCTGGCGGCGTATCTCGGTCATTACGCGACGGAGTATCTGCAAAACACAGCGGTGGAATGTGAGTTGCACATTCCGCAAGGGCTGCCGCATCATCCGCTGTCCGCCGAGACCCGCCACAATCTGTTTCTGGCGTTCGAGGAGGCCTTGAACAACGCACTCAAGCACGGACATGCCTCCCGCGTCCTGGTGGACATGCGGATCATCCCCGGACAATTTGAGATCAGGATCGAGGATGACGGCTGCGGCTTCGATGCGGAAAAGGCGGTTTCCGCAAAGCCAGAGCCCGGAGCACAGATCGGCAGGCGCGTGGGCAACGGGCTGCGGAATCTGCATCAACGCCTGACCGATGTGGGCGGGAAGTGCAGCATCAGCAGCCATCTTGGAAAGGGAACAGCCGTAAGCCTGACCGTACCGTTCAAGCCGCGCGGACACTGACTCAACTCAACGACACATGAAAAAGATTATCAAAGTTTCCATCGTGGATGACGAAGTGGACCTGCGCGAAAACATCGCGGGTTATATTGATGCGGCGAATGGGTTTCGTTGTGTGGGCGTTCACAGCAGCGCGGAGGACGCACTCAAAAATCTTGCCAAGGAAAAACCTGACGTCGTGCTGATGGACATCAACCTGGGCGGCATGAGCGGTATCGAGTGCGTGCGACAATTGAAACCTCAGATACCCACGACTCAGGTGGTGATGCTCACGGTGTTCGAGGACACGGAAAAGATTTTCAGCGCGCTGGCGGCTGGCGCGAGCGGTTATCTACTGAAGCGGATGCCACCGGCGAAATTGCTCGAAGCCATCCTTGATGTTCACGAGGGCGGTTCGCCCATGTCCGCGCCCATCGCACGCAAAGTGGTGCTGTCATTGCGACCGGCGCAGGTCGCACCCGGAGATGAGACGACCGCTCTGTCCCCGCGCGAACGCGAGGTGCTCGAAGGCTTGGCCGAGGGTCAGGCATACAAACAGATCGCGGACAAACTTGGGGTGAGTATTCACACGGTGCGCAATTACATCCGGCGGATTTACGAGAAACTCCACGTCTGCTCGCGCACGGAAGCGGTGGCGAAGTATTTGAG
>JANPGI010000334.1:0-3686 GCA_031423875.1 Verrucomicrobiota bacterium | reverse complement strand
GTTGGAACGCGCCAGGCGTGGCCGCTCGCTTCGTGTTCGATTGGAATGACCGCTTCACCTACGATTGGAACGGCAACAAGATTCCAGGACTCAATGCCTGCTACTCGATCCCAGAGTTGAACGCCTCTCTGCCGACGCGCTGGGGCATCTACAACCCGTCCCGCGAATTTCCCGGCGCGCTCATTGATCGCAAGATCGGCGTGGCCGCGCTCAAACACTTTTGCAGCTACGTCCGCCAGGTGAGCAAAGGAGGACCGGGACAAAAGCTCGTGTGCATCGCCGAGCTGTGGAATTTCTGCAATGATGATTCGATCCCCGCTGAACTGGCGATGCTTGCCCAGGACGGCCGCAGCGACAACCTGCGCTTTGTTTTCGACACACAACGCCCCGAGCTGCTCAACCCCTCAATCGTCGGTGCTGCGTACGAGGTGGTTTGCTTTCGTCACCATGAGAAAAACGCGCTCCGTGCGATCGGTCAGATGATGGGGCACGATCCTGAGAAGGTGAAGACGCTGGCGAAGGGAGCGTTTGTGAGCCGGACGCTGGACGGTGGCCACCGCGAGGGGAAGTTGTTTTAGTCCGTCGCGTTCAACAAAAACACATCACGCACCTTTGTTCGAATCGCACGCCGCCGCTCTAGGGAGACGCGGCCACGCTTGCCGAACAGTTTTGACGACTCGACGGCATACAGCACTGAACAATCACAGAACGTCTCCCAATCCAATCCGTCTGCTCCGTTCAATAAAACCTCGTGAGGATGCACCCTGCGACTCTGACGCTGGCTCGTGCAGAAAAGCACGTTCACCACTTTGGAGCGCGAGCAGATGTCAGGATGCGAAATAAGTACGGCGGGATGTTCGCCGCCCTTGTCCTTGCCGAAGTCGTATCGCCAGACCTCAAATTGATCCTTCATGGCGTCGTCACCGTGGAGGTGATCCGTGCGAGTTGTTCCTTGTCACGCTCTGGGGTGAGATACTTGGTGAGGCTTCCCCTGGGGAACGGTTTCTCCGCCACTGCCTTCACCGGGATCAGGTGGATCGTCCCATTACTGTCAGGTTCGTAGGAAAAAACCTGACTCGGTTTGGCGTCCGGGATGCGGACGCGCTTCTTTTGGTCAACTATCAATGTATGCACGGGGGAAAATTCCCACACGTCGGGGACGTTTTCAACCCCAAACCGGACGTTTTTACCCAGACGGACTGACTCTGAAAAACATCCCATATCGGACATCGAGGACTCCGATCCGGACGGACGGACTGTCTCGTAACCGGAAATCGTGCTCAATTCCGGGCGGACACGACGGATATTCAACGTCCGCCCGGACACGGCAACTGCCCAGCCGTCTCAGCGCGCTCCAGATCCGCCAGACGCCAGACGTGTCCCGGATACCGTGGGGGTTTGGGGAGAGCCTCCTCCTGGAGACGCCTATAAAGAGTGGCGCGAGACCAACCGTAGCGAGCCATCACGCCCTTCGCACAGATGAACGTGGACGCAATGGCTCGCTTCAGCTCGGCGAACTCCGCCTTGAGACTCAAGACTTCAGACTCAAGACTTCTCTGGGGTTTGGAAACAATGCCTGGGGGCACAGGGCAGGGGACTGCAATCAGCGTGCCGAGTGGTCTGCGTGGCTGCGTCTCGTGAGAGCGCGGCAAACTAATTCGGAAAATCCGCTCCCGTCATCACTTTGCTCCTCTCCCTCAGCTCCTCGTGCAACTCCACATCGAAACACGCCGCATCGATGTCAGTCATCGGCGCGAGGTCCATGACTTTGAGCAGGGCAGGGAACTTCAGGCACAGAATCTCCGCCGCGTCGCGGTCCCTGCACCGCCGGGCTTCATGCGCCAGAAACCGGAGAGCTTGTTCAGCGTCCATAAAAGTAAATGACCAGGTGAACGATCCCCGCCGCTGCGATCGCCAGCGTCAGGTGAAGCAGCCACGACGGGATGCGTGGCAGTGAACCGATCTTCACCCGGGGTTTGTTAGTCGGCACGGTGGCCACTGGTTTGACCTTGATAGGTATTAAAACCTCCGGCCGCTCCAGAGCTTTTAGCACCGCCTCATTCTCCGCACGATTGCGTGCAATCTCTTCAGCGGTGGGCGGTGTCACGTCCACTGTTGAACAGGAGATGTCGTATCCACATGATCCAAAAAATCCCATATCATTTCGCGAGCTGAGGTTGCAAGATCGCCGCCTGGTAATCATCCAGAGCCACACACAGCACCCTGGGAGAGAACAGCCGCTCCTGCATCGGCGTGTGAAACTGGAACAACGCCTGGGTGAACTCCGCAACCTCTCCAGCTATGTAACCCAAAGGCTGCGAGATCGTGGCCTCGTCATCCAACTCCACCGTCACGAGCAAAACCTTTTTCATCGGTCCTCCTTTTCCTTTTTGGCCTTGGTCGCTGCCTCGCACACGTCCGCGAACCAAAGCACGCCCAGATTGAATAACGAGCCGCACACAAACCCCATCGCATACATTAAAATCATAATCTTACTTTGTAGAACCCGCTGCGACGCGCCGTAGAGCCTGGAACAGCCAAGCCCAATCGTTGACGTTTTGAACACGACGCGCCGCAGCGGAGAATTGTCATACCAACTGCAACGCCTCCTGCTTGCGATCTGGACGATGTTCGTAGCAGACGTGGCCACCGCGTTTGAAATCCACGTAACGCGCCACCAGACCGCAAGGCGAGCCGTCATCCTCACGCGCCACACACCGGGGCAGTGGCTGCCGTCGTGAGACGGCGGCTGACTTCACCGGCTCTTTTTCCTTTTCCAGAAATAACGCGCTGAGGCCGACGAATGTGAACGGCCCCCGCGTCGCCGGTTTGATTGCACGCACGATCGTGGAGGGAGTCACAGCTTTGCCCTCCGCTTTGAAAGCTGCGTGATCCCGTAAGGCGTGATCAGGTACCAGCCAGCATTACAATGCTCGATCCTCACCTCGATCTGAGGCAGGTCCTTCCGATCCGGGTAAAGGTAGAAGACCTCGCCACAATGCATCTCGTGATCTCCGATGCACCAACGCGATCCGTCAAAGTGCATCATCTG
Organism: Verrucomicrobiota bacterium; assembly: GCA_031423875.1. Lineage (GTDB taxonomy): Bacteria > Verrucomicrobiota > Verrucomicrobiia > Limisphaerales > JADLHS01 > JADLHS01. The sequence continues at coordinate 634 of JANPGI010000334.1, read as the reverse complement.
CCCATCCGTTTCTGTGCTTGCCGCCGGTGGCGGCTCCGTTAGTTTGTTCATGTTCGTTCCTTTAGTAGTGCCCGGTGGATTGGTACCCACCGGGCGTTTTTTTGTTTTGGTATAACCCCCCCCCGACAGGCGACGGGAAAATCTCTTGGGGTTGGTAGCCATCAGCCACCACACGTCACACGCGATGCTGCGTTGAAACCATTCATCCACGTCGAACGCTTTCACGCCGCCACCGCCTTCCGCATTTGAGCGAGGGTTTCCTTGGCCAGCTTGTCGAATTTTTCGTCGGGAAGTTTCTGAGTCGTGGCCGTGGATATCTGCCGGGGTTTGATCGTGGGCTTCGCCGTGGGCGGTTTCCCGCCGTCCAGTTTCACCTGAAGGAAATCAGCGCGCCGTTGCCAGAACGAGCTACGCGACACCGCGAGTTTTACCTTGATGCGTCCCAGCTCCTTTACCAGCTTCCCGCGAAACTCAGTCTTCCATTGATCGCACCAGTCACCGAAACACGTGTCCCCGTCCTTAATAGCTGCCTCCTCAACTTCATTCCGGGGGGTGGACTCCCCGTTCTTATCCTCTCCACTCTCTTCTCTAGTAACACTCTTCTTATACTGCCCCGTTTTCACCAGTTGGCCGT
>JANPGI010000333.1:0-3581 GCA_031423875.1 Verrucomicrobiota bacterium | reverse complement strand
CGAATAGAGAGTTGAGAGTGGATGATTGAGAACGAAAATCAGGCGTTGATTTCTTTGACCTTCACGATGGTCAGTTCCTGACGATGGCCGATGCTCTTGTGATAACCTTTGCGGCGTTTCATCTTGAACGTGAGCTTCTTTTCGCCACGGATGTGTTCGACGACATCGGCCACAACAGTTGCGCCAGTGACCGTGGGCGCGCCGATGGTGACATTGCCGTCCTTGTTGACCATAAGCACGCGGTCAAAGGTGACAGGTTTGCCAGCATCAATAGCCAGACGTTCGATTTCGAGCGTGTCGCCCGCGACAACACGATATTGTTTGCTTCCAGTTTCTAAGACAGCGTACATAAATTAGTCCCCAAAGGGGCGCAGATGAAACCATGCGTGCCCTAAAGTGTCAACTTTTCATTTTTTGATTTTTAGGTGTTCTCCCGCACCAATGTTTTCCCTGCACTTGAGTCATTTGCTTCGCATCCCTAAAGTCTCTGCGCATGAATCAATCTCTCAACGAACCGGCTCAAGCCGTATCCGCGTGGGTCAAGACGCTCCGCGCGGAAATCGCCGGGGTCATCGTCGGTCAGGAACAGCTTGTGGATCGCCTGCTCGTCGGATTACTCGCCAATGGTCACGTCTTGCTCGAAGGTGTGCCTGGTTTGGCGAAAACTCTTTCCGTCCGCACGCTCGCGTCGGCGATTCAAGCGAGCTTCCGCCGCATTCAATTCACTCCCGACCTCCTGCCCGCCGACATCGTGGGCAACCTGATCTACAGTCCGCAGGACGGAAAGTATCACGCCACGCGCGGCCCGGTGTTCACCAACTTCCTGCTCGCCGACGAAATCAATCGCGCCCCCGCCAAGGTGCAATCCGCCTTGCTCGAAGCGATGCAAGAACGTCAGGTGACGCTCGGCGGCGAGACGATGTTGTTGCCCTCGCCGTTCCTAGTGCTGGCGACGGAGAATCCGATTGATCAGGAAGGCACGTATCCATTGCCCGAAGCGCAGGTGGATCGCTTCATGTTCAAGGTCATCCTCGATTACCCGTCCGAAGCGGAGGAGCGGAAGATTTTGGATCGCATGGCGTTCACCTCGCCGGAGAATCCTGTCAAACCCGTCATCGGTCTCGACGACATTCTCAAAGCCCGCAAGCTCGTGGATCAAATCCATGTGGACGACAAGGTGCGGGATTACATCGTGCAAGTCGTGTTCGCCACACGCCAGCCGGAGAAGCACAAATTGGACATCAAGAACTTCATCCAGTTCGGTGCGTCGCCGCGTGCGACGATTTACCTGACGCTCGCCGCCAAAGCGTGGGCGCTGCTGCAAGGCCGCACCTACGTCACGCCCGAGGATGTGAAGAGCATCGGCCCGGACGTGTTGCGCCATCGCATCATCCTGACCTATGAAGCCGAAGCGCAGGCCGTGACGACGGATGCGATCATCAAGAAGGTGTTTAATGCGGTGCCGGTGCCGTGACTTATGGCAAAAACCATTTTCGACATTTCAAAGAAACTTGGTTTGGACGCCAAAGCAGTTCTCGCCAAAGCCAAAGAGCTTGGGATTGTAAGCGCAAAAGTGGTGAGCAGTTCCGTGGACGACCTCACTGCTGAATGGCTTGTGGAAGAACTGGTCAAATCGAACCCCATAGTTGGTGAAAGGAAAAACATTTATGATGCATCAACTGATTTCAAAAAGCGCAATTTGGATTTTACGCCTTCGCCATACATGAAATCTTGTTTATGGGGACGGCGGGTTGAAGAAGTTCTGGCCGGGACTTCTTGGGATTCAACTCTGACGCATCGCGTTTATTCTTGTCCAGACACCCCAGAATATAACTTCGTTCTTGGGGCAACCGCTTTGGTTTTGCTGAATCGTCAGACTGGCGTTCGCATTCCTGTGGACGTTTGTTTGGTAACAAAACTCCCAGCGGATAGGCCACAAAGTTTGAGCGGGCTTTCGCAACCCTTTCGCGACCGTGCTGAAAAATATCTCGCTGAAGTGGGCGGCAATCCGGCGATTATTCAGCCTGGACGCGCTCACCGGCTGTATTTTTTGAGCACCGAACCTTGGCCTGCTAGAATGCAGGCACTGACCGCAACGACTTCTTTGACCGAGTGGCCTGCAATCCTCTCGATCTGTGCTGATGTAGATCGTTTTTTCCGTTGGCCGCGAGTGGGTGAACTGCTTTGGCCGGGATGCGTTCGGACTGCAAATGATGGAGAACACCAATACCCAGCAGAACTCTTGTCCCGATTACGCAGATTGGAGATCAAGGCTGACACTCGCACAAACGGTCCGGCAATTGTTTCTTTTCTAGCCGCAGGAGGCGAGCGCCCCAATTGGGGAAATGAAGGTTGGCCCATTCACCATGTCTTTAGCGGAACTGACAACGGCAATTTATTTACACATTCGGCGGGTCTAGTTGCAGCACATCCCGTTGCTCATCACCTCGCGCATGAGTCAGCGTTGCTGAATTGGCTTTTGCGCAGGGAAGCGTTTTTGAGATTTGGTTTTGACCCCAACCGAGATTTTGCCGCCGCGTAAACGCCTAACATGACCACCGCTGAATTACTCGAAACCGTCCGTCGCGTCGAGGTGCGCACCAACCGCCTCATGGTCGGCGCGTCATTTCAGCCGTCGTCGCAGTTCTGCCGGATTCCGCGCGCCGTGCCAGACGGCGACCACCTTGATTTCTCTGTGCGCTTCGTTGACGACGAAGTAAATCGAGTAAGGCCAGCCGTGAATCCGTCCTTTGCGTGCCTTAAGTCCGGCCTTGGAAAAACGGAATGGGTGAGAGGCAATCGCCGTAATGACCACATCTACTTCAAGGGTGAATCGAACACCAAGTCCCGCGACTTGCGCTTCATACCAAGCCACCGCTTCTCGAAATTCAAAAGCCGCTTCGGTGTCGTGGATGACCCTAAAGCTCATTTCTTATATTTCTTATATTTGGCGAGTACTTCGTCGCGAAGTTGTTCCCAAGGAATTCCGCGACCGGGATTTTTCAGCGCATCTTCAGCACGGCGTTCCAGTTCGGCTAATTGTTCCGGCGTCAGTTCGTCGTCGAAATCGCCAAATTCCAGATCAATGGTTTCTACAAGTTCACGTCGTTCTGCTTTGGGCATCCGGCGCAGTTCTTCGAGAATTTCCATCTTGCTCATGGCGGCAATTTACTCCGATGGTTTTTTGGCGCAAGACGGAGTTTCCGTTGTTGCCAAATGGAAAACAACATGACCACCGCTGAACTGCTCGAAACCGTCCGTCGCGTCGAGGTGCGCACCAACCGCCTCGTCAACGACACGATGGTCGGCGCGTACTTGAGCCAGTTTCGCGGGCGCGGCATGGACTTCGAGGAGTTGCGCGAATACATGCCCGGCGACGACGTGCGCGACATTGACTGGAACGTCACCAATCGCATGGGCCGTCCGTTCGTGAAACGCTTCCGCGAGGAACGCGAACTCGGCATGGTGCTGGCCATTGATATTTCCGCGTCGTCCGCGTTCGGTTCGGCCCGGCGCACCAAACGCGAGTTCGCCACCGAGATCGCCGCCACGCTCGCCATCTCCGCCGCCCGGGCGAGCGA
>JANPGI010000332.1:0-9317 GCA_031423875.1 Verrucomicrobiota bacterium | reverse complement strand
CAATTCTCGTCGGCGCCCAGTGGGGCGACGAAGGCAAAGGCAAAATTATTGACGTGCTTACCGAGCGGGCGGACATCGTCGTCCGTTATGCGGGCGGCAACAACGCCGGTCATACCGTCTGGGTCGGCAAAAAGAAGTACGTCCTGCACCTGATCCCGTCCGGCATCCTGCGCAAGACAAAGCTCTGCGTCATCGGCAACGGCGTGGTGATTGATCCCATCGGTCTCGTCAATGAGATCACCGGGTTGCAAAAGATCGGCATCAAGGTCGGCAAAAACTTCGTCGTGAGCGAGACGGCACACGTCGTGTTTCCCTATCATCGTGAACTCGATGCCCAACGCGAAGTGCTCAAAGGCAAGAACAAGATCGGCACGACCAAGCGCGGCATCGGCCCGGCCTACGGCGACAAGGTTGCGCGAGTCGGGTTACGCATGGCGGACTTGATTGATCCAGCGCGTCTCGAAGAAAAGCTTTCCATTCGTATCAAGGAGAGCAACAGCGTTCTCAAAGCCCTCGGTACGAAACCAGTTTCGTTCAAGCAAGTCTTCGCAGAATACAAAAAGGCGGGCGAGTTTCTGAAACCGTTCGTCACGAACACCGTCGTGTTGCTGCATGACGCGATGAATGGCGGCGCAGACATGCTGTTCGAGGGCGCGCAAGGCACGTTCCTCGACATTGATCACGGCACATATCCGTTCGTGACTTCTTCCAACACCACGGCTGGCGGTGCTTGCACTGGCTCTGGCGTGCCGCCGCATCGGATGAATCGCGTCGTCGGCGTGATGAAGGCTTACACCACACGCGTCGGCGAAGGGCCGTTGCCGACTGAAAATCAAGTCATCTCCGATCTGCTGCACGGCATGGGGCGGGAGTTTGGTTCGACGACCGGTCGCGCGCGTCGTTGCGGATGGTTTGATTCCGTTGCCACACGCCACGCCACGATGGTTAATGGCATTGACGATCTTGCCATCACAAACCTCGACGGACTCGACACGGTGGAGAACATCAAGGTTTGCATCGCCTATCGTCACGGGAAGAAGCGTTACGATTATATGCCGAACGACGTGCAAGTGCTGTCCGAGTGTGAACCGATCTACGCAGAGTTCGAGGGATGGAACACGCCGACGGACAAATGCAAAACGTGGAAGCAACTCCCACCGAAGGCGCGCACGTATCTGAAAGCTATCGCGGAACTGACCGGCGCAAAGCTTTATATCGCGTCTGTCGGTCCCGGTCGTGATCAGACCATATTTGTTTAGTTCCTCATGAGCGCGGCAACGCTTCAACTCAGCGCCGAAGCCAAGGCCACGTTGCCACAACACGTCGCCATCATCATGGATGGCAACGGGCGTTGGGCGAAGCAGCGGCACTTGCCGCGCATCGAAGGTCATCGTCAAGGCGCGGAATCTGCGCGCACGATCATCAAGGCCGCTGGCGAACTCGGCATCAAGTATCTCACGCTCTATGCATTCTCCGTCGAGAACTGGAATCGTCCCAAGGACGAGGTGGATGCGTTGATGAAATATCTCATCCACTATCTCAAGAACGAGACGCCGGAGTTGAACAAAAGCAACGTTCGCCTCGAAGCTATCGGCCAGATCTGGCGTTTGCCGGAGAACGTGCAGGAGCAACTCAAGAAAGCCAAAGCCACACTCGCAAAGAACAACGGCCTCACGCTCGTGCTGGCATTGAGCTACGGCGGACGCACCGAGATCGTGGATGCCGTTCGCGAGATCGCCGCCAAAGCGCGCGAGGGCAAACTTGATCCCGCTGACATCAACGAGCAGGTCGTGAGTCAGCATCTTTACACGCGCAACTTTCCCGATCCTGATCTGCTCATCCGCACAAGTGGCGAGATGCGTGTGAGCAATTTTCTTCTCTGGCAGATTTCCTACGCGGAGTTTGTCATCACGCCGACGCTCTGGCCAGATTTTCGCAAGCCACAACTCCACGCTGCGCTTGAGGAGTATTCAAAACGTCACAGACGCTTTGGCGGAATTTGATTTACGACTGGCAGGTTAGGAATTACGAATGGCGTAGTACAGACGGTGGCTCGTAAGTGAACTCTTAATCATCCCATGCCCAAACGAATCGGAATCCTCACAGCAGGCGGCGACAGTCCCGGTCTCAATGCAGCCATCCGTGGCGTCGGCAAGGCAGCGCATGACGCGGGGATAGAGATCATCGGCTTTCGCGATGGCTTTCGCGGTCTCGCGCAGAACCACACCATCAAGCTCGACAAGAAGGCGCTCGCCGGAATCCTCACCGTGGGCGGCACGCTGCTCGGCACGGGGCGCGATAAGCCGCATCGGATGGAAGTCAACGGACGACTCCGCGACATGCGCGATGTGATCGCCCGGACTTACGAGAGCAACAAACTCGACGCGCTGGTTTGTCTCGGCGGCGGCGGCACGCACAAGAACGCGCTGCGTCTGATGGAAAAAGGACTGAACGTCGTCACACTGCCCAAGACGATTGACAACGATCTCGCGTTGACGGATTCGACCATCGGTTTTGATACGGCAATGAGCATCGCCACGATGGCCATTGACCGTTTGCACAGCACGGCGCACAGCCATCATCGTATCATCATCGCAGAGATCATGGGACATCGCGCGGGCTGGCTGGCATTAGGATCCGGCATCGCTGGCGGCGCGGATGTGATCTTGATCCCAGAGATCCCTTACGATGTGCGGAACGTTGCCGCTGCCATCCGCACTCGGAAGAAACATGGGACGAATTTCAGCATCGTGGCCGTCGCTGAAGGCGCGTTGCCCATGCGGGAAGCCGCGTTGTTCGCTGCTGCTGCAAAGCGCAAAAAAGATGCGACGACAAAAGCCGACAAAGCAAAAGCCAAACATGACCTTGTTCATCTGCGCGAATTGCACGAAGGCAGCACCATGCGTCTGGCAAAACAACTCGAAGAACTCACGAAGCTCGAGGCGCGTGTGACCATTCTTGGTTACGTGCAACGCGGCGGAACACCATCAGCAACAGATCGTCTGCTGGCCACACGCCTCGGCACGGCGGCGGTTGATCTCATCCTCAAAGGCAACTTCGGCATGATGGTGGCCGCGCGCGGCGAAGATGTGAAGGCTGTGCCAATCATTGATGTGGCCGGGCGATTGAAGGCTGTGCCAACGGATCATTCGTGGATCACCAGCGCGCGGCATGTGGGGACTTGTTTTGGGGACTGAGATTGACGCCCGATATTTTCAGGGTCACCGCAAAGTCGCTTGGAGCATTCTCAGGCAGGTTCACAACCAATCCCTCGGCTGTGCGTTCCCACTTCAATTTGCCTTTGTAGCCGAGCAGTTCGACGCGTTTCAAACTTTGGCCTGCAAGAGATTTCACGAGCAGCTTACGATCCTCCGGCCAAGCGAGCGCGATGGCGTAGAGCGTTTTGCCTTTCGTGGTGAAACGGAAATCTTCGGCGGTGAACTGCGGTTTGTTTTTGTCCGAGAATGAACCTGCCGCGATCTGCGTCGGCCCTTCACCGAACTTGTGCCACGGACGCGTGCCGTAGATGGCTTCGCCGTTGATCTTCAGCCATGCACCGATCTCGCGGAGAATCTGTTGCTCACGTTCTGGAATCGTGCCGTCTGCCTTCGGGCCGATGTTCAGGAGCATCGTTCCGTTCTTGCTTACGATGTCCACGAGTTCATCCACGAGTTCGCCTGTGTCTTTGTAGATGTGATTGGTGATGTAACCCCAGGAGTTTTTGGAAACTGAAGTGCAAGTCTGCCAGAAGTCTGGCCGGATTGCCGACGCTTGTCCGCGTTCCATGTCGAACACGCCTGAACCTTGAGGGAATGAAAAGCCTTCCCACTCCTTGAAATTGATCGCCACCTGCTTCTTCCACTCCACGCCGCGATTGTAGTAATACGCCGCAAAGGTTTTCAGATACGGCTGAAACACTGGCTGACAAATCCACCAGTCAAAATAGACGACCTGCGGGTGATACTTGTCCACGATCTCGCACGAACGTAGCAGCCAGTCGTCGAGAAACGCCTTGTCCGGCGGCTCAGCTTGGCTTTCGGAGGAACGTTTGTTGTGAGCTGGGCCGTAGAGGTCGGCGAAGCGGGGGTTGCGAACGTCGGAGTTGAAATACATTCCGCCGTCGAAGAAGAACCAATGCTCTGCGCGATGCGACGATGCGCCGAACACGATGCCCGCCTTGCGAAACGCCTTTGCCTGCTCGCCGATGAGATCGCGCTGCGGCCCGAGTTTCTTTGCTGACCAATCCGTGTAATCGCTGTCATACATCGGGAAGCCGTCGTGATGTTCGGCCACAGGCACGATGTATTTCACGCCTGCTTCTTTGAACAGCTTCGCCCACGCGGTCGCATCGAACTTCTCCGCTTTGAACAGCGGGAAAAAATCCTTGTAACCGAACTGTGACTGCGGCCCGTAGGTGGCGATGTGATGTGCGAACTCCGGAGAGTTCGTCACATACATGTTGCGTGGATACCACTCGCTGCCGAACGCGGGCACGGCATACGCGCCCCAGTGGATGAACAATCCGAACTTCGCATCGCGATACCAGTCCGGCGTCTTGAAGCCGTTCGTGATGCTCGCCCAGTCCGGCTGGAACGGCCCGCGTTGTGCAACGGCGTTTATGGTAGCGAGCCGTGCTTCGATTTCTGCTGGGAATAGTTTGGGCACAAACGCGTGGCTCACGCCCGAGACCATCGAGTTGCTGACTTTGAAGAGATAATCCAAGTCCTTCTTCGTCGCGACGAACGCCGTGCCATGTTTCAACTCTGGCGGGAAAGTCATTTCACTCGTCACATCGGTGAACGTCTGGAAGTCGCGGGTCTTCATGGCTGAGTAGTGCTTCGCCTGGTAAGACTCGTAGTAGATCAACCAATCCTCGCCGATCTTCAATCCGCTCGGCCCTTCGGTGAACTTCTCGGTAAGATTTGTCGAGACGTCGCGCCACGGCCCGAGCGGTGTGTCACCGAATGCGATGCGCAGATTGCGCTGGGGACGGGTGTTGTCCTTGAGCAACAGGACGTAACCCCTCACCCGGCCTTCGGCCACCCTCTCCCCATCGGATGGGGAGAGGGACGGGGTGAGGGGCTGCTTCTCCATCTTCACAATCTGGCAATCAATCACGCTGAAGCCGGGGTCAAGAAACAGCTTCGTCGGTGTGAAGATCTTGAAATCCCGCGTCGTGGTGAAATACATCCGATGATTGTTCGTGCTGGGTTCGAGATGATCGGGAAAGCGCCCCGGAATCGTTGACGCCCAGCAGATGATGAATTGATTCTCCGTCGCGTCATGGAATATCTCCGGCGCCCAGACATTGCAAACCGTCGGCTCATGCGCCATCACCGGGATGAATTTCTGCTCCGACCAATGCACGAGGTCTTTGCTATGCGCGTAGCCGAAGCCATTGTTGCCCTTCCACGCGGAAGTCCAAACGAGATGCCACGTCCCATCCGGCCCGCGCGAGATGCTGGGATCGCGCATGATCTTGCCATCCACATGCGCCTTGAGAAAAAGTCCAGGCACATTGCTCCAGTGATAACCGTCGTGACTGTAGGCGAAGTTCAACCCGCTCTGTTCGCCTTCTTTGAACGTGCTAATGAGATAGACGGGAGCGTCAGAATTGGTTGGTTGCGCTTGAATGGGGAAAACATATGCCACGACTGTGAGCGCGACAGCGATAGTGATCTGCTTGGTCAAAGACATGCGTTGATTGTGGGTAAACCGACGGATGGAATCACGCAGGATTTAATCAGACGCGAGTCCGAGTGCCGGAGCAGTATGATGAATTGTTGTGATTAAACCCGGGTGAGACTAAGGGACGCCGCCTTCAGGCAGCAGTATTAGCGACGAGCCGGGCGCTGCCGAAGGCGGCGTTCCTGCATCTCCACTGTCCATTCCATCCTCACCCGGTTGTAATCTCACTCCAAAAGAATCTCGTGTCACAATGCAGATTGTCTCGCGCTCGCGATGTTGCAATCATCCGGGCATGGCCGTCCAGAATCGCATCGTCAAAGTCCAGAAACGTAACCGCGCACTTGTCCGTTTCGATGAAGATCGCATCGGCAAGGCAATCCTTCGCGCGGCGAGTTCCATCGGCGGTTTTCAACAGGATTTTCTGCCCGGCATCAACGACCGGTTGTTCACCGCGTTCGGTGATGGCGAACATCTCGCCACGTTTCTCAGCGATGCCGTGGTGGTTTCATTGAACGGTGATCCGCATCATCTCATCGCCAATTTTCCGCCGACCATCGAGAAGATTCAGGACGAGGTGTTGCATGTGTTGCGGAGTTATGGTTTCCAAAACACGGCGGACTCCTACGAGTGTTATCGCTGGGGGCGGCATTGGATGCGTGAAGGCGCGGTCAGCACGGAGACGTTCGTTGGGAATGGATTTTCGCAGGAGCGGATGAAGCTCTCGCTGGATTGGTCGAAGAAGCATCACGTCCACACGATTGAAGGTGTGAACGAGGCGGTGCGTTCGGGCAAGATCAAGAAGGTGGTGCGCGATTCCCTCGATCTTTACGAGAAGTCGCTGGATGAAGCGGCGGATAAGGTGATGGAGCGCATCCATAACGGCGACAAGTTGAGATTGCTGTGGGTGAGCGGGCCAAGCTCATCCGGCAAGACGACCACGACGGTGAAGCTTACTCAACGCTTGGAGAAACACGGATTGCGTTTCCTGATGCTGAACCTTGACGATTATTTCTGGTCGCTCGTGGAGCATCCGACGGATTGGATCAATGATCGCAACTATGAAACGCCTGAAGCGTTGGACATCCAGTTGTTGAACCAGCATCTCCAGCAATTGCTCGATGGGCACACGGTCGAGAAACCGATTTACAGTTTCAAGGAAGGTCGCCGCGCGGGTTCAAAGCCGGTGAAGCTGGAGTCGGATCAGATTTTGTTGCTCGATTGTTTGCATGGGCTTTATCCGCCGATGACGGAGGGGATTGATCCGAGCGCGCAGTTTCGTCTCTACATCGAAACGCAGAACGTCTTGCTCGAAGGCGACGGCAAGTCGAAACGGTTGACGAAGTTCACCGACGTGCGACTGATCCGCCGGATGCTGCGAGACGCGTTGCATCGCAATCACAGTCCGCTCAAAACAATTCTGCACTGGCATTACGTCCGCGCTGGCGAACTGTTCAGCATCATCCCGCTGCAAGGTCTGGCCGATCACATCGTCAATGGTGGTTTCCCGTTTGATCTGCCTGCGCTCAAACCGTTCTTCTCCGGCAAGGACAGTCTGTTGCCGCAGGAGGATGATTTCCGCAGTTACGCCGGATTCCTCGATGCGAAGATTCGTTATCATCGCGTGAAGACGTTGCTGGATTCCGTGGAGGGATTGTCGAAAGCGGATGTGGCAAATCACGGCATCATCCCCGGCGACGCCGTGGTTCGCGAGTTTGTCGGCGGCAGCACGATCAAGATTCCGCACAACGAGTGAAGCTTATTCTGTGAGCAAACGGTTTGAACTAAGTGAAGCTGACCACCCACACATTGTCGCGAACCGGAGCGCCAAGCATTGCTCGGCTGGAAGGACAATCCCCCTACACCCTGCCGAGCAATGCTCGGTGCTCCTATAAGCGCGCGTGAAAATCCTTCCCATCGCTGAACGAGAATTGCGCGTGGCATCGCGGCGTGGCGGGACTTACTGGCTGAGATTCTTCGTGGTCGGCGCATTGATCGCAATTGCCACTTGGGCGTTCCTCGTCACCGGCAGACTTCAGCCACAAAAAGTCGGCAAGATACTGTTCTACACGCTGACCGGCGGTGTGATGTTTTACTCGTGGCTCGCTGGGCTGCGATTCACCGCAGACTGCTTGAGCGAGGAGAAGCGCGAAGGAACTCTTGGATTGTTATTTCTCACTGATCTGCGCGGCTACGACGTGGTCGTGGGTAAGTTGCTGGCCAATTCCCTCGCCGTGTTTTATTGCGTGCTGGCGGTGCTGCCCGTGCTGGCGATTCCACTGCTGATGGGCGGAGTGGAGGTGGCGGAGTTCGCGCGGCTCGTCATCGCCATCGTCAACACGCTGTTCTTTTCGCTGTGCGCCGGGATGCTGGCATCAGCCGCCTGTAGTTCTGTGCGAGCCTCGGTCTCGTGGACGTTGATGTTGCTTCTGCTGGTGAGTGCTGGCGCGCCAGTGCTGGGGATGGGTGAATGGTGGTTGAGACACTGGCAGGGCAGCTACCGTTTTGGATTTCTCATCCCCAGTCCGGTGTTCAACTACTTCGCAGGCGTGGACGATTTCTACAAACGCGGCATGAGCACGGGATATATCGCGTCACTTGTCAGCGTTCACCTTATCGCGTGGTTGTTTTTAGTGCTAGCGAGTCTGATCGTCCGCCGCACCTGGCAGGATAAGCCCGCGACGGCGGAAGGAATGCAGCGGCGCGGCGCGGTGCAAAACATTCTCGAAGGCGATGCCGCCGCGCGAAATGAATTCCGCACGCGGCTGTTGAATAAAAATCCATTCTACTGGCTCGCGACCAAACCGCGTCAACGAGCCGCCTGGACTTGGACACCGCTGGTCATCGCCGCCATCGCGTGGATGTGGGGGCTTTGGAAGATCGGCGCGGACTGGCTCAACCCCGGCATGTATGCGACGACGGCGATCATCTTAGGCGTGATTTTCAGGGGCATGATCAGCGCGGAAGCATCGCGGCGGATATTGGAGGATCGCAAGATCGGCGCGATGGAATTGTTACTCTCGACTCCGCTGACGGTGAAGGAAATCGTACGGGGTCAACGCCTCGCGCTTCAACGGCAATTCCAGTTTCCGATCATCGTGTTCCTGATCGTAGGTTTCGTATTGCTCCTTGCTGGAGCAGGGCATAACGATACAACAGCCAATGATCGCAAGTATTGGATCGCAACCGGATTGCTTGCGGCGATTGTTTTCATTACGGACATCGCGGCACTGTTCTGGACGGGGATGTGGCAAGGCTTGTCAGTGAAGAATCCCAAACACGCATTCGGCGGCACGTTTGTTCCCATCGTGGTTGTGCCGTGGGTGATGTTCGCGCTCGTGGTGACGGCGATCCAATTTCTCCCGCGCGAAATGAGACCGAAGCTCAACGACGGGTCTGCACCGATCGCGTTGTGGTTTGTGCTCTGTCTGCTGGCAGATGTTGGGTTTGGATTCTGGGCACGTCATCAGTTACTGACGAAGTTCCGGGCGGCGGCAGCACAGCGATTTCAAACGAAGTCATCGTGGTGGCGGAAGTTGTTTGGCATCGCCAGCCAGTAGAATTTTCTTGAGAACCGGGCGCAACCGGGTTTCACTACTGGCGCGGTGGAGAGGTGGCCGAGTGGCTGAAGG
>JANPGI010000331.1:0-3851 GCA_031423875.1 Verrucomicrobiota bacterium | reverse complement strand
GAAGAAATACCACAGATGTCATCTCAACGAATTCAAAATGCTCTCTGCCGCCGCGCGAGGGTCGGCGGCGGCGGTGATGGGACGTCCGATGACGAGCCAGCTTGCGCCAGACTGGATGGCTTCGCGCGGTGTGAGTGTGCGTTTCTGATCGTCTGCTTTCTCAGTGCCCGTGCGGATGCCGGGAGTGACGAGCTGCATCTCTGGCGGAAGTATGAGGCGCAACGCCACAATCTCCAGCGGCGAACAGACCAACCCACGCAAACCTGACTTCGCCGCGAGCAATGCGAGGCGCTCGACTTGTTTTGCGACATCCGTTTCACCGCCAAGTTCTGCGAGCGTGGTGAAATCCTGACTCGTCAGGACGGTGACACCCAACACGAGCGGAGCATTGCGACCCAACTGAGCGGCGGTCTGTTGTGCGGCTTGTTCTGCGGCGCGCATCATCTCGCTGCCACCACTGGCGTGAATGGTCAGCATCTGCACATCCAATCGCACGGCAGCAGCGACGGCTTTGGCGACGGTGTTCGGGATGTCGTGGAATTTGAGATCGAGAAAAACGCTCGCGCCCGTGTCACGTACGCGGCGCACGATGTCGGGCCCGGCGCTGGTGAACAGTTCCTTGCCGATCTTGAACGCGCCGACTGCGGGCGCGAGCTGTTGCGCGAGCTTTAAGGCTTGTTCAACTGTCGGAACGTCAAGCGCGGCGATGATGGGATTCTGCATCGCTAGAATAATCAAAGCGCACGCCAGCGAATAAAAGCCAAAAAATGCGGCGTATAGCTGCCCTCGGCCACATCCCGCATTTTGAAGACACGCCCCAGCTTCGGGAACACTTACGGGAGACGGGTTTCAGCAGGGCCGTCGTAGGACGAGTGGTGGCCGCCGAGTTCGAGAACGATTTTGTCCACAACAACGCCGGTATCAACGGCGATGAGGCGAAGTGTGTGAGTGCCGGGCGTCAGAGGATTTGGCAGTTGGGTTATCGCCTCAGTGGCATTGGCGAGGACGCGCTCATTCCAACCGGGGCGTTTTGGATCAAAGCCAGTGTTGACGGTGAGCGGAAAAGGAGCGCCTTCGTCAATGGCGACAGCAAGACGCAACCCCTGACCCGTAACCATCGGATGCGTCGGCAGCAGGCGGATGCGAAGCGTGGCTGGTGCGCTGGTGATGACATGAAAGCGGTAGTCCAAACTCGGCGCCGTGGAGGGCGAAAACGTGGCGGTCGAGGGCAGCACCGTGACAGCAGAGCCGGTGCGACCAAGTCCCGGAATAGCGCGCCAACCAGCTCCGGAGGAGAGATCGCTCCGACTAGTGAAGTGCCCGGCGTGAATGGAGACAACACCTCCGCGTTCCACGAAATCGCCAGAGCGAGCGCCGGGCGGAGGCGCGAGCGGTTCAAGTTTTGCGAGCGCAGGTGGGCAGACGTTATCGGGCGTCGGATCAGGACGCAGCGTGGTGGTGTCGCGTTGGAAACGTTTCCAGTCTTTGGGTGAAACACCGTTTTCCGTGACGATGTTGCGCCATTTGCCACCGGCGATGTCGTTGTTGTAGCGGGCGGTGAGTTTGGTGATGCGGCTGTCGGCTTCCTTCTCCGCATTGCGATTGGCTCCAGAAGAACGACCACGGGCCATGTCGGCGCGCGCGAGTTCGGAGCGGAAGTAGCGTTCGTTGGCCGCCGCAGTGATGGCCACGGGATAGCCGACGAGTTGAAAATAGGCATCGCGAGCGGTGGCGGGTAATCGTTCGGCGAGCGCATCACTATCGCGCAGCAACTCGGCACAAGACTTCAGGCGTTGGTGAATCTCGGTCTCGTTCAACTCAGTGGCCTTGTAATCTGCCTGGGTGAGGTGCCACTGAAGATGCTCGGCCTTGCGGGCGAAATTGAGGGCTTGAAGACGACTAAGGATATCCGCCACAGCAGCGGCGTGTTCTTTACCAAAGTCGCGCGCGGCAGTCTCGTTCAGGAAACGGGCGGGCATATTTAGATCGGTACGGTCGGCGTGCCACGCGAGGTCGAGAAAAAACTCCATCGAACGCTCGGTGTTTTTGAGATCGCCGACGTTGACGATCCAGACACAGCGCGCGCCTTGTTCGTAAGCGCGCATCATCTCGGACCAGATGAGTGCCGGCGGAAGAGTATCAATCCACAGCCAGGAGAGCGGAGAGCCAAGGTAGGACGCATGGTAATAAACACCGAGGCCACCGGAGCGGGCGCGTTCATCAGGCGTGGCGAAGCGGCGAACGTAGCCGAAATTGTCGTCGGGCCAGACGATGGGCACATCATCGGGCACACGCAGACCGGCGTTGTAGTCGTCGAGCACTTCCTTGTAGGGACAGAAAATCTGACCGACGCGCGTGGGGTCGCCTTTGCCGAGATGGCGAGCGAGGAGATCACGTTGGTCGGCGAAGATTTTCTCCAGAGTAGCGATGCGTTCCTTCTGAGTCTTCGGCCCAACGATGGGGCTGTCGTGGATGCCCCTCATGCCGATGGTGAAAAGGCTTTCGCCATTGGTGCGTTCACGGACGCGCTGCTCCCAGTAGGCGAGGACGCCAGTGCGATGGGTCAGATAGTTAAAAAGTTTGGGGTCAGCTTTCCACTCATTGACGTTGTTGCGGAGCATCGGCTCGGCGTGACTCGAACCGAGGACGATGGAGTAAGCATCCGCGATAGCGGCGTTGCCGGGCACGGTGTGGAAGGGTCGGGTCGTGGGGTGCATCCCCGGCCAGATGCAGTTGGCACGAAGGCGGAGGAGCAGTTCAAAGACACGGGCGTAAGTCTTCGGGCCGATGTTGCCGACTTCCGGCTCGAACGTTTTGGAGGCCCACGGCTCGAGTCCCCAGTCTTCGTCATTGATAAAGATGCCGCGATATTTGACGGCGGGTTGTTCAACCGGCTCTTCGCCGAGCGAGAGGTGCAACTCCGAGCGGCGCGGCGCGGGAACATCCGCCCACCAGCGCCACGGCGAGACGCCGATGCGGCGGGAGATGTCGTAAATGCCGTAAGCCAAGCCGCGACGATCCGAGCCGGCGATAGTGATCACGTTCGAATTGGCGGAGAGGCGGAACGCTTCCCAACGACCCGCGAGTTCAGGAGCGAGGACGAGTTCGACGCGCGGGCGGTTCTTATCGGCGGGAGCGGCGGTCAGAATTTCAGGCGTGACGCCAGAGACGACGGCGACGTCACCGGCGAGATCTCGCGCGGCGATCTTCACCACCTCGGGAGCATCGGGCGGAAGCACAATAGGCGCGGCAACACCATCAGCGACGAACGGAAAAGCCGGGGATGCGGTGGTGGATGTCGCGACTAATTCCACGGCACCGAACAGTCGTCCGGCAACGCTGAACGTGATGAGAACTGCGGCTACGAACGTGGATGGTTTGCTGATGTGCATATCGTTGAAGAAAGTTAGCTGCCTATTTCGCGCGGCGGCGGCGTTCGACTATCTCCAGAGTCAGTCAGGGACTTTTGGAAAAGTGAGAGCATGAGTGGAGAAAAGATGTTAGTGCGTCAAAACATTTTCCCAATGCGATGGATGACTTCACCTGTGTGTTCAAGCCACCAACCCAGCATGGTTGTAAGGTCAACTTGGGCCGTGAGCAGCGGGATGCCGAACAATAGCACGAGCACGTTGCCAAGGAAAATCACCACGGCAGAAAAGAGATAGCCCTGGCTGGTGATGTCGGATTGCTGCGTCTTGAGGACATGGGCGTTGAGCGTGATGTGAAACGCGTAGGCCGCGCCGACGAGCAGATGGAACCAGACCATGAAGCCTTTCCAGTCCCAGATGAGGTGGCCAGTGATGAACATCGCCACGACCATCACGGCGTAGAGCGGGAAAAAATACGGCGAG
>JANPGI010000330.1:0-9385 GCA_031423875.1 Verrucomicrobiota bacterium | reverse complement strand
CTGGCTCACCGCTGCCGAGCGTGTGCGGTTGAACTTTGCCTACCGCATCACGAACCAGAGCGACACGTTGATCCTCGAAGGCGAGACGCTTCATGTCTGCACAAGTTTCGAGGGAAAACTAAAACGCCTTCCTGAAGAACTCGTCGTCGCGCTTGAGCCATACGTGAGAGCGGCTTGATCTGATTGAGTGTCTCGACATGGCCTCACTGCAAACGTAATCTTTCGTCAGATTAAATATGGAAGCGCTCATCATCCTTGCCTTCGTTCTCACAGCAGGAGTCTTCTTTGTCATCATCAGCCGGTTGCAGCGCGGCGGCGAGAAGCACAAGCACGACGAACATTGCGGCCATGACCACAGCAAGTGCGGCCATGATCATCACGATTCAAACGACGGCGGTTGTTGCGGCGGTCAACACTGATCCACTCAGTTAACTTCTCGGCTGTAATTTTTCAGGAGCATTCGCCAGCGTCTCCCGTCTGACGGATATGGGCATTCAATCAAGATGCGTGAGAACCGGCCGTTTTCGCGTCAGCCTCACGCACCGAAGTTTTCGTCACGCGCTGAATCTCTCAGTTTTCCCCGCAAATCCTGCGCGGCCCGCGTCATGCTAAAAGTATTATTGAACCAAACCCATCGTGACGGTGTTCTAAACAACCCGGAAAATCTATGAAAACACTGATGCAGTCGTTCCTCGCGCTGTTCCTCACCACCTCTCTTCTCGCAGACGAAAAACCCGCGCCGCCACCTGCGCCTCCCGCCGAGATAGTTTTCCGCGAGCTGCGTTACGACGCCAAAGTCTCTGAGGACGAGGCGCGATTCACCGTGGACATCAGCGCAGAATCCACCGGCAAAGGCGAGGCCGTCGTCACTTTGTTCGAGGGCGAACTGGCTTTGCTGCCGCCGAAGCTTCCTGATGGATTGCGCGTCGAGCGCGATGGAAATGTTTATCGTCTCTTCATCACGCGCGCTGGAAAACATCAGTTCAAGCTCGATGTCGTGGCCAAGATCACGCGCGCCGAGCCGTGGAATCATGTCACGTTCAAAGGGCCGCTCGCGGCTATTGCTAGCGTGAACGCGCAGGCCAGTGGCGCGGATGTTGATCTGCAATTGCTCACTGGCACGGTCATCGAATCCGTCCAGACGAACAACCTCGCCCGCGTGCGCGGCTTTCTCGGCGCGGAATCTCAGCTCGCCCTGCGCTGGCAGAGTCGCGCGGCGGAAGTGACGCGCAAAGCTGTCGTCGCCGCCGAGTCCACCATCGCCGCGCAAATCACACCCACGGTCATCAAGTTCTCCTCGCAGTTCCGCTACGATGTGATCCAAGGCAAGCTGCCAAAGCTCACCATCGCGTTGCCCGCTACGCATGCGCTCACGCGGCTCGTCGGCGAACAGATTCGTGACTGGTCGGTGGCGGTCAACGGCGATAAGCAAATCCTCACCGTCGAGTTCATCAAGGCTATCGAAAAAACGTATCAACTCACCGTGCTGTCTGAACAAACCGTGGAAACCACGCCTGCCACAGTGTCGCTCACGCCGCCGCAACCCCTCGATGCCGAGCGCGAATCCGGCGCGTTCACGGTTTCCGCCGAAGACATGCAGGCGGAGATTGACTCCGCGTCTGGCTTGCGCCAGGTCAATGCCGCTGCCGGTTCGCTCGCCGCATATCGTTTTAGTGCGCGACCGCTCGCGCTCACGCTCCGGCTCAAACGCATTGAGCCGGTCGTGACTGCGAGCGACCGCGCCACGACTCGTCTCGAAGAAACGCGGTTGCTCGCCAATCACACACTCACTCTCAACGTCGAGAAGGCGGGTATTTACCAAATCGAACTCCTGCCGCAGGCGGGCTTCGTGGTAGCGGATGTGCGTGGCGAAGGTGTGTATGATTGGAAAGTTGCCGATGGAAAACTGCGCATCAGCTTTGCGAACCGCGTGCTCGGCTCTCGTCGCATTGATGTTCAACTCGAACAAGCGCTGAAAGCTTTCCCGGAGAAATTTTCCATTGAGCCGTTGCGCGTGGTCGGTGCTATGAAAGAAACCGCCCAAGTCGGAGCAGCCTCCGCAGCAGGCATCCAACTCAAGACGGCAGAACTCGTCGGCTTGCGGGAGATTCCGGTGAATCGCCTGCCCGCACGCACCGATGAATTGCTCGCCTTCACCGCAGATGCTGCCGACTGGAAACTTTCTTTGAGTGCGGAGCGACTTTCCGCACGCGTGGTCGCGGAAATCTTTAATCTCGTCACCATCGGCGATGGACTCGTCGGCGGTAGTGCAACGATTCGCTACGGCTTGATCAATCAAGGCGTGCAGGAATTCCGCGTTAAAGTTCCTGCCAATTGGAAGAACGTCGAATTCACCGGGCCGAATATCCGGCGCAAGGAGCAGAGCGGCGATGTCTGGACGATTGGTTTGCAAGACAAGGCATGGGGCGGTTACACGCTCGTCGTCACCTACGATTATCAATTCGATCCGCAAGGCGCGACGTTGCCGGTGGCGGGAGTTCACGCGCTGGATGTGGAACGCGAGACAGGTTCAGTCGCCATCACCACTGCGGCGAGTCTCAAGTTGAACGCCAAATCCGCAGCCGAACCTCTGCGCCGCGTGGATGAAGCTGAACTTGCCGAAGCCGACCGCTCGCTCATCACGCGGTCGGTGTTGCTCGCGTATCAATACACCGGCAGCGCATACGATTTGTCCGTGGACGTGAATCGCTACGAGGAATCTTCCGTGTTGTCCGCCGTGGCAGATCGCACACAACTCACGAGTGTGTTGACCGAAGCGGGCGAGCTGCTCACGCAAGCGTCGTTCATGGTAAAGAATAACGACAAACAATTTCAGCGCTTCCTGCTGCCGACGAATGCGAACTTTTGGAGCTGCTATGTCAACGGCCAGCCCGCGAAACCTGAGCGCGACCAAGATTGGTTGCTCGTGCCACTGCCGCGTGGCGCGAATCGCGATCAAGCGTTTGCCGTGGACATTGTTTATGCGGAGAAGAAGGCGGCGTTGCAGAGCGGTTCACAAGCCTTGCAACTTCACGCGCCGCAGACCGACGTGCCGAACACTTACGCTGAATGGCAACTCTATGTGCCCACATCGAAGCGCCTCTCCAGTTTCGGCGGCAGCATGAACGTGGCGCAGGGCACGGACTACGCGGTGCTGGATGCGTGGAAAAACTTTCTCTCCTTTTATGGCAACGTCTTGCGGGAAGTTGGACCGGGCATGATCGGGTTTGGTTTGTTGT
Organism: Verrucomicrobiota bacterium; assembly: GCA_031423875.1. GTDB lineage: Bacteria > Verrucomicrobiota > Verrucomicrobiia > Limisphaerales > JADLHS01 > JADLHS01. The sequence goes on along the minus strand of JANPGI010000330.1, from coordinate 6,146 downwards.
TCGCTTTGTTCATCGCGTTGGTGGTCAGCGCGGCGCGGCGCGGCGTGAACGGACTGATCACAACGCTGGTGGTCGTCGCAATCCTAGCGATCTTGGGCGCAATGATGTTGCCTGCGTTGAGCAAAGCGAAGGCGAAAGCCCAACGCATCAGCGCGGTCAACAATTTGAAACAGATCGGTCTCGCCGCGCGTATCTGGTCAGGCGACAACGGCGACAGACTTCCCGCCACGTTTGAGGAGATGAAGAACGAACTCGGCACAGATAAGATCACTTACGATCCCGTCACCGGGGAGCGATTCACATATCTCGGCGCGCAGGTCAGCGACACAGTGCCTGATGCTGTGCTGGCTTATTCGCCCATCGTGAACGGTTCATGTGCGGTGCTGTTCGTTGACGGCAGCGTGGAGCAGATGAATGCTGGAAAGTTTGGCGAGCTTGCACAACGTGGCTTCTCACGTTCCGTTCAAGATGCTGCGACGCTTCGCCAACGTGAAGCAATTGTATCGCGTCAACTCGGAGATCGCGGCGATATTGTTGCCGCTCCTGCGAGGTCAGTTGCTGCGACTGCTGGTTCACCGATCCACCTCGGCGGAGAGGCTAGGTCGTACGATAGTGTCAGCGGGGTTGTTACAGATGGCGGTGGTGGTGGACAGCTTGCATTCACCCCGCCGCCCGCAGGTGCACCGGCCAAAACCGCCGGACTACGCTCCATCCGCATCGAGATTCCACGTTCGGGAAATTCCTTCCTCTTCACCAAGATTCTCAACGTGCGCGACGAGCCGCTCAGTGTTTCTGCGAGCATCATGTCGCTGCACACGTTTCAACAACGTCAGATGTTCGCTCAGGTCGCAGCGTTCGTTCTCGGACTCGTCGTCTGGTGGTGGCAATGGCGTGGGAATCGCAACACCTTCCTGCTCACGTTATCGCTCGCGCTGATGTTCGGCTCGGTCAGTAGCCTGCTCATCGCGTGGCGCGCGTTGCATGACGCGCTCATCGTCGGCTTTCCGATCGTGCTGCTCGCGATCATCTCGTGGCTCATCTGGAAATTCTGGCCGCGCCGCGCAAAGCAGATGGTTGAATCCGATGACACAGGTGAAGCCGTAATCCCGCCAGCGATCGCCGGTATCGCTGTTGCGTTCCTGCTCGCGTTGCCGGTGACGAGCATGGCAACCGAACCGATGGTTGCGAACGTCTCGATCCTTTCCGCCAGTTACACCGGCTCGGTGAACGACCGCGTTGCGCAGCTCGATGCCACGATTCAAGTGAGCGCGGCGAAGGCAGGCCAGAAGATCGCACTCTTTGGCGAAGATGTGGCGGTGCAAAGTTTCAGCGCCAAGCCGAGCGATGCGAAGATTGTGCGCGAGGGTAAAACCGTTTCTGTGCTGTTGCCACGCAAAGGGGAAGCGACGTTGCAACTCAAGTTACTCGTGCGTCTCGGTGGCGATGTGACGAAACGACAACTCGCGTTCGCCATTCCCGCTGCATTGACGAGTCGGTTGGCATTGACGATTGATCAACCGGATGCGGATGTGGAATTTCCCGGCGCGATCTCTTTCAAGCGCGCAACACAGGCGCAAAGCACGCGGCTTGATGCGCTCATCGGCGCAGGCGAGCGCGTGTCGCTCGCGTGGACTCCCCGCGTGAAACGCGCGGCGGAAGTTGCTGCCACGGTGATGTGTCAAAATTCCGCGCTGGTTTCTCTGGGTGGTGGTGTGATGAGCGTGCGGTCGGTGTTGGATTATCAAGTCACGCAGGGTGAGCTGCGTTCCGCGCGAGTGAAGCTGCCTGCCGGACAACGGCTGCTGCGCGTAGAAGGCGAATCCATTCGCACTTGGGCGACGAAGGAAGAAAACGGTGAACAGATTCTCGTTGTTGAATTGTTGAAAGGTATGACGCCGAACTATCGGCTGACCGTGGAAACCGAGCGAGCGCTCGATACGTTGCCCGCGACGACCAAAGTGGAGACGCCGCACGCGCTCGACGTGAAACGTGAGACGGGCTTGGTGGCACTTCGCGCGGACGACGAGTTGGAATTCACGGTGAGTCGCACGGATGAATTGCAACGCGTGGACACGGCGACGTTCGCGGCGACGGCGGCAAGGCAAGGCGCGACTGGCATCACGAGTGCGTTCCGTTTTCTGAAACCAGAGTTCGTTTTGGAAGCGCGCGTGTCGGCGCTGCAATCGCAAGTCGAGGCTGTCGTGCGCAATCACATCCGCGTAGGTGATGAACAATTGAGCCTGACGGCCACGGTGGATTATGTGGTGAAACGCGTCGGGGTTTTCGCGTTGAAACTCGCCGTGCCGGAAGGCTTCCGCATCGAGTCGGTGAACGGCGCGAACGTCTTGCAATGGAACGAGCGCAAAGACGCAAACGAGCGGGTGCTGGAAGTGACGCTCAAGGAACGGACGGCGGGCGCGTACTTGTTGCGCGTGGACTTGGTGAAACAGATGAAAGGTCTGCCGAAATTGCTCCCGCTCGCAGGCGTGTTGCCACTTGGCGCGCAAAAGCTTTCTGGATTTGTGTCGGTTGCTGCCGAGCCGGGTGTGTCCGTGAAGACGGCGACGTTCGATGGATTGACGGAAATCCCCGTGGGTCTGTTGCCGAACGGAAACGTGGTCGGGGGAGAAAGCGGTTTGCTGGCGTTCAAGTTCATCGCGGCGGAAACCGGCGTGGCTGCGGCGTGGAAATTGTCCGTGACGACGGAGACGGTTGAACCGTGGTTGCGCGCGGAAGTCGCAAGCACGTTGACGGTGAGCGACACACTCGTGAATGGTCGCGCGCTTGTGCGCTACGACATCCAGAACGCGCCGGTGAAAGAGTTGCGCCTTAAGATTCCGGCGGCGCTCAAGAACGTGGAGATCACCGGCGCGAACATCCGTCGCCGCGATCACACCGGCGAAGTCTGGCGCGTGGAGTTGCAGAACAAAGTGCGCGGCAGTTACACGCTCACGGTGACGTGGGATCAAACGCGCAGCACACAAGCGAACTTGCTCGAACTCGCCGGACTGAGTGTGGAAGGCGTGGAGCGTGAAACGGGAACGCTAGCGATTGCCGCGAAAGCGCCGTTGCAATTGACGGAATCGAAAGCCGCCGATCTCCTGAAACTCGACACGCACGAATGGCCGGAGTGGGCGGGACAACCCGATGCGAACGCCGCGCTCGCGTATCGTTACCTGCGTCCGGGCTACAAGCTGACGGTGGAAGCAAAACGCTACTCGGAGGCGGAAGTGTTGCAGGCACTGGCGGAAAGTTTTCATCTCGCCACAGTCGTCGCGGAAGATGGACAGATGATGACGTCGCTCTCAGTCGCGGTGCGGAACAACGGTCGGCAACATCTGGAAGTGGTGCTGCCGCCGGGCACAACCGTCTGGTCGGCGTTCGTGGCGGGACAAGCGGTGCGTCCGAGTCTGCGCGATGGGAAACTGTTGTTGCCGCTGGAAAACGCGGGCAGTGACGACGCAGCTCTGACGGTGGAGTTGACTTACGTGAGCACGAATCTGAATCAATTTCCTCGCGGTCACGGAAAGGTGAATCTTGTTTCGCCCACGCTCGATGTACCGATGAAGAACGCGCGTTGGGAATTGTATCTGCCGCCGGATTACCAATACGACCAGTTCACCGGCACGATGACGCGGGAAGCGGGCGTGGTGATTTCGACTGCCGTTGCGGACATGCCTGCGCTGTTCGAGGAGTCGAGCTTCTCTGTTTGGGATTATTCCAAACGGGAATCCGCTGCGAAGGCCGAGGCGGCGAAAGACATGAAGTCAGAGATTGATAACGCGAAGAAGAAATTAGCCGAAGGAAATGTGAAAGAGGCAGCCAATTATTTTTCGCGCACCAAGAATCGCGGCATCAACAACGACAGCGACGCCGAAACCAAAGCCGTGGAGAAACAATTACGCCAAGCGCAGGCGAGCAATCTCGTGCAGGCGCAGCAGGAGTTTTCGACCCGCAACAATGGAACGATTGATCAACCAATGCCGGTGAGCAGCATGGTGACAGGCGTAGGACAGAAGGTGGATGGCTTCTATCTCAACGCCGCCGCCGAGCAGCAATGGGACAAGCTTCAGCAAGCGCAGGAAGTGGCCGTAGCCAAGGTACGTCCGCTGCGTGTGAATCTGCCAACACGCGGACTGCGCCATTCGTTCGCGCAGGTGTTGCAGGCTGAACCCGGCAAACCGATGACGGTGAGCTTCATCGCCGAGAACGCGAAGATGGTGAACTGGCCCAAGCGCGTAGCGACGGGATTGGCGGGATTCCTCGCGTTGTGGGTGGTCGTGGCGTTTGTGTCAGGGCGCGTGTTGCGCCGCGAACAGCACGCGTGAACAATGGGGTAATCGGAACGCCGCGTTCACGCGGCAGCAGCATGAATTGCCACGTTATTGCCGCCTAAAGGCAGCGTTCCGGGCGCAGCGTCAAGATGCGCGCGAACAACGGTGCGACGAAAGATTCGGTTTGCACGCAGGTGCTGCAAGGCATCACCATCGCGATAAATGAAAACCTACGTGCGAGCGATCGTTTCATTGCTGCTGCTGACGTGCTGCGTCAACGCGGCGACAGACTCCGCACAACCCACCCGCCCCAATATCGTCTTCATCATGTCGGACGATCATGCGGCGCACGCGGTCAGCGCGTATGGCAGCAAGCTCAACAAGACGCCGAACATTGATCGGCTCGCGAAGGAAGGCATCCGTTTCAACAATTGTTTCGCGGTTAATTCCATCTGCACACCGAGTCGCGCTTCCATCCTCACCGGCAAATACAGCCACATCAACGGAGTCACAACATTCAATCGCTTCGATGGCAGTCAATGGACGGTGGCGAAGACGTTGCAAGCGGCGGGTTATCACACGGGCATGATCGGCAAATGGCATTTGGAGAGCGACCCCACGGGATTTGACTATTGGAACATCCTGACCGGACAGGGGCTTTATCACGATCCTGTATTCATTGAGATGGGCACGCGTAAGAAGATTCCCGGCTACGCGACAGACATCATCACCGACAGCTCGATAGAGTTTTTGAAGAATCGGCCTGCGGACAAACCGTTCTTTCTGATGACGCATCACAAAGCGCCGCATCGCGAGTGGTCGCCGGATGCGAAGCACGCACAGATGTTCGACGGTGAAACCATTCCTGAGCCAGAGACGTTCAACGACGATTACGCCACGCGCTCGGATGCGGCGAGGACAGCCATCATGCGGATTGATCGCGACATGACGCGCAATGATTTCAAACTCACGCCACCCGCTGGATTGAACGGCACGAACCTCGCCGAGTGGAAGCGCGGCACAGACGCGGAACTGGAGATTGTTGAAAACGGCACGACCAACAAACTCTCCGGCGACGCGCTCAAGAAGTGGAAGTATCAACGCTACATGAAAGACTATCTGCGCTGCGTCGCGTCGGTGGACGACAACGTGGGGCGTTTGCTGGATTATCTCGATCAATCCGGGCTGCGCTCCAACACCATCGTCATCTACACGTCCGATCAGGGATTTTTCCTCGGCGACCACGGTTGGTTCGACAAACGTTTCATGTATGAAGAATCCATCCGCATGCCGTTCCTCGTACGCTATCCACCCGCCATCAAACCCGGCAGCGTGAGCGATGCGATGGTTCTCAACGTGGATTTCGCGCCGACGTTTCTGGAGTTCGCCGGATTAACAACACCAACCGCAGTTCAAGGCCACAGCATCAAATCAATTTTGTCCGGCAAGACGCCCGATGATTGGCGGAAGAGTTGGTATTATCGCTACTACCATTATCCCAACGAACACGGCACCGAGCCGCATTACGGTGTGCGTACTGAGCGCTACAAACTGATCTATTTCCACCGCATCAATCAGTGGGAACTCTTTGACCTGAAGACCGACCCGTACGAAATGAAGAACATCGTCAGCGATCCCAAGAACGCGAAGCTGATGGCGGAATTGAAAACTGAACTGGCTCGGTTGCGGAAAGAGTTGGATGATCGCAATCAATTTGCCGATCAGAGGTGATACTCTGCGCTCATGCGGATGTGCAGATTCGAGTCTCAGTTTCCATAATGCTATTTGCAGGGAAATAGCGCACTCATCGTCTGAGGTTTTTCTCAGCCTTCCCAATCTTGATCGGAAAAGCGCGTTGTCGTGCCTCGCGCG
>JANPGI010000329.1:0-16473 GCA_031423875.1 Verrucomicrobiota bacterium | reverse complement strand
GGAGCAAATTCCAAACGCAAACTTTCATTTTTCCATGAGGTGGATTCAACTTTTAACGGATTCTCGTTTAGTACACCCTTCCTCCATTGGCTCTGCGAACTCAGGCTGCAAAGTCACTTGCAGAGTCTATTGACCCATCAGCAATGTCCACCAACTCAAATCCAACCCCGTCCACCACGAGTGGCGCGCCCACTCTGGTGGTCAGCCCGGCTACGCACAAGAACCGCGCATGGCGGGTGTTTGTGTTCTTCTCGGTAGCGGTATTGTTGACGGGCGTGGTGTCAGTCATCTTCGCGGATCTTTTGTGGCGCACGGGTTGGTCGCCCTCGCGGACGGTGTTGCTGGTGTTGTTCGTGATCTTGTTTTTCCTGGCGGCGGTGGGTTGCACGCACGGCATCTTTGGTTTCTTTCTGCGACGACTCGGTGAGAAATCCAACATCGCGCGGCTCAAGGAATATCGTGGTCAGGATATTTCCGGGACTAGCACCGCATTGGTGTTCCCGATCTACAACGAGAACGTGGTGCGTGTGCTGGAAGGGTTGCGCGCCACGCATGAATCGCTGAAGAAGACGGGGCAACTTGAGCGGTTCGACTTTTTTATCCTGAGCGATTCGACTGATCCTGAGAAGTGGATCGAGGAGGAGCGGCGTTGGTCGGAACTGGTGCGCGATCTGAATGCGCTCGGGCGGATTTATTATCGTCGCCGCGTGATCAACGAGAACAAGAAGAGCGGCAACGTGCGCGACTTTCTCAACGCGTGGGGGCGACGCTATCGCTACTTCGTTTGCTTCGACGCGGACAGCGTGATGCGCGGTGAGACGTTGGTTGATTTGGTGAAGTTGATGGAGGTGCATCCTGATGTGGGATTGATCCAGACGTTGCCCGCGTTGATGAATGCAGAGTCGTTGTTCGGTCGCATCCAGCAATTCGCGAATCGTTTCTACGCGCCGGTGTTCATCACGGGATTAAATTTTTGGGCGCAAAGCTTCGGCAATTACTGGGGGCACAACGCCATCATCCGCACTGAACCGTTCATGCACTATTGCGATCTGCCGCAATTACCGGGGCGCAAACCTTTCGGCGGACACATCCTCAGTCACGACTTTGTGGAGGCGGCGTTGATGCTAAAGGAGAATTGGCAAGTGTGGTTCGCCTACGAAATGGAAGGTAGCTACGAGGAAGCGCCGCAGGGATTGATCGAGAACGCCCAGCGAGATCGGCGTTGGTGTCAGGGCAATCTTCAACACGCGATGCTTTTGTTCGCGAAAGGGCTGCGCGGTGTGAGTCGCATTCATCTCTTGCTTGGAATCTTTGGCTACTTGAGCGGCCCATTGTGGCTCGCGTTCTTGCTCACATTCAGTTGGATTCGATGGACGGATTTGCTCAGTGAACTCACTCAGCTACCGACGAGAGGATTCTTCCCATATCTGAACCTTCCCGCCACGGCACACGCATTCTTTGTGTTCACGATTTGCATGACAGTGATCATGCTGCCAAAAGTGTTGGCACTGGCAGACCTGGCGTTGGACGCAGAACGCAGGCGCGCTTTCGGCGGACTTGCTCGCACGACGTTGAGCGTGATTGGCGAAACTATTTTTTCCACGCTGCACGCACCGTTGCAGATGCTGTGGCACACGCGCTTCGTCATCACCATCATGCTGGGCATGGGCGTGGGTTGGGGAACGCAGAATCGCGCCGCCGATGGCACGGAATGGAGCTTCGCGATACGCCGACACTGGGGACACGTCCTCGTCGGCGTCGTTTGGGGTGGATTGGTCTTTTGGTTGGACCAGATCACGTTCTGGTGGTTTCTGCCGGTGCTGGCGGGGATGTATCTTTCCATTCCGTTAAGCGTGCTGACGAGTCGGAGTGGTTGGGGAAGCCGCACTAAACAGGCCGGATTGTTCCTTGTGCCGGAGGAAGTTTCACCCCCGACAGAAATCGTCTCACTGCGATTACGCATGGCGGAGATGGCTATGGCGGGAGAAACCGCGCCGCGCCCGGCGAACTCCGGCCTCGCTGACGTAGTGCTCAATCCCTACGTCAACGCGGTTCACGTTTCGCTCTTGCGCGAGAACCGATTGAACCCGGCTCATGCAGAGTCGTTGGTCAAGATGGGAGCGGCAGCGGATGACATCCGGGCGCTTGGGGAGAAACTACTCGCCGCAGGGCCGGACTCACTCACCACGCAGCAAAAACTTCTGGTTTTGAGCGATGCCAACACCATGTCCTGGCTACACCGGCACGCGTGGTTGCGCCCCAATGAAACGTTTTCACCTTGGTGGCAGCAGGCATTCCGAAGCTCTTGCCGTTAAAGCTCATGGAGAAAACGCCATGGGGAAAATCCTGAGAAAAATAATTTTGAACAAAAACACCCCGTCAGGCATCTTACATACAGAAGCAAAGCAGATTTCGCTGTTCGTTTAGGGTTGGCATAGAGGTTTTGCTCGCAGTGCGGTGCGAACAGCGCCCTCCAAAGTTGGCCGCATTGCCCTTCTGAGCGCCTGAGTGAAGGCGTTAAAACCTCCTCACTACTGGGGCCGGACGAAAGTCCGGCCCTTTGATTTTCCAACGACATCGGCGGCACAATTCCCCGTTGCTTCCCCGTCCCGCTCCCCTAAAATAGCAACCGCATGAAACATCAGCTCGACTTCGAGAAGCCGATCACCGAACTCCAGAAGAAACTCGAAGACTTACGCCAACATCCTGAAGCCCATTCCATGGCTGTGAGCTTCGAGGAAGAGATCATCCAGATCGAACGTAAGATTGACGAGACGCGGCGGCAGATTTACTCGAACCTCACACCGTGGCAGCGCGTCCAACTCGCGCGTCACCCCAAACGCCCTTATACGCTGGATTATCTAACCAACACATTCACCGAGTTTGAGGAGTTGCACGGCGACCGTTTATTTGCAGATGATCGCGCTTTTGTGGGCGGCTTCGCCAAACTAGGCGATCAACGCGTCGTCGTCATCGGCACGCAAAAGGGACGCGACACCAAGGAAAATATCCTGCGCAACTTCGGTTCAGCGCATCCAGAAGGTTACCGCAAAGCACTTCGCTTGATGCGTCTGGCGGACAAGTTTGGTTTGCCCATCATCACACTCATTGACACGGCGGGTGCTTATCCCGGCATCGGCGCGGAGGAGCGGCACATCGCAGAGGCCATAGCGGTGAACTTGCGAGAGATGACCATGATGGAAGTCCCGATCATCGCCACTGTCATCGGCGAGGGTGGGTCTGGCGGCGCGCTCGGCATCGGCGTGGCGGATCGCGTGTTGATCATGGAGAACTCCTACTACTCCGTCATCAGCCCGGAAGGTTGCGCGGCAATTCTTTGGAAGGATCGCTCCGCCGCTGCCAAAGCCGCTGAAGCACTCAAGATCACGGCTAAACATCTGCATGAACTCAAGCTTGTGGACGAAATTATCCCCGAACCGCTCGGCGGCGCACATACAAATCCCGCTGCGACCGCCGCGACGTTGAGGGCGGTTCTGATCGAGCATCTGAACGAACTGACGGCCCTGTCACCCGCAGAACGGTTGAAGAAACGTTACGATAAATTCCGCGCCCACGGTCACTTCCTCGAACGCGCGCCGACGAACGCCGAAAAAGCAGCGATCAAGAAAGCGTCAAAGAAAACCACGCAAGTCATCGCCACCGCTCCTAGCAAGGCTTGAGGGTATGGCGAACCTTCCGCCGATCGCGCATAAATCGTAAATCGCCATGTCCGCTCTTTATCCGCTGACGTTCAATCCCATCTTCAAAGAGCGCGTCTGGGGCGCGCGCAACCTTGAGCGGCTCTACGGCAAGAAACTTCCCACCAGCGTGCCCATCGGAGAATCCTGGGAGATCAGTGATCGTCCCGGCGATGTGAGTGTGATTAACAACGGCGCGCTCGCAGGGAAGGATTTGCATTGGCTCATCAAGAATCACCGCGCCGATCTGTTGGGCGATGCAAAACTCGAAGCCGGACGATTCCCTCTGCTCATCAAACTTCTCGACGCGCAGGAAAAGCTCTCGCTCCAAGTTCATCCGCCCGCGTCCAAAGCCGCTGAGTTGCGCGGTGATCCCAAGACGGAGATGTGGTTCATCGCGGATGCAGTGCCGGATGCGGAGTTGTATGTCGGCTTGAAGCACGGTGTCACTCGCGCGGATTTCGAGCGTCGCATCAGCGACGGCAGCGTGGCCGAATGTTTTCAACGCGTCAAAGTTCGTGCTGGTGATTCGATGTTTCTGCCAAGTGGTCGCGTTCATGCCATCGGCGCGGGATTGGTGATCTTCGAGATTCAACAGAACTCCGATACGACGTATCGCGTGTTCGACTGGAATCGCGTGGGGCTGGACGGCAAGCCGCGTGAATTGCACGTCCCGCAATCACTCGCGAGCATTGACTTCAATGACTTTGAGCCTGCGCTGGTCAACGCTTCGGAAGTTGTTCACGCGAGCCACTCGATTCGGCAACTGGTCAACCACGCTCTGTTCTCCGTGCACAAATTCACGGTCCATCGTCGAGATGAGATTGTGCTGTTTGGCGGGAAAATGCAGATCATCGGTGTCGTCCGAGGGGAGGTTCGAGTTGGTTGCGCGTTGAAAACAAATCCGGTTCTTCGCGCAGGAGAGTTCTGTTTGATCCCCGCTGTTCTACCAGCCACCGAATTGATTCCAGAAGCGGGAACAGTCTTTCTTCGCACTCAGGCTGGGTAGTCAGTCGCGCCGAAGCTTTCAGTGTAGGCGGATGGTAAATCGCAACGGGATATTCGATACGCAACGCTCGGAGGATGGGGTAGTTCTACTCCCGCATTGATTCAGTGTCATTAGTTAGGAGTGATCCCTTACCGTCCAACTGCCCGTGGGCTGCGCCAGACTCAGGCTCGTCCGCATTCCATTGAAAAAATCTACCAGATCGTTTTCATGGGCCATGCTTGGATCCGCTTCGCGACTGCGCCACCACCTTCAGCCCGGATTTCCAGCAAGGCATCAGCTTCAATCGGCGCGATCGTTTTCGTGATGCACACTGTTTCGTTCGCGAACACTTCCAGCACGGAGCGATCTAAAAAGATCCGCAGCTTCAATTTCCGTACACCTTTGGCCAGAGTCAGAGGCGACTTGGCGTCCAGCACCTGCAATTCCAGACCATTGAAACTCATCACCACTTGCGGAGGCTTGTTCGCGCTCTTGATTTCCAGACGCACACTGCTGGCCGTTTGCAGATCAATCTCCGCCTCGATCTCCAGCGTGTTGCCTGCAGGCAGAGGGAACGATTTGTTTTCGCCTCCAAGCCGGGTATTACGCCACGACACGGAGTCGCCGCGCAACTTGCTCAACTGCGGCGCGGGCTTTTGCAGCAGTTGTCCATCCCGCGAAAAACTCAACTCACGCGGCAGACTCAGACACCCGTTCCAGCCGCGCCCGCCCAGAAAACCATTCACCCAACCCCACACCAGCCGACGACCATCAGGCACAAGCATCGTGTTCGGCGCGTAAAAGTTTGGCCCATGATCCAGCAGACCGCGCGTGCGCGGACGGAAGCGGCACGTCTCCGCATCAAACTCACCCACGAAGTATTGCACCTTGCCGTAGGGCGAAACGAACAACACCCACTCGTCACCCAGCTTGAAAAAATTCGGGCACTCCGCCGTGCGCGCTTCCGCGTCCGGGAGTTGAAACAACACACCGCGATGTTTCCATCGCGTCAGGCTGGCATCCTCCGCTTCGTAGATGTTCACGACAGCTTGGCCACCTTTGGATTCGTTGAGGCTTCCACCCAGCACCATGAACGTCCGCTTCTTGTCTTGAAAGATGAATGGATCGCGCCAGTCATAAACTTTCTTCCCGCCATGCAATGCCTCAGACAACACCGGATTCGCAGGCGATTTCTGCCATCGCATCAGATCATCATCGCCCGTCGCCGCCCATTGCTCTGCGTGATCGAGCGGAGATTTCCCCGACGCGATGCTCGTGTAGAAAATCATCGGCTGACCCGCGCCATTGATCGCGCAACAACCCGACCAGATGGATTCCTCTCCCCTGTCATTCGAGGGCGCGAGCGCGATGGGCAACGTCTCCCACTTCGCCAGATCACGACTGCGTGCGTGTCCCCAATACTTGATCCCGCTCTCGTCGCTGTCGGGCGTCAGTTGATAAAAGAGATGGTAGAAGCCTTTGTGAAAGATCGGCCCGTTCGGATCGTTCACCCATTGCGCTGGCGCGGTGACGTGAAAAGTCGGGCGCAACGCATCCGCCTGTGCCCGGGGCGTCGCGGCCAACATTGCGGCCTCTGCGCGCTTCAAAGCTTCAGCATCCGTTTCACCGAATGAGCACATCGGGAAAGCCAAGACAGCAAAACAACAAGCGCGGAGAAATTGAATCATTGACGAATCGTGTCGCCTTATCCGCTCATCTTCAAGACAACACAACGAACGTATCCCAAAAGTTTTTAACTTTAGACTCCAGTCTTCAGACCTTAGACTCCGCCCGTGCCTGCCATCGAAGTCAACGGTCTGACCAAAACCTTTCGCACCTACAAGAAGCAACCCGGCTTCAAAGGCGCAATTCGCGGTCTGTTCAAGCGCGAATACGAACAAGTCGCCGCTGTCAGTAACGTCAGCTTCAAGATTGAACCCGGCGAACTCGTCGGCTTCCTCGGCCCGAACGGTGCCGGCAAAACCACCACGCTCAAGATGCTCGCAGGCTTGCTGCATCCGACGAGTGGCGAAGCCAAAGTCCTCAGCCACATCCCGTGGGAACGCGCCGACGCTTACCGACGCCAGTTCGCCCTCCTGCTCGGAAATAAAAACCAGCTCTGGTGGGATTTGCCAGCGCGCGAATCACTGGAGTTGAACGCGAAGATTTATGGCATTCCGCAAGACCGCTTCGAGCGCACAGTCGCCGAGATGACCGAGATGCTCAACGTCCGCGAGAAACTCAACGTCAGCGTGCGAGAACTTTCCCTCGGCGAACGCATGAAGTTTGAGTTGATCGCCTCGCTCCTGCATCAGCCGAAAATTTTGTTCCTCGACGAACCGACCATCGGACTCGACGTCGTTTCGCAGAAAGTCGTGCGGGAATTTCTCAAGCACCACAACGCCACGCAAAAGACCACCATCCTGCTCACCAGCCATTACATGGCGGACATCCAGGCCCTGTGCGAACGCGTCATCATCATTGACCACGGCAAAATTTCCTTCGACGGCAAACTCAGCGAAGTCGTGGACCGCTTTGCCGACTTCAAACTCATCACCATCCAATGCGACGGCGCGGACGCTTGCACCAAGGAGAGCCTGGCCAAATACGGCGAACTCGTGGAGCACACGCCCGGCAGCATCAAGCTCAAGGTCAAACGCGACCGCGTCATCCCCGTCTGCAAAGCGTTGTTGGACGAACTCCCCGTGCGCGACATTGACATCGAAGAAGTCCCCATCGAAGACGTCATCCGGCATATCTTTGCGCGTTGATTTAACTACGGATGAAGTTTCAATTCTTTCGCGACCTAGCCAAGCAATTCGCACCGGATGATTCTCTGGAATCGCTGGAGGTGAGCGGGCGGCGTTTGCCTTTGGTGCTGGTGCGCCATCCGCGTGCGCGGCGTTATCTCCTGCGCTTAAACCCGGACGGCGCGGCGCGCGTGACCATTCCGCGTGGTGGCTCGGCGACGGAAGCGCGGCGGTTTGCGGAGCGAAGCAAAGCTTGGTTGGAGCAAGCCATACAACGGCAAGCAGCGCGGCCCGTCCACTCACGGCTGTGGCCGGTGGGAACGAGCATCCTGTTTCGCGGTGAAACTGTGGTGATTGAAATCGCCACAAGCGTGGCGGGAAACACGGTTCGCTTCGGGGCGGAAGTGGTGAAGGTGGCTGATGGCGTAACTGACTTTCGTCCGGCGATTGAAAAACATTTGCGGAAACTCGCCGCGCAGGAATTACCGCCGCGTGTCCAAGCCTACGCCGCGCAGCATCAAGTCGCCGTCAGTCGCATCTCGGTGCGCAATCAAAAATCTCGTTGGGGTTCATGCTCCCGGCGTGGGACGATTTCCCTGAACTGGCGGCTCATCCAGACGCCGTTGCATGTGCAGGATTACATCATTCTCCATGAGTTGATGCATCTGCGGCAGATGAATCACTCGGCTCGATTCTGGCGCGAGGTCAAAAGCGTTTGCCCTGACTACGAAGTCGCGGAGCGGTGGTTGAAGCAGTACGCTTCGCTGCTCCGCTGAAAGACATCACCACAAAATAAAACGGGCGCTGTTTCCAGCGCCCGCTTCTCAAATATGTTTCAACCGTTCGCAGCGTCAGTCAATGATCTGCAACTTGTAAGTGCGGGATGCCGCGCTTCCTTTGCCGAGCTTGCCGAAGTCCGTGTAGTTATAATTGAACTTGTAGAAGTAGCTCGCAGATTTCTCACCAGCGGGCACGGGCACGAGGCCTTCCCAACGGTTGTTCATCAGGTGCGTACGGCGCATCGGATAGGATTCCTTGCCGACCATCACGGATACTTGGATGGAATCCCATCGCAACGATTGCTGGCGCGAGTCGAACGAGACTTCGACGGGATAGAGGTTTTCAGCGTTACGCAACTGGCGTTGCGCCGAGAGATTCGTGGAGAGGCTTGAGCAACCTGCGAGCAGCAGGAGCAGCGGCAAAATCATCAAAGTTTTCTTCATCATAGCCGGGATAGCGTGGCACGGTGGCGGACTGTTTGTAAAGTTTGGATTTGTAGACGGCGAGCTGACGGGTGCGATTAAAGTCGGTGAGGGTAAGGAACGCCGCAGTTGGCCACACGCGCTCATTGCCCTCACCCGACTTTAATCGCACCCCGAGCTGACGAGGCGTTTAACAAGGCACTCCTTACGTCGTGCCCTACAATCGAATCAGGACACCCGTCTTTGCGGACGCAGTTGCAAACCTCCGCCCGCCCGCTATTCTCGCCGACGTGAATAATAAAGCTGAAAGAACTCCGGTGGATCCGGAATTGCATCGCCGCGTCCTCGACCTGATCAAATTCAAAGGCGGCGGTTACAATGAAGACTCGGTGGCGGACATCATCGAGAACGCCCTCAAAATCCTGACTGATGTGAAAGACACGGGCGACGTGCGCGTCATCCAGACCGCCGTGAGGGAACTGCGTTATGCTTACCGATTGTTCGCGCCTTACGCTCAACATCGCAAGGTGACGATCTTCGGTTCGGCGCGCACCGGCCCGACCAAACAGGAATATCAACAAGCCGTGGACTTCGGTCAGAAGATCGTGAAAGCCGGATTCATGGTCATCACCGGCGCAGGCCCCGGCATCATGCAGGCGGGTCACGAAGGCGCGGGACCTGAAAATAGTTTCGGCGTCAACATCCGCCTGCCGTGGGAGCAGAGTGCAAACCCCGTCATCCGCGAAGACAAGAAGCTCGTCACGTTCAAATACTTCTTCACGCGCAAACTCATCTTCATCCGCCACTCGGATGCCATCGTGTTGTTCCCCGGCGGATTCGGGACGATGGATGAAGGTTACGAAGCCATCACGCTCATGCAGACGGGCAAGAGCCAGCTCATGCCGCTGGTGCTCGTGGACAAACCCGGCGGCACGTATTGGAAGACGTGGGACAAAAACATCCGCGAACATCTCTTGCGCGATCAACTCATCTCGCCGGATGATTTGAATCTCTACCGCATCACCGACAGCGCGGATGAAGCCGTGAAGATCGTCACGCGGTTCTATCGCAACTTCCACTCCACGCGATTCGTGAAGGATTTGTTCATCATCCGCCTCAACCATGCGCCGACGGAAACCGCGCTCGAAGCGATCAATGAAGACTTCGCCGACATCGTCGTCGGCTCTCCGATCAAACGCATCGAGCCAACACCTGAAGAGCAAGAGGACAACGATCATCTCGATCTGCAACGCATCGCGTTCGGCTTCAACCGTCGCGATTACGGGCGGCTGCGACAAATGGTAGATGTGCTGAACAGTTTGTGAGTGTTTCTACGGCTGGCTTGCGTGATGCCGCACCACGGAATAGGATTAGCACATGAGTTCACAGGAATTTCTTCTTGAAGAAATCAAGCATCAGCCCGAACCGGTGCTGCGGGAGCTTCGTCATTACTTGGAATTCCTGAAACGGCAGCACAAGTTGGAAACCACGATGGAAAACGTCGTCGCCGAAAGTTGGGAAAAACTCGGTCCTGCGCCAGAGATTGATTATGACCGCCTATAATCGCGGCGACGTGGTGCTGGTGGACTTGGGCATGGCGGCCAAGGTACGGCCTGCGGTGGTGATTTCAGTTTTTCAACCCGACAGTCAACGCAACATGGCAGTCGTCGTGCCGCTCACTACTGAGATCAGAGGTGGCGAGTGCGAAGTGCCATTCCCAAAACCGCCATGGTTGCGTCAAGAATCCGTTGTGAACGTACTGGGAGTCGCAGGTGTGGACAACGCCCGCATACAGCGGCGACTTTCAGCTTTCCCCAAAGATAAATTGACCGAGATAGAAAACACGCTGCGGCGCATGTTAGGGCTGTAAAATTCAACGCCCGTAAAACAAACCCGCCTCGACACTTCGCCTGTCGTTTGCTACCAACCTGCCGTGCGTTCGGAATTGCTCAAAAACGTCTCCCGTATCGTGGTCAAACTCGGCACCGGCGTCCTCACTGACAGCCGGAAGCAGATTGATCCCGCGCAGCTCGAACAGATCGTCGCGCAAGTCGCCGCGTTGCGAAAAGCAGGCAAGGAAGTCGTCGTCGTCACCAGCGGCGCCGTCGGTGCAGGCATGGGCGCGCTTGGTTTTGACACGCGTCCTGCTGATCTCGCGGAGAAGCAAGCGTGCGCCGCTGTGGGTCAATCGCGGTTGATGTCCACTTACGAAAAACTTTTCGCGAAACACAATCTCGTCGTCGCACAAGTGTTGCTCACACACGACGACCTCGAACATCACGAGCGCCATCTGAACGCGCGCAACACGCTCGTTACGCTGCTAGGTCACGGCGTTGTTCCCATCATCAACGAGAACGACGCTGTGTCATTCACTGAAATCAAAGTGGGCGACAACGACACGCTCTCCGCGCTCGTCGCATCGTTGCTGCCTGCTGACTTGCTGGTGATTCTTACCACCGTGGACGGCGTCATAGAAAACTTTGGTCAACCGAACGCGAAAGTGATTTCAACCATCGGCCAGATTGACGCCGACTTGGAAAAGATTGCTGGCGGCACAACGAGCGAGACGGCTGTCGGCGGAATGGCAACCAAGATTCAAGCCGCGAAAATCGTCGTGCGCTCCGGCATCCCGCTCGTCATCGCGTCTGGACGAAAACACAATGCGCTGGCGAACATATTATCCGGCGCGGATGAAGGCACGCTGTTCATCGCTCAAGAAGGAAAGCTGCGCGGGCGCAAACGCTGGATCGCTTTCTTCCATCATCCCAAGGGCACGCTATTCGTGGACGACGGCGCGAAGACGGCATTGCGTGAATCAGGCAAGAGCCTGCTCCCGCCGGGTGTTTCGCGTTGCGAAGGCGATTTCGCCGCTGGCGATGTCATCCGCCTCTGCGACTTGAACGGGACAGAATTCGCGCGCGGCATCGCGAAGTTCAGCTCGAAAGAAATCGAGAGCCGCTCGCTCGCTCGCGTGGAGTTGGTGCATCGGGATGACTTGGTCATCCTCTAATTTATTCAGCCACTGATGAAACACGGATTGAACACAGATTCCCTGTCCGTGTTTCATCAGTGTTCAATCCGTGGCTAAAAACATGAAACGAAACCCCGCTATCAACGATCTGCTCAAAGTCATGGCCAAGCTCCGCTCGCCCACCGGTTGTCCGTGGGATCGCGAGCAAGACCACATGACGCTCCGCCGTCACGCCATCGAGGAAGTCTATGAGTTGATTGACGCGATTGAGAACCGCGACGATCACGAGATGGCGGAGGAGTTGGGTGATCTTTTGCTGCAAGTGGTGTTTCATTGTCAGTTGGCGAGCGAGCGTGGTGTTTTTAATTTTGAGAAGGTTGTCCGCCATCTCGTGGACAAACTTATCCGTCGCCACCCACACGTCTTCGGCACGACCAAAGTGAAGGATGTGGACGAAGTCTGGGCTAACTGGGAAAAAATCAAGAAGGCGGAGAAAGTTGGCACGCGCCACGAACGTCCTTCTGCGCTGGACGGAATTCCGAAACATCTTCCTGCGTTGCTCCGCGCCGAGAAGTTGGTGAAGAAAGCGCACAAAGCGAAGCTCTTAAACCTTACGAAGCCAAACCGCCGCACCAGCAAATCCGCTGTGGCCAAGGAACTTTTTGAACTCGCCGCCTACGCGCAATCACGCGGCTGGACGGCAGAAGAATTGTTGATGGGTGAAACCAAGAAGCGCGAGCTGGCTATGCGCAAGCGTGAACAGATTCTGACTTCTGTCCGCTAACCTCCGCCTTCGCATCACTTCGCCCGGATATTTCCCACGTAGCTGATCGGGATGAACACGCCGTTGCCTGCGTGGATAAGCTCCACCGCAGACAGTCGTGCGCCGATGAGTTGTCCGGCGGCACCGACTGTTGTGGACGTTTGTGAGGAGATGTAGATCGGATTTGAATTGGCCACGGCCACCATCGTGCCACCGTCGCCTGAGACGGCTACACCCGCGTAAGACGTGCTGGGCAGATTGTTTTTTTCCTGCCATGTCGCTCCCGCATCTTGCGAGACGTACACCACGCCGCCTACGCCACCGACACTCGCGATCATCCGCAAGCCATCTCCCGAACACGACACCGCCGACCATGTGAGGGTTGATGTCGGGCCGGTGGCAACCCACGTCACACCGAAATCATACGAGACATAGAGCAATCCGCCGGTGACGCCTGCCACCAATGTTCCGCCATCCGCTGACGATGCCACGCAAGTCCAATTGCGAGTCGTGTCGCGCGCGGTCCAATTCGTGCCGCTGTTCGATGAGGTGTAAATCTGTCCGCCGTTGACGCACGCCACAAGATTCACACCGTCACCGGAAGACGCGCACCCGCTCCAGTTGCGGGGGGTATCACGCGTGGTCCAATTCGTACCTCCATTGACTGAAGTCCAAAGAGTCCCGCCGTTGACTCCGGCTACTAACTTCATTCCATCCCACGACGACGCCACGGATGACCACGCCAATCCAGTAGCTCGGGGCGACCAATTCGTGCCGCCGTTCACGGACGAGTTTATTTGAGTTCCGTTTGCGACGGCCACCAGCCGCAGGCCATCCGCCGAGGAAGCCAAGCCGTTCCATTGGGCGGACGAACCCACCTGCGCCCAGTCCACGCCATAGTTCGTGGAGATTTGCATGAAGCCTGTATTGATTGCCGCCAGCATCCGCTGTCCGCTTTGCGAGGTGACGACGGATTTCCAAAACTGACTTGTCGCATTCGTGCGCCACGCCAGCCCAACATTTTTCACAAGATTCGCCACGAGGATCGTTTGGTTTGCGTTCTGCGCGATGATCCAGCCTGCCGCGCCGATGCCGGATACGCGGATCGTTTCGCCCACATCAATATTCGCCGTCAACGGCAACGTCACCACCACAGGCGTCGTGTCGTTCGTCGCGTGATAGCCGTAATTGGGAAATGCCTGGATGCTGGCATTGATGGGAACGGAGTTGAATTTGCGCCCAGGCACATTGGTCAAGCCGCTGCCCTCGCCATGGAAATTTGTGGCGCTGATCGAGCCGAGGAAAGCCGTGTTGCTTGTGTTGATGAACGCCACATTCGTCGAGAGCCGCGCGTCAGGAAGTGTGCCGATGAGGTTTGTGGCCGAAATGTTCGTGAGGCCGAGCGCGCTGCCGATGAAGTTGGATGCTGTGAGAGTTTTCGTGAACACCACGTTGTTCGTCAGCAAGGCCACGTTCGCGGAGAGATTGGTGTCGTTGATTTTGCCGGTGATGTTCGTGGTCTGAATTGTTCCGCTGTAATTTGCGGCGCGCACGGCGTACGGCGTGGCCGTGATCTGCTGTCGCGGCGTGAGCGTGTTGAAAGCATTTGTCGTTGCGCCGCCAGTGCGAACACCGATCTCCAGCCAACGTTGGTTGCCATCAAACGGAATGCTTCCAAAATCCAGCGTGGTGGTGAAATAGCCATTGGTCACGCCCACCGTCGCATTGGTCAGTGGATTGCCAAGTTGAATTCCGAGCGTGACCGCGTCGTGCAACGTGAACCGGAAATCAAACTGGCCCGTGGCAGGAATGCCGTTGGAGCTGAACTGGCCTTGGTAAGTGAACGCGGACGTTTGCGCGACAACCGCCAGAGCGGACGACAAGAATCCCAAACAAGCGAGTAACTTCGATTTCACAACGAATGTCTTACCACAATTCCCGCTCCCGACAAGAAACAACAGAGAGCAGAAGTCAGCCGTTCACCCCGTCTTCAGCGCGCCATCAAGTCCAACTCCGCAATCATCTCGCGCGCCACGCGCACCATCTCCGTTTGTTCATCGAGATGGCTCACATCAGCCTCGATGTTCAGATAAGGGATTCCATGGCGCGCAAAATAAACCGAGGCCGAGCCGTCGTCGGGAACAGTTGCGTCATCCTGAAGCGTCACATTGAAATCACGAGCCTTGAGGTAATCAAAGAAACGCCGGTCAGTGACGTAGAAAAAATCTCCAGGACTACGCCGAGCGCTGGCGTGAAGCGTGGCGGACGCAGAACTTTTATCGCCCTCGGCGCGATAGCTGTTGATGGTCAAGCCATGCCCATCGGTGTTATGCAACGCTACGATCACTGGCTCGTGATCCAGCCCGAACTGCTCAATGAATCGGGCAGCAAAATCTTTGACGACGCGATGTGCTGTTTCGGAATAGGTGCTGCGCCGCGAAAGCGTGGCGCGTATCCCCTCGTCTGAAAAGATGCGGTTCGGATCGAAGCGATACGTCTGGCCGTCGATGTTGAACTCCACAAACCGCCTCCCGCTGTGCATGAGTTCGATGAGTCGTCCGCCAGATTCTTTGACGATCACTTTGCCTGCCAGAACAGAAGTGTTCTCGTCATCGTGAACATTGATCATCGTGAATGAAGACGCGCCGCGCTGAAATACTTTGGCGTGGACGGTTGCGTCACCCAGCTTGAAGGCGGTTTGTTTCGCGTTAGGCGTAGCGCATCCGCTGGCAATCAGCAGTGAGAGCATGAGCAGCAACAAAACCTTTTCGCGCACATCAGATAGTTCATTTCCCATTCACACCTTTCAGATAAGCCAGGATCAATTCCGGCAGATCATCGCTGTAACCGCCCTCCAACAGACTGAACATCGGCACGCCCACCTTGCGTAATTCGCCACCGAGCCAGTGAAAATCCTCCGCATGGAGTGGGCTGTTCGCCAAGGGGTCTTGGGCATACCCATCAAATCCCGCCGAGACGCCGATGATCTCCGGGCGAAATTGTCTTAACTCCGCCAACGCGCTCGACAATGCCGCGCGATATTCCTCGCGCGTGGCGTGCGGACGGACTGGGAAATTAAAACAATTGTCGCCCACATGAGTCGCGCCCGTGCCGGGATAACACGGGTGTTCATGCACAGAAAAAAACGCCGTGCCCGCCTGGTTCAGGAGAATGTCCTCCGTGCCGTTGCCGTGATGCACGTCAAAATCAAACACCGCGATGCGTTTCGTGCCGGTGGCCAGCGCGTGAAGCGCTGCGATGGCAATGTTGCTCAAGTAACAAAACCCCATCGCCTCGGCGCGAGTGGCGTGGTGACCCGGCGGACGCATCAGAGAAAAAACAGCGTCGCCCTTGCGGGCACAATCCACCGCCATCAGACCCGCGCCCGCAGCTAAGCGGGCGACCTCTTCCACTTCGGGAAAATGGAACGTGTCTGCATCAAAGTTTCGCGGCACACGCAACCGCGCGATGTGTTCCGGCAGATGCGCGCGGAGAATGGCTTCGTCAGATGCCGGGCTGGGCACGAGCCATTCGACCGGCAACTCCGTCTGCCGTCGCAACAGTGCGAGCGACTCCGTGATCCGTGAGGGACGCTCCGGATGTCCGGGGTTGTGATAACCGGTACAAGACTCGTCGCAGATGATCTTCATCGCGCTGGGATTTTAATCATGTAAGCCGCAGATGGACACGGGATTTTTGGCCCGCCACCGCTGTTAAAAAACCCGTAATTTCCGGCGGGGTTCAAGGATTGACAAAAAATGGGCATTCTTCAAGAATCCACCCGTTCGGGTAGCAGTACGTTTCTTCAGCGGGGTTCCCCACCCCCACCTCCTTGGCGTCTGCTGCCCGAATATTTTTCGACTTCGGCTTGACCCGGAGGAAGGGTTTTCCTAACGTCTCAATTCGCGCGGGGGCGTAGCTCAATTGGTTAGAGCGCTGCCCTGTCACGGCAGAGGTTACGGGTTCGAGCCCCGCCGCTCCCGCCATTCTTCTTAAATCCCGACGAGTCCAAGCCTCACGATCTCCGACAAATATCCCGCTTGGTAATCTGGATATTCAAACTCGAATCCTAATTCCGTTTTTAACTTTGCGTTGGAGATG
>JANPGI010000328.1:0-1733 GCA_031423875.1 Verrucomicrobiota bacterium | reverse complement strand
CGAAATTTTTCACGCCGATGGTTTCGTGAATCCAGCGTGACGAAGTTTGTTTGATGTCTTGCACGAACGACGCAAGTGAATGGGTCGCGCGCAAACCCACAAGCAGATGAACATGGTCAGCCGTCCCGCCAATGGCTTCGGGAATTCCGTCTGCCGCGCGAATCAAGCCGCCGAGGTATTCGTGCAAACGCGGACGCCACGCATCCGCGATGAACGGATGCCGGTCTTTGGTGGAAAAGACGATGTGAAAATGCAGGCTTAAATGGGTTGCTGGCATTTGTTTTCCGGCGTCCCTTACGGGACGCGTTGTTCGTTTGCACTATCACCAGCCACTTTGTGGCTGGCTAATTTCCGATGTCGCTGTGCGACACCTTGGCGAGCCCGTCACGCAATCAAATCCTCCACCACCTTGCCATGCACATCGGTCAGGCGGAAGCGGCGGCCTTGGTGCAAAAATGTCAACCGTTCATGATCCACGCCGAGCAAGCGCAGCATCGTGGCGTGGAAATCGTGAACATGGACGTCATCCTTTACATGTAGCAGCCGACGTGAGTCGGCTCTAACTAACTTCCCGATTTTAGCCGGAACGATGCAGCAGAAACCTCACGCGAAGGGCGCGAAGGTAAAGTCGGATGAAGGGTTCTGTCTTCCAGTTTTTCACTCACCATTCCGCGAGTGGATTTATCAGCGGAAAAACTCCTTCCCTTCGCGCCCCTTGCGCCCTTGGCGTGAGGCAAGCTTTTCTCAATGGCATGGAGTCGGGTTAGATGGAGCGGACTGACGTCCGCTGCTACGAAGCTTTAACAACTCACGCGATCAAATCCACCACCACTTTTCCATGCACGTCGGTGAGGCGGAAGCGGCGACCTTGGTGTAAAAACGTCAGCCGCTCGTGATCTACTCCGAGCAGGCGCAGCATTGTGGCGTGGAAATCGTGAACGTGGACGCCGCCCTTCGTGATGTTGTAACTGAAATCGTCCGTCTCGCCATAGACGAGGCCGGGCTTCACGCCGCCGCCGGCCATCCATGTGGTGAAGCAGCGCGGATGATGGTCGCGCCCGTAATTGTCCGCCGTGAGTTTGCCCTGTGAATAGCTGGTGCGACCGAACTCGCCGCCCCAGATGACCAGCGTGTCGTCGAGCATGCCGCGCTGTTTCAGGTCGGTGATGAGCGCGGCGCTGGCCTGGTCGGTTTCGCGGCATTGCACCTGGATGTTCTTCGGCAGGTTGTCGTGTTGATCCCAGCCTTGATGATAAAGCTGGATGAACTTCACGCCTTTCTCGGCGAGCCGCCGCGCGAGCAGACAGTTCGCGGCGAACGTGCCCGGCTTGCGCGAGTCCGGGCCGTAGAGATCGAACGTCTCGGGCTTCTCGTTGCTCAAGTCCATCACGCCCGGCACGCTGGATTGCATCCGGTAGGACATCTCGTATTGCGCGATGCGCGCGTCCACGTCGGCGTCGCCGAGTTTTTCGGCGGTGTGTTTGTGAAGCTCATTCAAGCGATCAATCAACAATCGTCGGTTCTCCGGCGTGACGCCGTCGGGATTGTTGAGATACAACACGGGTTCTTTGCCGCTGCGGAATTGCACGCCTTGATGTTGCGACGGCAGGAAACCGCTGCCCCACAACCGCGCGTAGAGGGGTTGATCCACCTTGCCTGGCGTGATGAGCACGACGAAGGACGGGAGATTTTCGTTGTCGCTGCCAAGGCCGTAATGAATCCACGAGCCGATG
>JANPGI010000327.1:0-15408 GCA_031423875.1 Verrucomicrobiota bacterium | reverse complement strand
CCCTCGCCGGTGATGACGAGATCGCAGCCGTCGAGATAGCTCGCGAGTCTGGTGGTCTTGGCGAGCAGCTCGAAACCGGGCCGCAATTCACCACGCGCGAATGTGGCAAGGCCGTAGCCGAGTCCGCCTGCTGCGCCTGCGCCCGCCACCCTCTCCCCATCCGATGGGGAGAGGGACGGGGTGAGGGGCTTTCCGCCATTTGATCTCTTCGCGATCAATGCCAGCTTGCGCAGATTTTTCTCCGCGATGGCAAACTCGTCCGCGCGCAATCCTTTTTGCGGGCCATAGACGCGTGTTGCGCCGCGTTTGCCGAGCAGCGGGTTTTCCACATCAACCGCCACGATGATCTTGGGAAGTTTCAACGACTTCGGTCGCCGGATTTCTGCGAGTGTGTGAAGTTGTGTCCATTGCTCGATGCGTTCGCCGCGCGCATCAAGAAACTCCCAGCCCAAGGCGCGGGCGAGACCGAAGCCACCATCATTGGTCGCGCTACCGCCGATGCCGAGGATGATTGTCTTCGCGCCCTTCTTCGCTGCCGCTTGGAGAACTTTTCCGAGACCGAACGTGTCGAGTTGGAACGGATGAAACTTCCCCGCTGGAAGCATGGCAAGGCCGATGACGTTGGCGGATTCGATGATGGCGGTGCGGGTTTTCGGCTGCCACCACCACGTTGAGACGCATTTGCGATGCGCGGCGTCCAAGGTGGAAATGCGTTGAGGCTTCGCTGCAAGCGCATCGCCCAACACACAACCAAAACCATCGCCGCCGTCACTGATGGGGAGCAATGTGAGCGTGTCGTCAGGCCGCGTTTTTCGCCAGCCGTGCGCGATGGCTTCTGCGGCCTGTCGCGCGGTGAGCGTGCCTTTGAACTTGTCCGGTGCGATCAGGATTCTCACGGCGAGAGAAGGAATCTTATTGCTACTGCGGCGCAGGCTCGCCCGGTTGCTGCACGTCCAGATCAATCAGGATTTCGCGCGGCTCGGCACCGTTGCTCGGTCCGACGAGGCCGCGATTTTCCAGTTCGTCCATGATGCGCGCGGCACGTCCATAGCCGAGTCGAAGGCGGCGTTGGAGCAATGACACGCTCGCCTTCTGTTCGCTGCGGATGACTTCGATGCATTGCTGGATGATCTCCTCGTCCTCATCAATGCCGCTCTCGTTGCCGAAGGTGTTCGCAGGTTTGGAAAGTTGCTGGTGAATCTCCATCTCGTAACTCGGCTTGGCCTGTTTCGCGATGAAGTCAACGACGCTTTGGATTTCCTGGTCGGTCACGAGCGCGCCCTGGATGCGAATCAACTTCGCCGAACCGGGCGGCAGATACAGCATGTCGCCCTTGCCGAGCAATTTGTCCGCGCCCATCGCGTCGAGAATCGTGCGCGAGTCCACCTTGGCCGCGACTTGAAACGCGATGCGCGCCGGGATGTTCGCCTTGATGACGCCGGTGATCACGTCCACGGACGGACGTTGGGTGGCGACGATGCAATGGATGCCCGCCGCGCGGGCCATCTGTGTGATGCGTGCGATAGCCATTTCCACATCGGCAGGCGCGACCAACATCAAGTCCGCCAGCTCGTCCACGATGACGACGATGTAGGACAGTTTTTCCGGGATGACGATGTCTTCCTCGCGCGGCACGACGATCTGTTCGTCCACTTCCACGGCGAATCCGTCCGCGCCCGGTTCGACTTTTTCCTTCTTGGCGGTGAGCGGCAATTCCAGTTCGCGTTCAGGCAACGGTTTGTTTTTCGGACGCGCGTTGAACGTGGCGATGTTGCGCACGCCGACACGCGCAAAGATCTGGTAGCGCTTCTCCATCTCGTTGACGACCCAGCGCAACGCGAGGATCACCTTCTTGGGATCGGTGACGACGGGCACGACGAGATGCGGCAGCACGTTGTATTGCTGAAGCTCGACGACCTTGGGATCAATCATCACGAAGCGGAGTTGATCCGGCGTGAAGCGGTAAAGCAGCGAGGCGATGATGGCGTTGATGCAAACGGATTTCCCCGAACCCGTGCTGCCAGCGATGAGGCAATGCGGCATCTCCGCGAGATCCGCGATGATCGGGTGACCATAGACATCCTTTCCGAGCGCGACGGGAATGCGCGCCTTGGTGTTGCGCCATTCGTCGGACTCGAACAGGTCGCGCATGATGACCTTGGTCTTGACCGCGTTGGCCACCTCCACGCCCACGGAACTTTTGCCGGGCACGGGCGCGAGGATGTTGATGCGTTCGGCTTTGAGTGCGGCGGCGATGTTGTTGGAGAGAGCGGTGATCTTTTCCAGCTTCACGCCGGGCGCGGGATGCAACTCGTATCGCGTGATCGTCGGCCCCTTTGTGATGTCGCCAAGTTCCACGGGGATGTCGAACTGTGCGAGCGTCTGCCGCATCAGTTGGGCGTTGGCGAGCAACTCTTCCTTCGATTCCGTGGGCTTCACCGTCATGTCCGGCAACTGGAGAAAGTCGAGCGACGGCAACTGATAGTTCCCGATCATCGGCGTGGAAGCCACGGTGATGGGTTTCTTGACCTTGGGTCGTGGACGCGTGAGACCCGTGATATTGATCACAGGTTCAGGCTTGGGCTCGTCGCTTTTGTCCTCGGATTTTTCGGTATCCTCGCCGTCGGAATTTTTATCCTCGGTCTTTGTAGGAGCTTCAGATTTGCGACCCAACACATCTTCGGCTGAAGCGGCCTTGAGTTCGCTGGCGGGTATCACCACGCCTTCGTCCGGTGGCAGAATTTCCTTGTCGGTTTCGGGGGCGGAAGATTTCTTCGCGCGACCTGGCTTGGCTTGCGGCACGCTCAGGTCGCGCACGTTGGGTTCGGGCACGGATTTGAAATCCTGTCCAAGCGCGGGTCCGGTGGGGATGGTTCTGCCAGTGACGGTCTTGGCGACTTCATCTTCGAGTTCGCGTTTTTTCTTTTCGAGATCGCGCGCCTTGCGTTCGAGAGCGGCTTCGGCGGCGGTTGCGCCAGCTTTGGCCACGGGCAACGATTCGCCATCGAACCGCGCCTGCAACCATTCACCGAGTTTGAAGTTGGTCAGGAACAAAACTCCGATCAGTGCCATCGCAGCGTAAAGGATGACCGCGCCGATCTTGCCCGCCATCCAGAAGATATATTCAAACGTGGCCCAACCAAGCGCGCCGCCTGCGCTTTGGGCGCCGAGTGCCTCGCTTACGTTCTTCGCGTAACCAGAGTCATAAACAATGTGCAGCAGACCAGTCAAAGACAACAAAAGGATTCCAGCCCACATCACGCTCCAGCGAGAATGTTCGCGAAGATAACCCAGAAAATTGAACAGATAACCAATGCCGAACGCCGCGAGCAGCACGGGCACGATGTAAGCCGTCACACCAAACGTAAAAAATGACACCCAAGCCAAGTGCGCGCCGAGCCAGCCGATCCAGTTGTGGAGCGGTTTGTTTACCGGGTTGACCAACGTCGAGATGTCGCCCCGGTCAAAGGACAATTGTGCGAGCAGCAGCAACACCGCTGCGGCAAGCAGCCCCACGCCGATGAAATCCGACCAGCCATGATGTGATTCCGATGCGTCTTTCCGTGACATGGCCGCAGAGTAGCAGCGCACGGCGCGGAGTTCAAAGTTGAAAAACAGCGTTGTTGCGTGTCTCTTATCCAGAGCAATGCCAATGGATCAACAGTCATCAATCCGAACTCCGTCACCGGCGCGATGGGGTCGCCACTTCTCCGGGTGTGCGTGCATCGCGCTCTTGTTGTTGTGCGGTTGTTCCAGTTTCAACAGCGACTGGCGGAGGGTCGGGAAACAACCGTTTCCGCAGGATTCCATCGCTGGCCGCTGGGAAGGACGGTGGGTGAGCGATGTGAATGCCCACACAGGTCTGTTGCGTTGCATCATCACCGGAGAAACCAACGGCGCGTGCGAAGCCCGGTTTCGCGCCACATATCTGAAAGTGCTGCGCTACAGCTACACGGTGACGTTGAAAGTCGAACAACGCGGTGACGTCTGGATTTTCAGCGGCGAAGAAGATTTAGGCGCGATGGCTGGGGGAATCTATCGCTATCAAGGCACCGCGACTGCCACGAACTTTCATTCCACCTACGATTCGAAATACGATCAAGGATTGTTTGAAATGCGCCGTCCGTGATGCGTTCGCGGCCATTTTCCATCACGCCTCGCACAGCCACCAGCCACAAACTTCCCGCCATGATCAAACTCCCGCGCAGTTTTTACGACCGCGATACAGTCACCGTCGCGCGGGAACTGTTGGGCAAGTTTCTCGTGCATCGCGTGTCTGGCGAGGAACTGATCGGGAGGATCGTTGAAGTGGAAGCTTATATCGGCGCGCACGATCTGGCGTCGCATTCATCGAAGGGATTGACTGAGCGCACGAAGGTCATGTTCGGCCAACCGGGACGCGCCTACGTGTATCTCATCTACGGCGTGCATCATTGCATGAATGTGGTGACCGAGCGCGAGGGCAACGGTGCCGCGGTTCTGATCCGCGCCATCGAGCCGGTGCAAAACATCTCTGCGCGGACGAACGGGCCGGGATTGTTGTGTCGTGCGATGCAGATTGATAAACTGCTGAACGGGCACGATCTGCTAAGTGAAAACTTCTTCGTGTCGTCGCCAGAGGATGCAGCACAACTCAGCATCGTGAAGCGCCCGCGCATCGGAGTTGATTACGCGGGAGCATGGGCAAGGCGGCATCTGCGATTTTACATCCGGAGAAATCAGTTCATATCCCACACCTGAATCGGTTTACACGACGACGACCAATCACATTCTCCGCTTCCCTGCCCTTTGATCCGGGTTTTGACCGGGTGTTGGCAGTTTGACTCCCATCACGCGATGGGGGCATTGTATCCAAGTGAACAACTCTTTTCGCGTTCTCATCTCGGTCACTAGTCTGTTTGTTGCCATCACTGCTTTTGGAGATGTTGTTTCTGATGAAGAAACTATCGGCGTGCCGTGGGTGGGTGATGCAGGCGTGACGGAAACCACGACAGACATCATGACCCGGGCGGAAGGTTACAAGCGTCCCCCGAAACTTCCCTGGCAGACACCGAAGAAGCGCCCGCGCGGTCGTGTGAATTTTGAGAACCTGCTGGCGTCGCCGGACTCGCAACCGTCCGTCGTGAATCCGGGTGACGGATCGGCCTCACCCGCCAGCCTCACCACGGGGCTGAGTTTCACGGGCGCGACGTTGTTCGACACCTCGGCCTTTCCTCCGGACTCGATGGGTACAGCCGGGCCGGCTCAATACATCGTGGCAGTGAACGGACGCATTCGTTCCTTCAACAAACAGACGGGCGCGGCGGATGGCGTTTTGGATGTGAACCCCGATGTGTTTTTCAGTTCAGTGATGACGCCACCCGTGGAGAACAATTTCACCAGTGATCCGCGCATCCGTTATGACCGGCTCTCCGGGCGTTGGTTTCTCATCATCATTGACGTGCCCGGCCAGTCGGGCGCGTTGCCCAACCGCATCATGATCGCCGTCAGCGATTCAGGCGTGATAACTCCATCCACCGTCTGGACGTTCTATCAATTCCAGCACGATCTGGTGACGCCAACGAGCAATACGGACAACGGCAAGTTCGCCGATTATCCGACGCTTGGCATTGATGCCAACGCGCTCTACATCGGGGTGAACCTGTTCGGCACGCGCGGTCAAGGCTCATTCGCCAACACCACAGCCTTTGTGGTGCGCAAGAGTTCGCTGCTCAACGGCGGGCCGCTAGTGGCGACTGCATTCCGTGCCCTCGTATCCAACAGCCCGAGCCAAGGCGGCCCCTACACGCCGCAAGGCGTGGATAATTACGACCCCAATGCCACCGAGGGTTACTTCATCGGCGTGGACTCGGCGTATTATGGCAAGTTGAAGTTGCGCCGCGTCAGCAATCCGGGCGGGACTCCGACCTTATCCGGCAACATCAATCTCGACGTGCCCATCACCGGCAACACCATCAATGTTCCGCATCTTGGCAACACCAACGGAGCATCCGGTTATTTAGACGGCTTGGACTATCGCCTCCTGGCTGCGCACATCCGCAACGGGAAATTGTGGACTGCCGCAAACATCGCGGTGAACAACACCGGCTCGCCCTCCGGCACCGACACCCGCATGGGCATCCGCTGGTACGAACTCGGCAATCTGGCCACGGGCCAGACGCCGACGGTGCTTCAAACCGGCACGCTGTATCATCCTTCCGCCGCCAACACCACCGACCAGCGGAGTTATTGGATGGGTAGCATCATGGTTTCTGGCCAGGGCCACGCACTGATGGGATTCAGCGTCGCGGGCCAGAATGAATACGCCAACGCCGGTTACGCCGGGCGACATGTTAATGATCCCGCCGGAACCCTGCGCACGCCGGTGCTCTACACGGCCAGCGCATCCAGTTATAACCCGCCCAGCAATCCCGGCGGCGCCGGCGGACGACGCTGGGGCGATTACACCTACACCTGCCTCGATCCTAACGACGACATGACGATGTGGACGATTCAGGAATGGTGCAACGCGCAGAACATCTACGCCGTGCAAGTGGTCAAGGTGCTCGCACCACCGCCCGCCACACCGGCCAGTTGCGTTCCCGCCGCGCTCAATCAGGGCGCTGCCAGCGTCAACGTCACTCTCACGGGTAATTCAACTGGCGACTCCGGCTTCTTTGATCCCGGCCCGGGTTTCTCAAATCGCATCGCCGCCGCCGTCAGCGGCGCGGGCGTGACGGTCAACAGCATCATCTACAACAACCCCACCACTCTGACGTTGAACCTGTCCGTCGCCGGCAATGCTCCCGCAGGTGTCCGAACCGTGACCGTGACGAATCCCGACGGACAAAGCGTCGCCAGCAGCAGCGGCATCCTGACAATCAACAGCGTCACTCCACCGAACACTCCTCCCGTGCTGCCGTTCGTGGCGGATCGCGTGGTTGTCGAGAACACCCTCCTGACGTTCACGAACACCGCGACCGATCCTGAAGGCAACGCGCTCACCTACACGCTCGGTTCTGGCGCGCCAACCGGGGCCACCGTTACCAACAACGGCGTGTTCCGCTGGACTCCCTCTGAATCGCAAGGACCGGGCACGAACCTGATTTCAATGATCGTCACCGACAACGGCACGCCCAGCCTTATGGCAACGCAAAGTTTCACCGTCATTGTGGTTGAAACCAACGATCACGCCCCTGTGCTGGTTGCAGTGACAGACCGGACGATTCACGCCATGACGACGCTGACTATCACGAATGCCGCCACGGATACCGATCTCCCCGCGAACATTTTGGCCTACAGCCTCAACCCCGGCGCACCGCCCACCGCCAGCGTGAACCCCGCGACGGGCGTGTTCTCATGGACGCCGAACGATGCGGACGCAGACAGCACCAACAGCATCACCCTCCGCGTCACAGACGATGGTACGCCAGCGCTGAGTGACACGCGGTCATTCTCCGTCCGGGTGGTTTCACGTCCTGTCATCGAAAGCATCTCCATCTCAAACACCATCCCCATCGTCGGCTGGAGCGCCATTGCGGGGCAGATCTATCGGCTGCAGTACACGCCACAGTTCAGCAACGCCGTATGGTCGGATGCGAGCGGCGACGTTGCGGCCACCGGGAATTCCGCCTCCAAACCGGACTCTCAAGCCGCTACCACCAATCGTTTCTATCGGGTGCGGGTGTTGCCTTGAAGGAGCGCGGCTATGTCTGAAAGATCAGCCGCAGCGTGTGAAACGCGGGGAATTCGCAGAAGCACCGGGCTGGTGTGGCGGCACTTGGCCGCGTTCCGATGATCTTGTGTTCTCTTGATTCCAAATCACACCAACAACTTCTTCACCAACTCACCATGCACGTCCGTCAGCCGGAAGTCGCGGCCTTGGAAACGATACGTGAGCTTTGTGTGATCGAAGCCGAGCAGGTGGAGAATCGTAGCGTGCAGGTCGTGGACGTGGACTTTGTCCTGCGTCACGTTGAAGCCGAAGTCGTCGGATTCGCCGAGGGTGAGACCGGGTTTCACGCCGCCGCCCGCGAGCCACATCGTGAAACAATTCGGATGATGATCGCGGCCGTCGTCGCCCGCGCCCTCGACCATCGGCGTGCGCCCGAATTCGCCGCCCCAGACGACGAGCGTGTCGTCCAACATGCCGCGTTGCTTGAGGTCTTTGATGAGCGCGGCGGCGGCGCGGTCGGTGTCCTGGCAATTCTGCACGATGTCTTTCTTGAGATTGCCGTGTTGATCCCAGGCTTCATGGAAAATTTCGATGAAGCGCACGCCTTTCTCGGCCATGCGTCGCGCGAGCAGACAGGCGTTGGCGAATGAACCTTTGCCGGGCTCGGCGCCGTACATCTCGAGGACTTCCTTCGGTTCTTTGGAAATGTCCATCAACTCCGGCGCGGAAGTTTGCATGCGCGACGCGAGTTCATACTGGTTGATGCGCGTGGCGATTTCGGGATCGCCCACCACGTCGAGGTGTTGTTGGTTGAGGCGTTTGATGGAATCGAGCGTGGCGCGTTGGATGGTTTCGTCCACGCCGGGCGGGTTCGAGAGATAGAGCACGGGATCGCCGACGCTGCGGAACATCGTGCCCTGATGCACGGACGGCAGGAAGCCCGTCCCCCAATTGCCCGCGCCGGCGCTCGGACCTTTCTTGCCGGTGCTGAACACGACGAACGCCGGCAAATCCTGCGATTCCGTGCCGAGCCCGTAACTGCACCACGCGCCCATGCTGGGTCGCCCGAACTGTTGCGAGCCTGTGCTCATCAGGAGCTGGCCGGGCGCGTGATTGAACGCGTCGGTGTGCATGGACTTCACGATGGCGATGTCGTCCACGACGGTCGCGAGATGCGGCAACAGCTCCGAGAGTTCCGCGCCGCACTTGCCATGTTTGGCGAACTTGAATTTCGGCCCCATCAATTTCGCCGACGGACTGATGAACGCTGCGCGATAGTCTTTGATCAACTCCGCCGGCGGCACCGTGCCGTCGAACTTGGCGAGCTGCGGTTTGTTGTCGAACAACTCCAGATGGCTCGGTGCGCCCGCCATGAACAGGAAGATGACACGCTTGGCTTTCGGCGCGAAGTGCGGCTGCTTGGGTGCGAGCGGTCCACTCTGCGTGGAAGCGGCAAAGCCGTTTTCGCGAAACAATGTGCCGAGCGCAATCGCGCCGAGGCCGACGCCGCATTGTTGGAAGAACCAGCGGCGGGAAATTTCCTGCGGGCTTTTGCCGCGATACAGATGGTCTTGGCAGCTCATAGTCTTGAAAGTCTTGAGTTTGAAGTCTTGGGTCTTGAGTCGGTCGCGGGTTTGAATTTGCGTCCGGAGACTGCGGAGTTCGCCAAATAAGTCATCATGCCGGAGATGAGTTGGCTGATCTCGACTGTCAACGCCTTCAGTTCCTCGAACTCGTTCGGCTCGATGTAGGTTTCATCAAGCGCCACATACAGTTGAGCGCGAACTTCAGCACACGAACCTTTGGCGACGGACAGAAACTGTTGAAACTCCCTGTCGCCACCGCGTTCAAAACCTTCGGCGATGTTTGAAAGAATTGAAACCGAGGCGCGACGGATTTGATCGCGCAACCCGAAATCCTTAGCAAAACCACCAGACTTCGTAGCGCGATATACGCGCTGCGTCAGGACTCTGGCTTTCTGCCAGCTCACAAGGTCTTCAAATTTTTCGATACGCGCCATAACTCAAGACTCAAGACATTAGACCCAAGACTGTTTTCATTCTTTTGTGATAGTTTCGTCGAGGTTCAGCAGCACGCGTGACACGACGGTGTAGGCGGCGAGTTGGGTCGGGGTTGCGCCCGGTGGAATTTCTTCCGGCGCGATGTTTTTTCCGGTTGCGAGTTCTGTGGCGTTCACCCAACCGCTACTGATGTAATCTTTTTGTTTCTCCAACAGCGCGAGCAGTTCTTTGCGTTCACTGTCGGTCGGTGGACGAGAGAGCGCGCGGCGGAAGGCGAAGTTGATTTTGTCGGCGTCGCTCTTGCCGCCTTCGGCCAGGGTTTTGCGGGCGAGGGCTTGGGCGCATTCCATGAAGGTGGTTTCGTTAAGTGAGACGAGCGCTTGCAATGGCGTGTTGGAACGGCCGCGGCGGACGCAGGAGAAATCGCCGTTGGGCGCGTCGAAGGTTTGCAGCACCGGATACGGCACGGAGCGGAAGCGGAAGATGTAGAGACTGCGGCGATAACGATCTTCACCCGTGGAGACAGACCAATCCTTCGGAGCATAGCTCACAGGCGGTTTGAACAAAAATTCCGGCGCGGGCGGGAATACGCTATGTCCGCCAAGCGTGGGATTGAGCAGTCCGCTGCTGGCGAGCGCGATGTCACGGACGATCTCACCTTCAACGCGGAATCGCGGGCCGCGCGCGAGCAGGCGATTGAACGGGTCGTGGGCGTAAAGCTCCGGCGTGACGCGGGAGGATTGGCGATAGGTCGCCGAGCTTACGATGAGGCGGTGGAGGTGTTTGATGCTCCACGGTTTTGTAGCAGCCGACGTGAGTCGGCTCATTTCAATTCCAGATTCTTTAGTTAGAGCGGACTCACGTCCGCTGCTACTAGGCGACATAAACTCAGTCGCTAGCCAATCGAGCAACTCAGGATGCGACGGCAACTCCGCACGCGTGCCGAAGTCTTCGGACGCTTCCAACAGGCCCGTGCCGAAGTAGGATTGCCAGACGCGATTCACAAACGAG
This sequence comes from Verrucomicrobiota bacterium, assembly GCA_031423875.1. Lineage (GTDB taxonomy): Bacteria > Verrucomicrobiota > Verrucomicrobiia > Limisphaerales > JADLHS01 > JADLHS01. The sequence continues at coordinate 4,722 of JANPGI010000327.1, read as the reverse complement.
CGCGCGGTCGTCGGAGATTTTTTGTCCATGAGCCACTGTGCGAATGTGAGGCGCGAGCCGTCGGCGTTTGCCGGGAGCGGATGCAGGAACGCGGGCGTTCCGGCCTGAACAGAATTGCCGGGCTTGAGGAAATCGCCGCGCTTGAGGAGGCGCGTTTCGCGTGGTTCATCGCGGGCCATGAGGGTCAATTGCGTTTCGCCTTCGGGCCATTGCGCCCAGAGTTTTTCGATGCGGTCGTTGGTCTCAGCGAATTCAGTTTGCAGTGTGCGCCAATAGCTGAACACAGCAGCGACCTGATGCGGCGAACGTTTTTCGCGCGGGATCGCAAGGATGTCTCGCACGCGCTTGGGTACGGGGTCGGCAATGATCGGGCCGGCGTTGGTCGTCACGCTGATGCGGAAGCGGCCGAGGTTGTAATTCATGTGCGCGTCGTTGATCGGGCCGCCGTGCCGTTGGACGACGCGGATGTCCCAGACGGTTCCGCCTGCGAAGCCCGCTGGCTTCTCGCATTCAAACACGGCCACGCGATCCGTGTTACGGCGACCCGTACCCGCGTCAATGCCCCACGCGGTGTTTTCGTCGTTGTCGTTCGCGAAATTCACCGGGCCGACGACGCGATTGGACATGGCCTTGTCGAAATGTTCCGGCGTGAGCAAGGATTTCGGCATGCTGAAATCTGCGGTGGCATTGCTAAACTTCACCCGCGTCTTGTTCGTCGTATCGAGCGGCGAGGCATCTACGGTGAACTCCGTGAGTGCGCCGATTCCTTTGAGCGAGCGGCCCGGGCCGTTCGCTGGCAGGTTGGGGTCGGTGAGCAGTTCAAAGCGGAACGCAGTGATGTTTTGCAGATCGTTGGTCAGCCAGAAGTGCGGTCCGGATTTGCCGACGGCGTAACCTTGCGCGAGAAACGAGCCGTCTGGTTGCGGCAAAAATCTCTGACCGCCGGTGGTGATGTCTTCGACGGTGGGCCGAAGGACGGTCCATGTGGGTTGATCCTTTGTCACGTCGGCTTCCCACTTCGCCATGCGTTGTTCCCAACTGGGCGTGCGATGCCTCAAACCTTCCTCGATGTCGCGCATCTCTCGCGCAAGATTCGCGACGCGCATCTGATCTGCGGTGGAATAGACGACGCGTTGCGACTCGTTATCGTTGTTCAAGAACGCGAAGAGGCGGAAGTATTCCTCCTGCGAGATCGGGTCGAATTTGTGGTTGTGGCATTGCGCGCACTGGATCGTGAAGCCGAGTACGCTTTTGCCGATGGCATCCATGCGATCAAACATCGCCTCCATGCGGAACTGCTCCGGGTCTGCGCCACCTTCTTCATTGACCATGGAGTTGCGAAGAAAACCAGTGGCAACGATGTCATCCTGCGAAGCGTTAGGCAGAAGATCGCCTGCGAGTTGCTTGGTGACGAATTGGTCGTAAGGCAAATCCTGGTTGAACGCGTTCACCACCCAATCGCGATAGAACCATACGTTGCGCGTCTTGTCTTTCTCGAAGCCGTCGGAATCCGCATAACGCGCCGCATCAAGCCAGTTGCGTCCCCACTTCTCGCCGTAGTGCGGTGACGCGAGCAAGCGCTCGACTTGTTTCTCGTAAGCGTTCGCAGATTTGTCTGCGAGGAACATGTCCACTTCCTCTGGAGTTGGCGGCAGCCCGACGAGATCGAGTGCGAGGCGGCGCAGCAAAGTGATTTTGTCCGCTTCCGGCGAGGGCTTGAGTTTTTCCGCGTCGAGCTTCGCAAGGACAAAGTTATCAACTGGAGTGCGCGGCCACTTTTTGTTGCTCGGCATCGGCAACACGGCACGAACCGGCGCTTTGAACGCCCAGTGATTTGTGTTGTAGGTGAACTTTTTCCCGACGACGGTTTCCCAGATCGCGCCCTGATCAATCCACGCGCGCACCAGACCGATCTGTTCGTCTGTGAACTTCTCTTTCTTCTTCGGCATCTGCGCTAGATCGGGATGCGTATCCGCCAGCACTTGCACGAGGATGCTCTCAGAGCTTTTGCCGACGATGATGGACGGGCCGTTGTCGCCGCCTTTGAGCAGGTCGGCGCGACTGTCCGCGCGCATCCCGGATTCCTGCTTCTTCTCCCCGTGGCAATCATAGCAACGCTCGATGAAGAGCGGTTGCAGCTCCGTGGCAAAATCAACCTTGTGCCCTGCGGGTGCGGGCAGATCGTTGGCCTGCACAGCGGCGGCAAACACCGCGTTCGAGCCTGCGAAACCTGAGAGCAGACACGTGGCCGTCTGGATCGTTACGAACTTAAAAAAAGAATTCATCTGGCTACCAATTCATGATGCCGAACCCAGCCCGCGTGTCAAAGCTCTGAATCAACATGGTGGGTGATTGGGGTGTGATTACAGCTAATTACCGCCGCCTTCAAGGCGGCAGAGAGAGCGACCAGACGGGCATCAACCCCTCAGCAAATGGCCGCGCCTGTTCGTAAACCAATCGTTCAATGCCCCGCTACACCTCACCGTCGTCTGACCCGCTTATGTTTTTCCGAAAGGCATTAAAATATGTACGGGTTGAACGTTTGTGCGACTTGACGTTGCCAGGGTTTCGGGGGGAATCTCGCTCAGGATCAACCATGAACAGACCAGATCACGAAACCCTCGCATCGCGTCGGGAATTTCTGAAAACCAGCGCCGCCGCCGGTGCCGCCCTCGCCGCGCCGGGATTTCTGTCCGGCAAACTGTTCGGCGCCGAGGCCGGTCAAACCCTGCGCGTCGGACTGATCGGTTGTGGCGGGCGCGGCACGGGCGCGGCGGCCAACGCCTTGCGGGCGGACCCGAATGTGATTTTGACTGCACTGGGCGATGTCTTTCCCGAACCTCTGGAAAAAAGTTTGAAGGCCCTTCGCAGCACAGAGGACGTCGCCGCCAAAGTAAAAGTGACGCAGGAAAATTGCTTCGTAGGTTTCGATGCGTATCAAAAGGTTCTCGCCAGCGGCGTGGACGTGGTGCTCCTGGCATCACCACCGGGGTTTCGACCGCTGCATCTGCAAGCGGCGGTCGCGGCAGGGAAACATGTCTTTGCCGAGAAGCCGGTGGCGGTGGATGCGACCGGCGTTCGCTCCGTACTCGCCAGCACTGCGGCGGCGAAACAGAAGAACCTCGCGCTCGTGTCGGGATTTTGCTACCGTTACAATACCGGTGTCCGCGCGTTCATGGAGCAAATCCACAATGGCGCCATTGGCGAGATTCGCGCCATCCATACGACCTACAACACCGCTGGCGTCTGGTCCAAACCACGCCAACCCGGATGGACAGACATGGAGTGGCAGATGCGCAATTGGTATTACTTCACCTGGCTTTCCGGGGATCACATCGTGGAACAGGCCGTTCACAATCTCGACAAGATGTCATGGCTGATGAAGGACGCGCCGCCGGCGAGTTGCATGGCCATCGGAGGCCGACAGGTGCGGACGGCTGAGGAGTTCGGTCACATCTACGATCATTTCGGCGTGGTTTACGACTACGCCAATGACGTGCGCGCGTTTCATTTCTGTCGGCAACAAGCCGGCGCGGCGGCGGACAACTCCGATCATGTCTGGGGCGCAGACGGCGTGGGCCATATTGTCCGGGCGTTCAGCGGGCCGTTTGTGATCAAAGGCAAAACGAATTGGCGGCATCGCGAAGAGAAAATGCGCGACATGTATCAGAACGAACATGACGAGTTGTTCGCCTCCATCCGCAGCGACAAACCGATCAACGACGGCGAGTGGATGGCACATTCGACGTTGCTCGCCATCATGGGTCGCATGGCGGCCTACACCGGACAGGTCGTGACGTGGGAGGATGCGTTGAACTCGAAGGAAAACCTTGTGCCGGAAAAAATCGCTTGGGACACGCCGATCACTGTGCCACCCGTGGCGATCCCGGGCGTAACAAAACCGATCTGACCTACTCTGGAATATATGAACGCTCCCATCACTCGCCGTGATTTCCTCCGAGCCGGGGGCGCAACCTTGGTTCTGGCGACGGCAACAACTCCTTTGCTCGCGGCTGAAGCGGCTTCGCCCCCGAAACGCGCATTCAAAAAAGCCATCATGTGGGGCACGGTTGGAATAAAAGGTTCGTTGCTCGACAAGATGAAAGCCGTCAAAGCTGCGGGCTTCGATGGCGTGGAAATGACCAGTCATTTCGACCAAGCTGAAGTGCTCAAAGCGCGGGACGCGACCGGGCTTGAAGTCACCAGCGTCTGCGGGGAACGTCATTGGAAACTCCCGCTCTCGCATCCTGACCCCAAAGTTCGCGAGGAAGGCCTCGCCGCGCTGAAACAAACCCTCCGGGATGCGAAAGCTTACGGTGCTGGTTCAGTTCTGCTCGTATCGGGCGTGGTGAACGCTGAGGTGAACTTCGACGATTGCTGGAAACGTTCCATCGAACAAATCCGGCTCGCGATCCCGCTGGCGGAGGAACTCGGCGTGAAAATTTCCATCGAGAACGTCTGGAATAATTTCATCACCACCGAGGACGTCGCCGTCCGTTACCTCGACGCGATCAACAGCCCGTGGGTGCTCTGGCATTTCGATGCCGGCAACATCATCCGCTACGGTGACCCGATTGCCTGGATCAAGGCACTCGGCAAACGCATCACCCGCGTTCACATCAAGGAATACAGCCGCGATCGTGCGATGCGATCAGCCGATGTGTGGAAAGGTTTTAGCGCGGGCTTGATGGAAGGCGCGAACAACTGGCCCGGCATTATGAA
>JANPGI010000326.1:0-4021 GCA_031423875.1 Verrucomicrobiota bacterium | reverse complement strand
GCCTTTGCGCGTGCTGAAGCCGCCGGATTGCGGATTGTAAATCTGCGTGCCGATGACGTCGGCGGGCAGCATGTCCGGCGTGAATTGCAGGCGCGAGAACTTGACGTGGATGCACGCGGCCATGGATTTCACGGCGAGTGTCTTGGCGAGGCCGGGGACACCTTCCAAGAGAACGTGGCCGTTGGCCAGTAGCCCAATGACCAGCCGCTCGGTGAGATAATTTTGCCCGATGACGACTTTGCCGAGTTCGTTAAACAGCGGATGCGTGAAGGCGCTGGCTTCCTTGACCGCTTCGTTGATGGCGTTGATTCCTGTGTTCATGTTCTGTTTTCGGATTCTACGGAAAGAATGACAGCGAATCCAGCGAGAGTGTTCAAACGAAAATTTATTCTGACGGCGAGAATTTATATTCACCCTTCGCTTTCGGGCCGCGCCCCGCTAACCTCCGACTGTGACTGATATTTCTGTCCATGACATCGCGGTGGAAGTCGTCCGCACGGCGGGGCGCGATAAACCTGCTGACGCTGCGTTGCGCGAGGTGTTGCGCGAGATGCGCAATCTGCCGCCGTTCGATGCGGCGGAGGTGAGCCGCAGTGTGTTCAACTATTATCGCTGGCACGCTTGGACACGCGAGGATCGCGGTGCGGATGCAGCGATGCATTCAGCGCGGAAGTTAGCAGATCGTTTTCGTAATGATCCGAATTCATTTCAAGTTGCAGAACTTCGCGCCAAGGTTGTTCCTGCGTGGACGCTTGATGCGATGGATGTGAACGAGGCGTGGTTGCGTTCGTTGCAGTGCGAACCAACGCTTTGGTTGCGTGCGAAGCGCGGGATGAGAGAGGTGTTGATGCGCGGTCTTCCTGGGTTGGAGCAACCGGATTCGTTGACGGACGCTTTTATTTTCGCAGGTGAAATGGATTTGTTCAGGACGCCGGAATTTCATGCGGGCGAGTTTGAGATCCAGGACATCGCGTCGCAGGCGGTGGGTTGGCTGTGCGATCCGAAGCCGGGCGAAACGTGGTGGGACGCGTGTGCTGGCGAGGGCGGCAAGCTGATGCACCTGTCTGATCTGATGCAGAACAAGGGTTTGATCTGGGCGAGTGATCGCGCTGAGTGGCGGTTGCAAAAACTGAAACGGCGCGCGGGTCGCGGAAAGGCTTTCAACTATCGCGCCGCGCTTTGGGATGGCGGTGCGAAGCTGCCAACAAAGACGAAGTTCGATGGTGTTCTCGTGGATGGCCCGTGCAGCGGTGTCGGAACGTGGCAACGCAATCCGCACGCACGCTGGACGACGACATTGAACGACGTGCAAGAACTGGCTGTGGTTCAGCAAAATCTTTTGGGTCACGCGGCGAAGAGCGTGAAGCCGGGCGGCAAATTGATCTTCTCCGTCTGCACGTTGACGCGAGCGGAGACGACAGGCGTGATGGAGCATTTCAATGCGACTCAACCGGAGTTCGAGCCGATGGCGTTGCCGGAGTTGAAGTCGAACGGTCGCGCGTTGGCGGCGGGAAGTTCGTTGACGATCTGGCCGCAGGACATGGGCGGGAACGGGATGTTCAACGCGGGTTGGCGGCGGAAGAAGAGTTGAGCCGGAGAAACCGCTAATCTGCGCTTATCATCGCTAATCCAAAAAGTTTGAGAAGATAAGCGCAGAGTTCACCAAGTTTGGCCAATAGCATTGGGGAGTTTGTCATCAGCGGAGATTAGCGGAGATTAGCGAAGATTAGCGGTTGAACACTGGAGTGCAGTTTAAGCGTTGGCGTTGTCACCTGTTCGTAACATTGACGTAACGGGCTTGTTGCTTTGCTGGAATTGTCCGATGCTGCGGCGCGTGTTAAACCATTGACTGTGATGAAACAGAAAATCCTCGTGGTGGACGACGAGTCCGAGACGGTGGAACTGGTCGCGTTCAATCTGAAGCAGGCGGGCTACGACGTGATCTCCGCTGCGGATGGCGAAGAGGCGTTGAAGAAAGCGAAGGCTCAACTGCCCGCGCTTGTGGTGCTGGATTGGATGTTGCCGGAGATGGAGGGTGTGGAGGTCTGCAAACTCATGCGGCGCGATGCTGCGACAGCGGGCATCCCTGTCATCATGCTTACTGCGAAAGCTTCCGAGATTGATCGCGTGCTGGGGCTTGAACTTGGCGCGGATGATTATCTCACCAAACCTTTCAGTCCGCGCGAGCTTGTTCTTCGCATCAAAAAAATTCTCGACCGCAAGAAGACGAAGGACGCGGATGTCCAGACGTTGACGATGGGTGAACTGGTGATTGATGTGCCGCGTCATCTCGCAAGTTGGAAGGGTAAGAAGATTGATCTCACTGCCACGGAGTTCAAGTTGCTCACGGTGTTGGTGCAACGGCGCGGGCGTGTTCAGTCGCGCGATCAACTGCTGCGAGACGTGTGGGAATACGACAGCATGATTGATACGCGCACGGTGGATACGCACATGCGGCGATTGCGCGAGAAACTTGGGCCTGCGGCGAAATTTCTCGATACTGTGCGTGGCGTCGGGTATCGGTTTGTGGAGTGAAACCCGCTGGAAAACATTCAATATCCAACATTCAACATTCAACATCCAAGTCGCGATCCGGCGACCTTAAATGTTGGGAGTTGAATGTTGGATATTGGATGTTTTCCCGGTTTCCGCTTCCAGCATTTCTCGCATGACTCCCGCCATCGTCATTTTTTCTGTCGCTGCATTCATCGCCGTCAATTTCTGGTGGTGGACGAGGCTGCGCCGCGAACGGGAAACGTGGCGGGCAAAAAATTTGGAGCGCGAGAACAGTGGACGTTCCATTGTTGGTGAGGCCGTGGCACGTCAGGATGCGTTGTTCGATAGCATGATCGAAGGCGTGTTGGTGCTGGATGAAACGGGTCGTGTGCAGTTCGCGAATCAGGCGTTTGCGGAGATGTTCGGCACGGTGGGAGTATTGCGCGGGAAAGTTTTGCTGGAGGCCGTGAGATCGCATGAGATCGCCGAGATCGTCGAGCGGGCGGGGCGCGAAAGCCGTGTGGAGGATCAGGAATTTCAGATGCCGGGTGCGAAGGAGCGCTGGTTTCAGATCAATGCCGCATCACTCACGAGTGTGGATCGGCGAAAGTTGGGAACGATCCTTGTCATTCACGACGTCACGCGCATCAAACAACTTGAGCGCACGCGACAGGAGTTCGTGGCGAATGTGAGTCATGAACTTCGCACGCCGCTATCGCACATCAAGGGTTACACCGAGACGTTGCTCGGCGGTGCGAAGGATGATCCCGAAGTGGCGACGCGCTTTCTCCAGACCATCGAGCGCAACGTCGAGCGGTTGCAGTTGCTAATCGAAGATTTGCTCACCATCTCGGAGATCGAGTCTGGGCGTGTGATGTTGAATCTGCAACCTGTTCAGGTGCGCGTATCGGTGGAAAAAGTCTTTGATGATTTCCGCACGCGTGCTGCGGCGAAATCTGTTTCGCTCGCGAATGAGGCGGAGGAATTGACCGCGCGTGCAGATCAACGTCGTCTGGAACAAGTGCTGACGAATCTCGTGGATAACGCTGTGAAATATGGCGGTGGCGACAGCCGTGTGGTGGTGGGTGCGAGATTGAATGACGGGATGGTGGAACTGTTTGTGCAGGACAACGGGCCGGGGTTACCTGCGGAATCTTTGGAGCGTGTGTTCGAGAGATTTTATCGCGTGGACAAGGCGCGTTCGCGCGATCAAGGCGGAACAGGGCTGGGTTTATCAATCGTGAAACACATCGTGCAAAGCCACGGAGGTCGCGTTTGGGTGGAGAGCGAGCTAGGAAGCGGAGCGAAGTTCTTTTTCACGCTGCCTACGGCTTGAGTTGTTCAAAATGTAACAGCCGACGTAAGGAGGTCTGTCGGATTTTCGGCAACCTCTCCGAAAGCGTGGGTCAGGGATTCCGAAGCGCCAGATCACCACGCACGGGCAGATGGGCAAAGCGGGCCACAGCTTCGGTGCGAGAACGGACGTGGAGTTTTTCGTAGATGCGGCGGATGTAGGTGTTCACCG
>JANPGI010000325.1:0-15789 GCA_031423875.1 Verrucomicrobiota bacterium | reverse complement strand
GCGCGTGTCGCCATACGGACTGCCTGCAACGCTGTGGCGGATCATGGAGTTGATGCCGACGAATCCTGTGCCTGCGGGGATTTCCACTTCACCTTTCACTTCACCGGGGCGACAAAGGATGTGAGTGAGGCAACCTTCACGACCGCTCGTGATGGCGGTCTGATCCATGATGCCGCAAGGCGCGCCGACAACGTGGTTCTCCGCCATCTGCCCAAGCCGCGCGATGCGCGAGGGGGAAAGTTTCAAACCGAGATACGAATTCAAACAACTCAATGTGCCGATCTCGACGGCAGCAGAACTGCCAATACCGACATTCATCGGCACAGCACTCATCAGAAGCAGATTGAAACCGTACGGCAACTTCACCGGCTCTTCCTTGAGCAACGTGAAGATGCTGCCGACGATGTAGGCGGCCCAGTTCGCGAGCGGATTGGCTTGGCAGAATGCGCGAATTTCAGCGTAGCTCGCGAGACCGTCGCCGGATTTGAAGCAATCGAGCGGCAGACGTGTTTCAATGGGCAACGCCTTCATGCCCGCGTGCATCGTGCGGATGCGGAGCGTACGATCCGTGCGCGCCTGCAACCCCATCAAGACGCCGCGCCCAAGGACAGATTCGCAGACGTTCGCGCCGGAATAATCCGCGATGCCGCCCATCACATCGAGCCGCGCAGGAACGCGGGTGGCCCAGATTTCTCCTGCGGCAAAAAAACTGGCGAGGCCGGAGGCGTCGCTGTTGGGTTTGTTCAAGAGCCGTTCGAGTTCTTGAAGTTCAAAGGGCAACGAGTCTGAGTTCATCGTGTATTGGCTCGTGGACTGTGCCACGCAGAAACCCGATGGTCACGCCGGAAAAAAACCTGGTCACATCAGGACGAACCGCCGAAGCGAAGAATCAATCTTTTCCGGGAGCGGAAGTCGCTTCAGTCGCTTCCACACCGCGCGCCGTGACTTTGTTCTTTGAAGCCTCCACCTTGACGTAGTGCAGCACCACGGGTGCGAGGATCATGCCCGGGATTCCCATAAGTTTTTCACCGATCACGATTCCGAGAAGTGTGAGCCACATCGGATTCTTGATGCGGTCGCCGACGATTTTGCTGTTCAGGAAGTATTCGAGCTTGTGAACGACCACGAGGTAGATCAACGAAATCAAAGCTAACTTGGGACCGTTTGTCATCGAGAACGCAACACCCACAATAAGAGTATTGCTGAAAATGTTGCCGATGATCGGCAGCAATCCACAGAGGAATGTAAGCGCGATCAGCGTGGTGGTGTAACTAAAGCCGTTCCAGAGGAGAAAAATTGCCGTCAATCCGGTGTTGATGGCCGAGATGATAATTTGCGCTCCGATCACGCGCGAAAAACTCCCATAAAACGTCCGCACGCGTGTGGCCAACTCGCGCACAACCGTCGCATAGATGCTGTCGTGCGTAGCCAGCAGATCCGCTTCCGTCCCCCAGCGCGCGCTCAAGTACATGCTTACTGCCACCACCAGACCGATCAGGAACATCGCTATTTGCAGAATCGCCGTCTTCAGGTAACTGCCGAAGTTGGCGACTTGATCCTTGGATTCCTGTATGAGCAAAGTCTTGGCGCTCGCATAATCCGTGAACGGCAGTTCGATGTTCTTGCTCTCAGCATAATTGACTAATGCAGGAATCGTTTCATCAGCGATCTTCGGCAGTGTCTCGCGGGCGCGATTCATCACAAAGATCAAACCCCAGATCGCGCACACCACCACGACCACGTAGATCGCCACGCCCACCGTTTTGTTTTTGCGGATGCTGAATTTTTGCAACGCGAAGTAACCGAACAACACCGTCAACACCAACGTGCTCAGATGCAGCCAACCGATCAGCACCAACATCAACGCCATCGTTGCGTAGGAGATGCGGGTCGGTAGCGACATGGTGGTCGTGGTGGTCATCGGATGCGGGCGAGCAGCCAATCGCGCAGCTCGGAGATTTTCAAACGTTCCTGTTTGCCGTCGTCTCGATAACGCAGCGTCACGGTGTCGAGCAATTCCGGCTTCTCGCCGAGCGTGTCGAAGTCAATCGTCACACAGAACGGCGTTCCCGCTTCGTCCTGACGCGCGTAGCGTTTGCCGATTGAGCCAGCCTCGTCGTAAAACACATTCATCCACGGACGCAACAGGTCGCGGACTTCCTGCGCTTTCTTGACGAGTTCCGGTTTGTTCTTGAGCAACGGAAAGATGCCCGCCTTGAACGGCGCGACGCGCGGGTGGAACTTCATTGTCACGCGCGTCTCGCTCTTGCCCTTCTCGTCCGTCTCCGTGACTTCGGAAAAGGCATTCGCCACCAGCGCGAGGATCAAACGATCCACACCCGCGCTCGGTTCGATGACGTGCGGGATGTATTGGCCCTTGGCCAGATTGTTCGCATCGTCGGTCGCGAGTTTTGCGGCAGGCTCGGCTTCGACACCGGACTTCGTCAGATAATTTTTGCGATGATCGTAGTAACGCTTCCACAGCGCGTCCTGTTTTTCCTTGGGCAACTTGCCCCATGCAGTGCGAAGTTCGTCGTCGAAGACGCCCATAGGCTTGGTGGAAAAACGCTGATGCTGGCTCAGATCAAAATCACTGCGCGCGGCGATGCCTTCCAACTCGTCGCCAGTCACGTTGCCTTGCTCGTCCTTTTTGCTGAACGGGAACTTGAACAAAATATCCGTGCAGGCGCGGGCGTAGTGCGCGAGCTCCGCTGGGGTCTGCCGATGAAAACCCAACGTGTCGCGCGAGAGGCCGATGCCTTCGTAGAAACGAACGCGCTCCTCCACCCAGTATTGATGCCACGCCTGCCAGCCCCAGTTCGGCTGCGGCTCGCCGGGATGTCCGGTCTCAGGCACAGTCACGACCGATCCGTGAATGGCTTCAATCGCCTCGTCAGGCTTGATGAAGAACTCCAGTTCCATCTGCTCGAACTCGCGCGAGCGGAAGATGAAATTACGCGGCGTGACCTCGTTGCGGAACGCCTTGCCGATCTGCCCGATGCCGAACGGAACTTTCTGCCGCGAGGTATCCAGCACGTTCTTGAACTGCGCGAAGATGGCCTGCGCGGTTTCCGGGCGCAGATAGGCGACGTTGTCCTCGCTCTCGATCGGACCGACGTAGGTCTTGAACATCAGGTTGAACGGGCGGGGATCGGTGAGCTTGGCTCCGTTATCAGGGCTATACAGAGTGCTGTTCTCAACCGCATCTGCTCGTTCGCCCTGCAAAATTGGAAATTGAAAACCTAACTTCTTATAGTATTCGGTCGCGACCTTTCTCGCCGACTCTGGGGGTTTGCCTTTTGGAACTAATACAGAAAACTCAGGAGTAATTTTTGCTAGCGGCGGCCTTAAGTTGTTATCTTTGAGCCAAGCTTCATATTTAACCGCATCTTCGGTTGCGCCTGAATAGTGATAAACAGTGCCGCTTTGAGCTTCGACTTGGTCTGCGCGAAACCTCTTATTGGTAGTCGGACACTCAACCATCAAGTCCGCAAACGTCGCCACATGCCCGCTCGCCTTCCAGATTTCCGGCGACATGATGATCGTTGCTTCCAAACCAGCCACGTCGTCGCGCTGGCGGGTCATGGTGTTCCACCAGAGTTCCTTCACGTTGCGCTTGAGTTCTGCACCGAGCGGGCCGTAATCCCAAAAGCCGTTGATGCCACCGTAGATTTCGGAGGATTGAAACACAAACCCGCGCCGCTTGCAGAGCGACACGATTTTTTCCATCAATAAATTATCTTTAGGCTCGGCCATAATGCGTGGGGAGTGTTTGCCAGCCGCGCAGTGATGTCAAGGTGACGGCAAAAATTGGGTGCGACTGAAACTGCTGTTCAACGCAGACGCGAGAGAGATGTCGTGATTGTTGTGCGGCGTCCAAGGATTCAAAACGCGCGCCTTCAGTTCCGAGAGTCTATCTCAAAACAAAAAAACGGCGACCCGTTTACCGGATCGCCGTCATGAAATGCTTCAGAGTTTCACATCCCCATGATCTGGTAGCCACAGTCCACATAGAGGACTTGGCCCGTGATGGCCGCCGCGCCATCGCTGGCGAGGAATGTGCCCGTGGCCCCGAGTTCATCGGGGAGGACGTTACGCTTGAGAGGCGCATGGGCTTCGTAATGCTTGAGCATGTCGCTGAACCCGGCGATGCCGCGCGCGGCAAGGGTGTTGACCGGCCCTGCGCTGATGCAATTGACGCGGATCTTCTTCGGGCCGAGATCGTAGGCCAGGTAGCGCGTGCTGGCTTCAAGCGAAGCCTTGGCCACGCCCATGACGTTGTAGTGGGGCACAACCTTTTCCGCGCCGTAATAACTCATGGCCACGATGCTGCCGCCGTCCGTCATCAACGGTGCCGCGCCGCGAGCGAGCGCCACGAGCGAATACGCGCTGATGTCATGCGCCACACGATACGCCTCGCGCGTGGTGTTGATGAACAATCCTTCGAGCGCTTCCTTGGGCGCGAACGCCACAGAGTGCAGGAGTAGATCGAGCTTTCCAAACTTTGCGCCCACGTCAGCAAACACGCGGCTGATATCCTCGTCCTTGGTTACATCGCACGGCATGAGGAGCGTATCGCTGCCGAATGTGCTGGCGAGTTCCTCGACGTTCTCCTTGAGGCGTTCGCCTTGATAAGTGAAGGCAAGCTTCGCGCCCGCCTTGTGCCAGGCTTGGGCGATGGCCCAGGCGATGGAGCGTTTGTTAGCGACGCCGAAGACGATTCCGGTTTTTCCTGCAAGTGATGACATGGTTTTGTTCGGTTGGGATTTAACAGGCCACTTACGGCTCAATTCAACGAGCCTCAGACCGCCGCCAGAATGACCACGCGGCGGGGTGGAATCAAGTTTCTGTTCAGTGGGGGGTGTGATTACAAGCGGGTGAGGCTGTGCGCCGCTTGTCCCGGAGCACGGACGGTCTCCGTCCGCAGCGCGCCGCCACTTCGACACGCATAGAACCTTTCATTCACCTTTCGCTGTCCACGCGCTGCGAGCGAGAGACCGCTCGCGCTTCGTCATCTCCTCTCACCCATCTTTAATCACAACCCAGTCACACTCATGTCGCACATCCGTGTTGCGTTGAGTGGAAAATTCCGGTTTCGTTCTGGCGATGAAGCTCAGATTCTGGCGGGAACAGTTGAAACTTGCGAACACTTGGACCATTGCACGCGGCAGCACGGACTTGTTCGCAGTCATAATGGTTGAACTCACCGCGCCGGACGGAACGACCGGTATCGGCGAGGCTGCGCCCATCAGCCGCTATCACGAAAATCCCGCCACCGTCGAGGACTTCTTCAAGCGCCTCGATCCAAAACGCCTCTCCTTCACCGACGTGAACGGCAGCATGGAATACCTCGCCACGCTTTCATCCGGTGACATGGCCGCGAAATGCGCGTTGAACATCGCACTCGTGGACGGCGCGGCGAAACTCGCGGGCAAACCCGTTCACGATCACTTCGGCCTCGGCTTCCGCGAGAATCATCACGTCACCTCGTTCAGCATCGGCATTGATACGCCGGAGATCATCCGTAAAAAGGTGTTGGAGGCGGAGCAATATCCCGTGCTGAAACTCAAAGTCGGTGTGCCGGATGATCACGCCATCCTGGCCGCGCTCCGCAGCGTTGCGCCGACCAAAGCCGTGCGCGTGGACGCCAACGAAGGTTGGAAGACAAAAGAGGAAGCGCTCGAACGCCTTCAATGGCTCGCCAGCGACGGTCACATCCAATTCGTCGAACAACCCATGCCGCAACAGACGCCCGTGCGCGATCTCGTGTGGTTGAAGGAACGTTCCCCGTTGCCGTTGCTGGCTGACGAATCGTATCACACCGCTGCCGACCTCGCGCATTGCGCGGAATGTTTTCACGGCGTGAACGTGAAGTTGGTGAAGACCGGCGGCGTGAGCGCGGGCTACGCTGCGTTGAAAGCCGCGCGCGATGCGGGGTTGAAGACGATGATCGGCTGCATGATCGAGACCAGCGTGTTGATCAGCGCGGCGGCGCATCTGGCGGAGTTGTGCGATTTTCTGGATGTGGACGGAAACATCCTGACCACGAACGATCCCTACGCAGGCGTCACAGCCCGGCGCGGCATCCTGTCGTTCAGCGAGGCGAAGGCGAAGACCGGATTGCGCGTCACGCGCACGGCGGCTGAAACAGCACCAGATGGGAAAAGCGGTTCACAGGCGGTGGAGAATATTTGAAGGCTGAAGCGCATTTGGCGCGACCTATCATGGTTGCAGTTTTTCCCGTTTCAATATTAGCGGGCGAGAAGAACACAAAGCCTTGTTGACACGCATGAAAGCCTCAAATACAAACGTTCCATGCCAACCTTGATATACGACAATTCCGTCGCTCAATCATAATGTTAGGCGCAGCACCATGAAAGCACCCCCTAAATTCTTTTACCGTGTCAGCGCCTCCTTCATTTGCTTTATCATTTACTTGGCGTTCATCGGCTACACGGCAGACCATTGGCCCTCAGATTACAGTTTGATTCGTTACATTTTGATCGTAGCTCTTGGGCTGTGGTTCGTGTGGCAGTTCGTTGTCCAGCCATTCAGAGCCGGACTAAAATGAGATCAGGTATTTACAACGTTGCGCCTCCTGAGAAACTAGCCACATAAGTCATTGGTTTAGAACGAGACGGTAGTTCAGAGAGGTGGCCATTGCTTCTAAGCGTTGCAGCTTCTTGCGTTTCATCTTGGCCTCCTCTTTGGCGAACACTTCCGGGTTGAATGCTTCCTTGAACTTGAGCATGTGCCAGAGGATGCGCGCTAGTTTATGCGCGATGGCCGTGATCGCCTTCCCTGCTTTTTAAAGCATCCCTACTTCAAATCCCGCTCCACGATCTCGCACAGTACATGGATGAGAATCTTTTGCATCTCTTGGATGCGCGCGGTGCTGCTGCCGGGCGCAAGGAGGTCGAGCGTGGCGATGTTTTTGGTGAATCCGCCGTCGCGTCCGAGTAGGCAGATGCTCTCGATGCCTTGACGTTTCGCTTCTTCCAATGCGCGGAGGATGTTCTTTGATTTGCCGCTCGTGCTGATGGCGATGAGCACATCCCCCTTCTGCGCCAAGCCCCAGATCTGGCGCGCGAAGATTTCATCCGCACCGTAATCGTTGCAGACGGCGGTCATGTATTCGCCGTTGGCCGTGAGCGAGACGGCGGGAAAAGGGCGGCGGTCGCCCACGAAGCGGCAAAGGATCTCCGTGGCGAAGTGTGTGGAGTCGGAAGCACTGCCGCCATTGCCGCAGATGAGGAGTTTGTGGCCCGAGGTGAGGCAGCGTGAAACCATGGCGGCGGCGCGTTCCAACGGGGCTTCTAGGGAAGCGAGTTGGCGCGTGGTGGCGATGGAATCTTCAATGGCGCGTTGCAGCAGAGACATGCGGGCAGGGTAGGCTGGGTGCGGACAAACTCAATTTTGTTTTTTAGGCAGGAACTTGATCGGGCGTGCGATCCTAACCGGGTGAAGCTGACAAAGGTGTGCGACTGGTAGGGCGCGTCAGTCCCTGCGCGCCGGGCTTGGCCAGTCAGACAACGGCGCGCACGGAGTGACGCGCCCTACCAATTCGGTCATGCGGTCGCCCTCACCCGTTTGTAATCACACACCGGTCCGCCCTGCCTGCAACGCCCGCTTGTCGGCGCGGCGGCTTCTCGCTAGTCTTGAGGCATGGGACGTCAATGGTTACATGCAAAGCGTCTGGTCGCCGGGCTGAAAAAAGGCCGCTCGACCGGGAAACTCGTTCGCGAAATCTCCGTCGCCGCCAAGATGGGCGGCGCTGACATCGGCTCGAACGCGCGACTCTTCACTGCTGTTGAAAAGGCGAAGAAGGAGAGCGTGACGAAGGATGCCATCCAACGCGCGATCAATAAAGGCGCGGGCATCGGCGATGAAAAGCTCGTGATGGAACACGTCGTGTTCGAGGGCTATGCGCCCAACAAGGTCGCCCTCATCGTCGAAGTTTATACCGACAACGTGAATCGTACCGCACCGGAAATCCGTGTGCTCTTCAAGAAGGGTCTGCTCGGCACTGCTGGCAGCAATAAGTTCCTCTTCGATCATGTCGGTCTCGTGGAAGCGCATCATCCGGACGCCGCCATTGATCGTGAAGCGGCCGCCATCGAGGCGGGGGCGAATGATTTTGAAGTCCTCACGCACGAACAGAACGACGACATCCCGGCGGAAGCAGCGGGCACACGGTTTGTCTGCGAGCGAACTGCTGTTCACACCGTCGCCTCTTGGCTCAAGAGCAATGGCTGGACGGTGGTGACGAGTGAACTCGGCTACGTGCCCAAGCAGATCCCCGAACTTACAGACGCGCAAAAAATCGAAGCGGGCGAATTCCTCCATACGCTCGATGAACACGATGATGTGCACCGCGTTTGGGCCGCGATGAAATGACTCGGCTACGGCTGTTCATGGCAGTGCTGGTGGCCAGTGTTGCGCCAGCGGTTGCCCAACTCGATGGGCCTGGCTCCACCGGGGTCAGCGCGTCGCTCATCCGTTTGTTCGGCACCAACAACGCCTTCACCGCGCAGGTGGAGGTGCAACTTCTCGGCAAAGACAACAAAGAGATCATCGGTACGCCGATGACGCTCACGCTGCTCGAAAACAAAATCCGCGTCGAGGTGGACATGGCGCGGATGAGGAACAAGGTGCAGCCTGACGCCCTCGCCAGAGTCAAACCTCTCGGCATGGACAGCGTCGTCAGTGTGATCCGCCCCGCACAGCGCACGAGCCTCATCCTGTTCCCAAAACTGCGCGCGTTCGTGAAGCTTGAGATGCCGTCCAGCGAATCGGAGGCGTTTTTGACCCGCCCCAAGATCGAGCGCAAGAACATCGCCAAAGAAAAAATGGAGGGTCATCCGTGCGTGAAACAGCAGGTCGTCATCACCGATGACGCGGGCCACAAATCCGAGGCCACGGTCTGGACGGCGACGGATCTGCGGGATTTTCCGGTGTGCGTGGCCACCAAGGAAAGCGAGGGCACAGTGGTGATGCGCTTCCGGCAGATTCAATTCACACGCGCTGAGACGAACAAATTCGAGCCGCCGTCGGGCTACATCGAATGCGCCGATATGCAGGTGTTGATGGCTGGCCCGGTGACGAAATTCATGAAGGAGAACGGCACGGCGGTGAAAGCAGAGACGAAAACAAAAGGTGCGTCGCCCAAGTCTGCGCCCTCGACCAAGAAGAAGTAGCGGTTACGCTCCGCGATTCCGATAGCGGAGAATCTTGAACTCAGGCGTGTCTCGGATTTCTTCAACGAGTTCAAACCTGTCCTCGAACGGCGGGAAAAAAGCATCACCAACCACCTCGCGTTTCACCAGTGTGAGAAGCAATTCGGAACAGAGCGGCAAGGTCTGTTCGTAGATCTGCGAGCCACCGCAGATGAAGACCTTGCGGTCGGCCACTGGTGTGGGCAATTCCTCCAGAGCGCGAATCGTCTTCACACCCGGAAACGAAAATGCCGAGCGACTCAGCACGATGGTTTCGCGATTCGGCAATGGTTTGCCGATGGACTCAAAGGTTTTCCGCCCCATCACGATGACGTGGCCCGAGGTCGTGGCCTTGAACCATTTGAAATCCTCCGGCAGATGCCACGGAATCTGGTTGCCGTGGCCGATGACGCGATTGAGCGACATGGCGGCGATGGCTTTGTAATGCTTCACGAACTGAGGTTGGCGGATTTTTTTGAGGCGTCAATCCTGCCAATGTCCGGGAGCGCGGACGGTCCCCGTCCGCAGCGCGCCGCCACTGCGACACGCATAGGAACTTTTCATACGCCTTTCGCCGTCCACGCGCTGCGAGCGAGGAACCGCTCGCGCTCCATCATCTCCTCTCACCCGTTTGTGATCACGTCCGAATCTCACACCCGTTTTACTCTCCACTTGCGACGCGGAGTCCTTTCTCCAACACTCGCGCCATGAATTCCGGCCAAAAACAATCCTCTCGCAGTCCGTGGGCGTGGGTGCCGACTCTCTACACTGCCGAAGGGTTGCCCTACGTGTTGGTAATGACGCTGTCCGTGGTGATGTATAAAGGCCTCGGCATCTCCAACACCGACATCGCACTCTACACGAGCTGGCTTTATCTGCCGTGGGTCATCAAACCGCTCTGGAGTCCGGTGGTGGATATCTTGCGCACGCGACGCTGGTGGATCTGGACGATGCAACTCCTCATCGGTGGCGGACTCGCTGGTGTGGCGCTGACGATTCCGACAACGAATTTCTTCCAATGGACGCTCGCGTGTTTCTGGTTGCTCGCGTTCAGCTCGGCCACGCATGACATCGCAGCGGATGGTTTCTATCTGCTCGCGACGACGGAGAAGGAACAATCCTTCTTTGTCGGCATTCGCAGCACGTTTTATCGTGTGGCGACGATCTTTGGCCAAGGATTACTCGTGATTCTTGCGGGCTACATTCAAAGCCACACGGGATTGCCCAAAGTTCAACTCGCTGTGGAGGCTCGGCCTGAAACAACTTTGGTTGAGTCAGTGCTCCCAATGTCACCAACTCTTTTCACAGCCAGCGAAGGCGAACTGCGCGTCCTAGCTGAACCCGCCAGCGTGACGATCAATCCCCAGCCTCGCGCCAAATCAGAAGTCAGCGCGCTGCTCGCTTCCGCCAAGCAATCGAACATCACGAACAATTTCACGCGCACGCGGCAACAACTCGCTGCCGCGACCAAGAAAGACGAGTCACCTTCGTGGTGGACGCGCACGGTTTCCCAGCCAACAGGAAAATTCCTGCGCGAACATTTTGGGCCGGACGTGAAAGCCAAGTCCGACATCGCCGGGAATCTCGCGGTGGTTTCTCTCCATCTCTCGAAGCCGCCCGGCAAAGAGATCGTAGTGACGCCTGCGTTCAAGTCCGGCGACAAAAGTGTTTCGCTCGCGGAAGGTGGGCGGCTCGTGTTCGACGACTCTAACTGGAACAAACCCGCGCTCGTCGTTATCCAGCTCGACCCCAAGTTGAAGACCGCCACTGCTGCCACGTTTGAGATCCGCTCCGGCAACATCCCGCTCTCGTGGACGATCACGTTCTTCGCGCTGGTCGGTTTGTTCATCCTGTTCGGTGTGTGGCATCGCTTCATTCTGCCGCATCCGGCGAGCGACAAGCCGGGCGACGCGCACAGCATCGTCACGTTCATCAGCGAGTTTTTCAAAACATTTGGCTCGTTCTTCGTCA
Source organism: Verrucomicrobiota bacterium (assembly GCA_031423875.1). Taxonomy (GTDB): domain Bacteria; phylum Verrucomicrobiota; class Verrucomicrobiia; order Limisphaerales; family JADLHS01; genus JADLHS01. The sequence continues at coordinate 4,603 of JANPGI010000325.1, read as the reverse complement.
AGGAACGCATCGGCATCCTGCTGTTGTTTCTGTTGCTCTATCGCTTCGGCGAATCGCAACTCGTGAAGATGGTCGTGCCGTTCCTGTTGGATGGACGCGAGGTCGGCGGGCTGGGACTTACGACCGGGCAGGTGGGTTTGGTCTATGGCACCATCGGCATCATTGCGCTGACGTGTGGTGGATTGCTTGGGGGAATGGTGGCTTCACGACACGGCTTGAAGAAATGGCTGTGGCCGATGGTGTGCATCATCCATCTGCCGGACGCGGCTTTCATCTATCTGGCCTACGCGCAACCGGACAGTCTCGTGCTCATCAGCGCGGCGGTGGCGGTGGAGCAATTCGGTTATGGCTTCGGTTTCACGGCGTACATGCTTTACATGATCTACATCGCGCGCGGCAAACATCAGACCGCGCACTACGCCATCTGCACGGGATTCATGGCGTTGGGCATGATGATCCCCGGCATGTGGAGCGGCTGGTTGCAGGAACTCATCGGCTACCAACATTTCTTCGTGTGGGTGATCCTCGCGACGATTCCGAGTTTCATCGTGGTGCTGCTGATTCCGTTGGATAAGGAATTCGGGAAGAAGGCGTGATGTGACGCAGTCTAACGTCTAAAGTTAGACCACATCGTCATGCGTTGGTCTCCATCTCTTGCAAAGCAAACCCTGCTCTCCGACGAACATACTCTGCATCATCAGCAAGGAAGCGTCGCAGAAGCGTGGCGGCTTCGGGCGTCCTGATACGCCCCACAAGCACAGCGGCCTGCCAGCGTGCATCGGTGTCTGGATAGCTGAGCGCGGCTTCCGCGACCTGTATCGCTGCTCCTGCAAACTGCTCCAACGTATCCAAGATGAACTCATCCTCGTTGTCGCGGGCAAGGACGTAAAGCAACAACTCCAACTCGGCAGCGGTCAGTCGTCGGTCTGCCAGTGACGCTAGAAAAGTCTCAACGGTTGGATAGAGGACGTGCCACTCCGGGTAGTCGCACTCCCATTCAGGGTCGGCATGGTCACGCGGTCCTGCGTAGCCTGGCTGATGACGGAGATCAGCCCACTGGCGAAACTTGGCGACCTCTGTGGCAAGCGTGCTCATATGGCTAAGAGTGATTCGAGAACAGTTTGGGGGATAGCAAAGTTGTCATAGCGGGGTTGTATTTCAGGCTTCCAACTGTGTCAACAAGTCAGCCTTATTTTTTCACAAACAATGCCAGTGATGCCGTGTAGCCGTGGAGGAAATTCTTCTGGCCGACCGGGCCGATCTCGCCGTTGCTGAAAAATCTGTTACGACACACAGCGCGCGGTCACCACGCGGAGAGCATTTCTGGGCGCAATCTTCCTACGAACTGGTTTGGCAGATTCTGATCGTGCGAGCCGTCGTCCATCTTTTCCATCGCCACATGGCCGTCGGCAAAAATCGCGCTCGCCTTTCGTGCGTGGCGGAAATGTGCGGTGGCTTCGTAGCGGTTGGTGCTGACGTAGTAAAACTCTTCCAACATGGGATTCTCCGGCGAGGCGGGTGCTTGGAACGTGTTGACTTGAGCGGAATCAGCGAGCAGCACGATGTCCGATGTGCGGAGGATTTTCGTGACGCGCACGGGCGGTTTGCCGTTGTTGGCGGAGAGGCAAAGGTTGTAGCCGTAGCCGTAAGCCGCACCACGCGCCTTGAGTTTGAATTGTCCCAGCGCGTAGTTGAGCGAGGGACACAACTCGACGCCGCGCCCTTCAAGATACGGCCAGAGAGCGCCGGTCTGTGGGTCAAACGGGCGTTCGCCTTCTGCGCCCGGCCCCATCCAACCGAACCAGAAGGACTGGCCGTAGTTGGTCGTGCTGGTGTAGCGGAAACAATTCCCGGCGTTGTCATCCCAATACATCTGCGTGGCGAGACCGAGTTGATGGAGGTTGCTCGCGCATTTGATTCGCTGCGCGGTGGCCTTGCTGCGCGCCAACGTGGGCAACAGCATCGCGGCAAGGATCGCGATGATGGCGATGACGATGAGAAGCTCGATGAGGGTGAAAGCGCGGCGGGGTGAAGCTCCAAGCTCCAGTCTTCGATTCCGCGCGCCGGAATGAAGCTTGGATGTTGAAGCTTCTCTGGTGCTTGGTGCTTGGTGCTTGGTACTTTTGAAGCTCATGGCCGATTTGCCCTCACGCGGTAGAACGCCATCGTCGGCGTTGGGTTTGGGTCGGTCAAAGTCAGCGTGACACCATTGCCGGGAGTTGCGGCGGTGGCATTGGTCCAAGTAACGAAATTGGTCGTGCGTTCGAGCGTGTAGAGCCAGTTCGTTCTGCTGGTGAATTGAACCCGCCAGAGCGCGCCGACGAATCCGCCTGAGAGATTTTCCACCGGCGGTGGCGGCGTGACGATGATGACGCTGTCCACCGAACCGTGGGCCAGAATAGAGCCAGCGGGCAATGGCTGGATGGCGTCGCTGTAACTGCTGATGGAAAGTGTGGTGACGCGAAAATCAAAACCAGTCGGCAGCGTGATGGTTTGAGTCTCACCGTATTGAGCACTGTTAGTGGTGACGATGGTGGTGAGTGTGCGAGTGGCCGCAGTAAAACTCATCGTGACGTGGAAGGTTTCACCCAGTGTCATCTCACGCTGGTTTTCGTGATTGTAAAGCCAGTTGGGGCTGGAATGATTCGTGCCGACGATGGTTTGCGCGATGGTGGGATTGAACGTGTCGAACGCGGGAAAGAAATTGAACTCCACGATGTTGAGCGGGCCGAGACTGCTTGTCCCTGCGCCGCGAAAGAAATTTGTTTTTGTGGCCTGATCCAGATTCAGGAAGCCAATGGCCGCCTCGAATGTGCCGGGTTTGGCGGGATTCACGCCGCTGGCGTAATCCTCAAACGTCAGATCGAAGCTCAGGCTGAAATCGTCGTCGGGTGTGAGAATCGTTCCGAGCGGGCGATGGAAATAGTTGTTCGGCTTGGAGGAATCCCAAGTGACGCGAAGATTTTGATTTGTGCTGTCCCAGGTGAACAGGTTGTTCGTGCCGAAAATCTGCCAGCCGTTTGCTGCGGGGTTGGCGGTGAAGCTTTCAGTAAACGTGGCGGCGGCAAGCGCGGAGGTCTGGAGCAAAAGAAAGGCAACTGAAACGCTCAACTTCCAACGCTCAACACTCAACCTCCAAGGCCAGCGCGAACCACCATTGAATGTTGGGTGTTGGACGTTGGACGTTGAATGTTTTAGCAATCTCACGCGCTGGTCGGCTGAAGTTGATACGGGCAGTGGCGGCAAGCGTTACCGCAACAGTGACCGCGTCGCAAATGATATTCGGCAGTGAAAACCATCAGGTTGTTCTCGAAATAAAAGTCGCCGGGTTGGATCTTTGGCCCGCCAACTCCATTCTCCTTGGCATGGTGAAATCCCATGACGCACTTACGACAGATGCAGGCGCGATTGCGTGATTCTGCGGGAACACGCGCAAGCAATTCTTCCGGGATGCGCGCAGCGACGCACCAGCATGGACCTTTGTAGGCCGCTGTGGTGCAAAGCTGGCAGGCGTTCGCTCCACCGCACAACGGACAACGCTCGGGAGCATTGTCCGCTGGCGGGCAGGCGGAAGTATGGCAGGCGTGTGCCATGCGGATCAGGCGCGTTTGCAGCGTGCGACGATGAGTGCGCCAACACCGAAGATCGCCAGTGAGAGCGATGCCGGCTCAGGCACGGCCACGATGCCGTCAATCTCGGCGTTGCCCGCGAGCACTTCCACGCGGACGAATTCGATACTCGTCAGCGAAACACTTTGGCCGAGTCCGTCTTGCGCCCAAGAGATGTCGTAGCTCGCGCCGCCGCCAGAGCCGTTGTAGAGAGCGCGGATGTCGGCAAGATTTTTACCCACGAAGTTCGACCCTGTGAACGATGGATTCACGGGCAAACCAAAATCGCCGATGCCGTCCGTGGGGAACAGCGAGTCCACCAGCGACGCGAACGCAGGATTGAGGGTGTAGAAATTGACGCCATCGCTGCTGACTGAAACCCGCGTGGACGTGGCATCCGCTCCGTAAAGCGAACCATCCGTGGCGGGCGTGCCAACCCAGTCGAACGTCTCCAAGCTATACTCATTCGTGATGACGAATCCGGCGTTGCCAAAGATGTTGAAATCGCGACCAAAGGCGTTGGCGGGGTTGTTCAGGATGGGCGAGGCGAATTGAACGGTGAGCGAACCGCCCGCTCCGATGGAGACAACTTGTGACGCGAGATACGCCGAGTTAAACGGATCAACGGGCCCACCGTACAAACCCGGCGTGACGCGGGAAGGTTCGCCAAGCGCGCTGCTGGCGATGGTGTAACCGGCCTGGAAGCCGACACCGGTATTGTAGGAACTGACGGACGTGGCGAACTGGGCGTAGCCGATTTGGGTCAGGGACAAAACGCTGGCGAGTGCCAACGCGGGGACGGATTTAGTGACGAATGATTTCTGCATGTGCTGATCTTTCTTACTGGGTTCTGCGGATGAAGGCAGAACGGGGTTTGTTTCAGAGAGACCAGCGCGGAGTGAGGGCAATAAAAAGCCTTCACTCACGCAAAACGAAAATGAAGGCATAAACGAACCCTGCCGAAAACAGATCGGCAGGCTGGCCTCATCCTCCTC
>JANPGI010000324.1:0-1752 GCA_031423875.1 Verrucomicrobiota bacterium | reverse complement strand
GCAAGCTCGGCATCAAATGCTGGATTTGCAAAGGTGAAAACAAACCGCAGAAGGCGAACAAGCCTGAAGCAGCGGCAGTGGTCGCCAGCTAATTTTAGAAAAGGGAATTTGATATGGCAATGCAACCGGCAAGAGTGAAGTTTCGGAAGATGCAACGCGGCAATCGCGCGGGCATCGCGTATCGCGGCAGCAAAGTTTCTTTTGGCGAGTACGGTTTGATGGCCCTCGAACGTTGCTGGATGGACAGCAAGCAAATTGAATCTGCACGCGTCGCCATCTCCCGTGAGATGAAGCGTCACGGCAAGTTGTGGATTCGGATTTTCCCGCAGCAGTCGTTCACCAAGAAACCGCTCGAAACGCGTATGGGTAAGGGCAAAGCACCTCTCGAAGGTTGGGTTGCTGTTGTGCGTCCGGCGAACATTTTGTTCGAGGTGGACGGAGTGACCGAGGCGGTGGCTCGTAATTGTATGCGGCTGGCCGCGTCCAAGCTGCCGATCAAGACCAAGTTTATCGCGCGGCATCAACACGTCGCGTAAGGAAAAAGTTTATGAAGTTTTCGGAAATCAAAGACATGACGCAGGTGGAACTCGCGGCCAAGGGCCGGGACTTGCGCACGGAAATGTTCAACCTCCGCCTGCAGCAGGCGAGCGCGCAATTGGAAAAGCCTGCGCGCTTGCGGACTTTGCGCCGTGACATCGCGCGTCTCGAAACCCGCTCGTCACAACTCCGCAGTAAAAAATCGGCTTAATTTCATTGTATGGATCAAACAGCGAATCAAACGGTCGAGAAACGCGGCACGCGCAAAGAACGCACGGGCGACGTGATCTCGAACAAGATGGCGAAGACCATTGTGGTGCGTGTGGAACGTCGTTTCCCGCATCCTAAATTCAAGAAGGTCGTCACGGCCTTCACCAAATTTTACGCGCACGACGAGAAATCCGAAGCCAAGGTTGGCGATAAGGTGCGTATTGAAGAAACCCGCCCCCTGTCCAAGCTCAAACGCTGGCGTTTGGTGGAAGTCGTCGTCAAGAACACCGATCTGGATCGCGTTGCTGCCTGATAAATTTTTATGTTACAAATCCGTTCAAGCCTTGATGTAGCCGATAACACGGGCGCGAAAGTGGCCTGGAACATCGGCGTGTTGGGTCGCAACCAACGTTACGCTGGCATCGGCGATGTGATCAAAGTTCACATCAAGGTTGCCGCGCCGGATGGCACGGTGAAGAAGGGTGAAGTCCACAACGCTGTCGTTGTGCGCACACGCCAAATCACCCGCCGTTCCGACGGTTCATATCTCCGTTTTGATAACAACGCCTGCGTCATCATTGACGCGGAAGAAAACCCCAAGGGCACACGCATCTTCGGACCTGTTGCTCGCGAATTACGCGACAAGAAGTTCATGAAGATCATCTCGCTGGCCCCGGAAGTGATTTGAAGTTATGAAGAGTTTTCACGTCAAGAAAAACGAAGAAGTTGTGGTGCTTTCCGGCTCCCACAAAGGCAAGCGTGGTCGTATCATCTCAGTTCTTCCCAAGAAGGATCGTGTCGTCGTGGAAGGTGTCGCGATGATGAAGCGTCACACTCGCAAGAGCCAACAGCATCCGCAGGGAGCGATTATCGAACGCGAAGGCACGGTGCATGTCTCGAACGTGATGTCCGCTGTTCAGTTTGATGCGCGTGCAGCCAAGCGCGGCACGAAGCCCGCCAAAGCCTGATCGGATATTTTCAAAACAAAGCCGGAGACGTCATGTC
>JANPGI010000323.1:0-5231 GCA_031423875.1 Verrucomicrobiota bacterium | reverse complement strand
CGAGGCGATGGCTGATTGATAAGCCAAGTCCAGTGCCGCCGAAATGCCGGGCGGTGGAGGCGTCCGCTTGAACGAATGGGCTGAAAAGTTTTGAGAGTCGTTCCGGCGGGATGCCGATGCCCGTGTCGCGCACGGAAAAATGAAGCACCCACGGCGTGGTGGGATTCTCCGGGTTTTGCGGAGCGGTGGCGACATTGACTTGGGTAACGATCTCGCCGTGATCGGTGAACTTCACCGAGTTGCCGATGAGATTCACCATGACTTGTCGCAGGCGCGTGACATCACCGAGAACATTCACGGGCACGCTGTCTTCGATCTGATAGACCAGATCAATCTGTTTCTCGCCCGCTTTTGAAGCAAGCAGATCGAGCGCTTCTTCGATGCAGGTGCGGAGATCAACGGGTTGATGTTCAAACTCCAACTTGCCGGATTCGATCTTCGAGAAGTCGAGGATGTCGTTGATGATCGTGAGCAACGATTCCGCGCTGGAATAAATCGTGTCCACATAACTGCGCTGCTCGGAGGTGAGCGACGTTTCGAGGATCAATCCAGACATGGCGATGACGCCATTCATAGGCGTGCGGATCTCGTGGCTCATGTTGGCGAGGAACTCGGCTTTGCGTTTCAAGGCCTTCACCGCCTCATCGCGCTCTTCTGTGATCGCGGCGTTGGTGGTTTTGAGACGGGTGATTTCCTGCCGCGAAGCGAGCACTGCGTTGACGCGGGCGCGCAGCTCCACGCCGTCGAACGGTTTGGTCACATAATCACGCGCGCCCAATTCCAATCCGCGCACGATTTCAGGCGGTGTGCTGCGACCGCTCAGGATGACGACGGGTATCTCACTCGTGCGTGGGGAGGACTTCAACTCGGTCAGCAATTGAAGCCCGTTCAACCCCGGCAATCCGAGGTCGAGCAACACCAGATCAGCCGTCTGCTCGCGAAGATAACTGAAAGCTTCGGACGAATTGTGGGCATGGGTCAGCGTCATGTTGGCGGATCGGAAAAATTCTCCCAACAACTCGGCCATCGTCGGATCGTCCTCGATCAATAAAATCTTCGCTGCGACTGAATTCATAGTTTCACGGTTTCAATACGCACTTCATGCGTGCGGTACAAATCACGAATTGAACCGTTTTCAGCACGTTCAACACCAACCCTAGCGGAGCAGACGTGAAACTTGCCGCCGACGAGGTGTCAAGGCATCAGGTGCAAGCATTCTTGCGGCACAGGAGAGTGTGTTGAGATGGTTGATCTCAGAACAATCTGGCTTGAATCAAGACAAGCAGGTGAGCGTTCAAGACACAGTTGCGGGGCGATCAATCACTTAAACAAACCCACCTTCAGGAAGTATCCGTAAGCCGCCACCATCGCGAAGCCTGCGAATCTAGGCAACTTGCCAATCGTAGCGATGAAGAGGAAGTGGATCGCCGTCGCGCCGCCGATCAGGTAAACGCCAGTCAGAAAAATATCCGGCAACTTGAGCGTCTGATGCAGCGCAAAGATTCCGATGCAAAGCGGAATACAGATATGGCCGTCCCCGACCTGCGAGGCATACACCACATCTTGTCTACGTCGCCAGCCGTAGTAGAGCGCGAGGATGGCGTTCGGCAGCACCATCACCCAGCCACTCAACCAGCCGAGATGCTGCGCGCTGACAAAACCAGTTTTGACTTTCGAGAGCCACGTCACCATCCAGTCAATGCTCACGTAAGACGCGTAAGCCCCGCCGCCGAGCAGCACGAGATTCAATCCAAGTTTCCAGCCCAGTGATTTGCCGTCACCACCGCTTGTTTTGAGAACTTCAAAGACATGAAACGTCTGCCAGAACAGAAACAAACCCACCAGCACAAGGCCGTCATTGAACGTGATGTGGCCATCGCGTCCCAAAGCCCAGAGCGCGCCCGTGAAAAACAACACTGCCAGCAGAGTGAGCATCACGGAGAAGCGATTCGTATCCGGGGTGGCGGACGCGTCGTCCTTTTTGGATTTGCCCTTTGAGCTCGAAGATTGTTTTGCCTGCCAGAAGATCGCGGGAAGCCCGATAAGCAGCGTGAGGTTTGTGACGTTGTTGACGATGGCGTTGGTCATCACTTCCTCGCCCGGCCCACGTTGATGTGCGATGAGGAAGGCGAAGATCAAATTCCCGATGCCCGAACAATACGGCATGATGAGCGTGCCCAGCACCGTGCCTTCAAATCCACCCGCGCTCATGGCCTCCAACCGCCAGATCATCAGCAACGATGCCGCGATGAAGATGCCGAGGAAACACCACGGAGCATACGCGCCAGTGCTTTCGATCTGATGGATGAAGGAATTTAAGAACCGCATGAGCGCGTCACTTTTTCTCTGAACGTTTACCGGAGCGTTTTTCGTCCTCGATCTGCTTGAGCGTTTCTTCGATCAGAGATTTTTGTGCGTCGCGGCTTTCGATCCCGACACGCGCCGCATCAATCACCGCTGCGCCCGCTGCGATGGCTGTGAACACAAAACATCCCAGCCAGTAGCAAAGCATCGGCACGCCGGACAACCGCCTCTTCAGCACCGTCTCCCCCGCGATGAGCATGAGGATGGCGATGGCGATGCAGACAGTTCCGATCTTGCGGCGACGTGATTTGTGATCAGCACTCACGCGGTCAGCGTAACCAAACGAGTTGTAGAGTGAAAGCGTCTGTTCACACCCGTAGTTCCCCCTCGCGTCGTCCCCGGCTTTACAGTTCGGGCTGAGATGCCTAGCTTAGTCCGGTGCAACGCGCGCATTGTTCAACAGCCCCCGATTCCAGACGATGAACTGGAAATACCTGCGCGCATTTCCATCGCTGGACACACGAGCCCGACACATCGCGCGGACTCCCGCGAACGGCTCGTTGCTTGATCTTGGTTCGTCTGACGGTGAAACGCTCAACCACATCGCCGAGCTTCGCCCCGATCTCCGCCTGCATTCCGCCGATAAGTTCGGTAGCCCGGAAAAATATCCAGCCGCGTGCGACTTTCGACGGCTCGATTTCTCTGCGGACAGATTTCCATGGCCCGACCGCTCGATGGACGCCATCACCTGTATGCATGTCATCGAACATCTCGACTCGTTGACGAATCTGGTCGCTGAGATCGCGCGATTGCTCAAGCCCGGCGGCTTCGTTTATTTCGAGACACCGCATCCCAAGACAGTTCACCTGCCGAGTGCCGCCGGAAAGTTCACACTCAACTTCTACGACGATCCCACTCATGTCCGTGTCGTCACCATGGACGAACTTTCCGCAAAACTGGCGGACACGTCGTTGCGTGTCGCGGACACCGGCGTTTCCCGCAATTGGCTTTTTGCCGCCGTGCATCCGGCTCTTTGCCTCCTGCCAGAAAGCCGCCAACGCTACACAGCGCGCGTGCATTGGGTCGGCTGGTCTGCGTATCTTGTCGCCCGTCAAACAACTTGAAACCGTCACTGCTCATCTTTGAACTCTGGGGACTCGGCGATCTCGTCATCGCCACGCCATTCTTGCGCGCTGCGTGTGAAAAATATTCCGTCACACTCATCGCCAAGCCATACGCGCAGGATTTGCAGAATCGTCTCTGGCCGGAAGTGGAGGTCGTGCCGTTCGTCGCACCTTGGACGGCGTTCCAAGGGAAATATCACCTGTGGAATTGGCCTTGGGCTGAACTGTATCGCATGAGGAAAAAGCTTTCTTCGCGGAGGTTCGACGTCGGCGTTTCTGCGCGTTGGGATCCGCGTGATCATTTCCTTCTGCGCGGAGTTCGCGCCCGGAAACGTTTTGGTTATCCGCGTTTGAGCAGCCAGATGTTTCTCACCGACCCGCTGATCAAGCCCTCGTCACACCAACATCGCTACGAATACTGGAGCGTTCTCGGTCGCGCGCTGGATCTGGAGATGCCTGACCGCCAATCCATCGTCATGCCGCGCCTGCAAAGCCGTGGTGCGGTATTCATCCATACGGGTGCTGGACAATCCATTCGCGTCTGGCCGCTCGATCGGTATCGCAACCTCGTCGCCTGGCTGCGAGGGAAAAACTATCGAGTCATCGTCGCGTGTGATCCAGATCAACGCGATTGGTGGGTGCGCTCTGGTGAATCAGAAGTCTCCACACCCAAAACCGTGAATGAGCTGCTCTTGCTCATTGATGATTCCACCGTCTTCATCGGCAACGATTCAGGTCCAGGCCACCTCGCCGCGTTTTGCGGCGTGCCCACGCTTTCACTCTTCGGCCCGCAACTGCCCGAATGGTTTTCTCCACTGCATCCGGAGTCGGTCTGTATCGAAGGCAAGCCGTGTCCATTCAAGCCCTGCTCGGACTATTGCCGGTTCGAGACGCCGCGCTGTCTGTGGGGAATCACTGAAGAAGAAATCCAGATCGCTGCGCAGATGTTTTTGGATCAACACATGCCCCAAAACGCCGCGCCAGCAAAGCCGCTCATCGCGCCGTAGTGCAGCGTGTGAGCAACTCCATTCCCCTCACTCGCGCTTCAAGCGCGCGAGAATCTCGTCCAGTTGGTCGGCAATCGCTTGCACCTGCACTCGCGTGGGTGGATTGGACACCGTCATGTTCAGCGGCATCAACGTGGCGGGGATCGCGCCCGCGTTGAAGCCAGCCATGTAGCCATCCAAGTCTGCCAACACCACGCGGTCATCAATCTCCGCCTTCAAGCTCGTCAACTGCTCGCGCATCTCCGCGCTCGGATTGCACCTTTGACGACTCGCCGCCAATGTTTCCCGGCTCGGACTGTTGCCCCCCGAACGCGGGACATTCCATACCCGCCCCGCCGAACCAATGCCCTAGCGCGGGAAACCACATGCCCCACTCGGAACAGCCAAACCCCGACTCGGACGGTTACTCCCTCGATACGGTAAAGCAGTTCGACGACTCGGACTCTGGCTTGCCCGACTCGGAAACCATTCCACGCGACTTGGAATCATTTGATCCCGACTAGGAAAATCACAGGCCCGACCAGGAATAAGCTTTTCCTGACTGGGAATATAATTTCCACGACGCGGGAAGCTATTTCACCGACGCGGAAAATAAACATCCCGACACGGGAAATGATTTTCCGAGTAGAGATCAGGCTTTACCGCGCGGAGAAGGCGGTGTTTTTGGTGGATTTCCGCAAAAAACGGGGTGAGTAGGCAATAATTGCCCAGTAACCCCCTGTTTTGGGCTGGTACACGTTTGGCTAAACAGAGAGATGCCGCAGACTCTATGGTTGGTGGAGAGAACATCGCCGGG
>JANPGI010000322.1:0-3142 GCA_031423875.1 Verrucomicrobiota bacterium | reverse complement strand
TTACGTCTGAAAGACCCGCCAGCACGCCGCATAAAATAAGTGCACGAAAACCTTCCACATCTTCAATCTCTCACGCGCTTCGAGCGGAACTGCGCACACAGTCGCTTTCCTTGCCAATCACGCCTTCGGCGCAGGTTGTTTCACTTTCAACGTGATGTGCAGGTCGCGGAGCTGTTTCGGCTCGGCGGTAGCGGCGGGCATTCTTGCCTGCCGTAGAGCCGGGCTTCCCAGCCCGGCGGAGAAACCCTCACGCAGGACCGAGCACGTGGAATAATTCCAAACGTCTCCCGCGATTCACGCTTTTTTCGGGCGGCAAGGATGCCGCACTCTACGTCAGGCAGGGATGCCTGACGCTACATTCCGCTTGCCTGCCCCAATACACGTCAGCAATTTGTCGCCATGCCTGATGCCAACCAACCACCAGAGGATTCCATTCCGCCGAATCCGCTAGTGGCCGGGCTGCATTTTCGCGGGAAGCTTCCGCATCTGAAGAAGGAGGGCGCAGTTTATTTCGTCACATTTCGACTCGCTGATTCACTACCCGCCCATGAAGTTGCGCGGTTGAAGCACGAGCGCAAAGTCATCCTCGAACAAGCTCGCGCGGCCAAGAGTCCTTTGACCTGGCACGAGGAGCAGCAGCTTCTGGCGAGGTATTGCGACAAGGTGGAAGCTTTGCTCGACGCCGGACTTGGCGCGTGTTGGTTGAGCAAACCTGAAATCAGCGATCTGGTTGCCGACGCGTTGAAACATTTCCACGGCCAACGCTACGAGTTGCGCGCGTGGGTCTGGCCGATGCCGGGGCACACGTTGAGTGACATCCTGCATAGTTGGAAATCGTTCACGAGCAGCAAGGCGAACAAGATGCTGAACCGAACGCACAAAGAATTCTGGCGGACGGAATCGTTTGATCACTGGATTCGTGATGATGAGGAACACGCGCGGTTGGTGGCGTATGTTGAAAACAATCCGGTAAAGGCGCGTTTTTGCAAAGCGCCGGAGGATTGGAAGTGGAGCAGTGTGAACGGGCGGCGGTCAATGTAGCGGCAGGCATCCTTGCCTGCCGTAGAGCCGGGCTTCCAGCCCGGCGGGGAAAACCTCAAACAAAGCGGAGCGCGTGGAAAAACTCCAAGCCTCTCTCGCAATCCACGCCCATTCCGGGCGGCAAGGATGCCACCCTCTACGTCAGGCACGGATGCCTGACGCTACAACGCTACGGCTTCGGCGCGAGGGCGGGCGTCGGTTGCTTCACCTTCAACTCGATGTGCAGATCGCGGAGTTGTTTCGGCTCGACGGTGCTGGGCGAGTCGGTCATCAGGCATGTGCCCTTCGCGGTTTTTGGGAACGCGATGACGTCGCGGATGCTCGGCGTGTTGCAGAGGATCGCGATGAGGCGATCAAACCCGAGCGCGATGCCGCCGTGCGGGGGCGCACCGTATTTGAACGCTTCAAGCATGTAGCCGAACCGCGCCTGCACCATGTCCGGCGGAATCTGCAGCAGTTCCTCGAAGATCGTCTTTTGCACGGCGGGCTGATGGATGCGGATCGAGCCGCCGCCGAGTTCCACGCCGTTCACCACGATGTCGTAATGCTGACCGCGAACTTTTTTCGGGTCGCTCTTGAGCAACGGGATGTCGTCGGTCACGGGCGCGGTGAACGGATGATGGCTGGAATACCAGCGGTTCTGCTCGCGGTCGAAACCGAGCAGCGGAAATTCGATGACCCAGAGGAAATTAAATTGATCCGCCGGAATCGTCAGCTGGCCCTGAGTCTTGAGCACGTCGGCGCAATAAAGCCGGATCTTGCCGAGGATTTCGCACGCGGTCAGCCATTGATCGGCGGCGAACAGGATCAAGTCGCCTTCCTCGATCTTGAGCTTGGCGATGAGCGCCTGCTTTTCCGCGTCGTTGAAGAACTTCACGATCGGCGATTTCCACTCACCGTTCTCCACCTTGATGTAGGCAAGGCCTTTCGCGCCAAAACTCTTGGCGTATTCGGTCATCGTCTCGATCTGGCCCTGCGTTGCGCCGGCCATGCCTTTCGCGTTCATGGCTTTCACCACGCCGCCATTGGCGATCGCGCCGCTGAACACCTTGAACGTGCTCGCCTTGAACTCCTCAGTGAAATCCACGAGTTCCATGCCGAAGCGCGTGTCGGGATTGTCAATGCCATAGCGGTTCAGCGCTTCCTCGAAGCTGATGCGCTTGAACGGCGTGGGCACGTCCACGTTGAGCGCGGTTTTCCAGACGCGCTTGAGCAAACCCTCGATGAGCGCATAAATGTCTTCCCGTTCGATGAAGCTCATCTCGATGTCCACCTGCGTGAACTCGGGCTGACGGTCGGCGCGCAAATCTTCGTCGCGATAGCAGCGCGCGAGTTGGAAATACTTCTCCACGCCCGCGACCATCAGGATTTGTTTGAACTGCTGCGGCGATTGCGGCAACGCGTAGAACGTCCCCGGCTCGCGGCGGTTCGGCACGAGAAATTCGCGCGCGCCTTCAGGCGTGGACTTGAACAGCGTGGGCGTCTCGACTTCGAGGAAGCCCTGTTCGTCCATGAACACACGGATGGCGGTGGCGACTTTCGAGCGCGTGCGGAGGTTGCGCGCCATTTCCGGGCGCCGCAGATCGAGGTAGCGATATTGCAGGCGCAACTCTTCGTTGACCTTGTTCGCGACTTCGGGATCGTCCACGGGGAACGGCAGGACTTCCGCCATGTTCAACACTTCAAACGACTGCGCCATCACCTCGACTTCGCCGGTGGGAATCTTGGTGTTGTTTGTGCCAGCGGGACGTTGGCGGACTTTGCCGGTGATGCTGACGACACATTCGCTGCGCAGCGTCGCGGCTTGCTCGAACAGTTCCTTGGTCCAATCCGACGGATCGAACACGGTCTGCGTGCGGCCTTCGCGGTCGCGGATATCAATGAAGATGAGGCCGCCGAGATCGCGCCGGGAGTGAACCCAGCCGGAGAGCGTGACGGTTTGCCCGATGTGAGCCGGGCGCAGTTCGTTGCAATGATGCGTGCGTTTCATTTCTAAATCTGGTGGCTGCGCTGGTAACAGCGCGGCTATTTAACTTTGTGCCGTGCTCTCACGAGCACAGCCACAATCGCTCAAAGCGAATGCGGATGATGACGATGAAAG
>JANPGI010000321.1:0-2332 GCA_031423875.1 Verrucomicrobiota bacterium | reverse complement strand
GCGCGCACGGAGTGACGCGCCCTACCCGCTCAACCCACACCGCGCGAGCATGGCCCGGATGTCTGCCTCGCTCGCGTTGACCTTCACCGCGTTGCGCAACATGTCGGCGGACAATGCCGGATACCATGGGTGACGGGATTGATCCGTCAACCCCGCCACATCCAACGGCTCAATGGCTTCGCGAATGGATCGGCTAAGTTTATTAACAGCATCGGCGGACAGAACTCCGCTGGCCGCAGCGCAAATCTCCCGGAGTTGCTTCGCGAACACGGGACGACGGCAGAGAAGAAAACCATCCGCCAGTTCCGGCTTGCCCAGTCGCCGCGCAGTCTCCGAATAACTGGCCGCCGCAAAATAAAGCAGGCTCAAATCCTTGAACACCTCGAAGCGATCCATGTTCGCGTAAAGCACTCCGACAAGTCGTGTCGCCGCTTCCAACTCCAGCGTGGTCATCACGGCGTAATCGTTGAGTCGTTGTTGAAGACTGGAATCCTGCCACGGACTGCGGTCGGTACCACGCCCGCAGCGCGCCGCCAGTAAAGAAGTCGTTGAACAATCCGAACCGCCTTCTTGTAAATCACCCGCTGCGGACGGAGACCGTCCGCGCTCCTTCAGAACCTCGCCCATCCGTTGCACACCCAGAAGCGTGAGAGGAAAACCCGTCGAGAGCAACGGATCAACAAATCCTGCCGCCGATGGCAGTAATGCCCAACGCGAGCCTGTCACCGTTTCGCTTTGAAACGACAATCGTGGTGAATACACGAACGGAATCGTCGCTCGCGCTGATTGAAACATTTCAGCTACCGAAGGAAGTTTTTGTAGCAGTCGTTGCCATGCAGGTTCGCCTTCTTTTAGATTCGACTCGTTCGCCAATGTCTCTGTCACCGCCACGCCTGCGCTGGTGATGCTGTTATTGAACTTCAACACCCACATCCAGCCGCCGGGGAAAACATGATGCACTGCCGCCTGCTCTACTGGATACGGCGGGGATTGTCCGGGTGAGGAAAAATGGTCTGGCAGTGCCCCGACATTCTCAAAATGAGAGAACAGCCCCTGCGTCCTGGGAAAGTTCACGGGTGTTTTCTCCGCCAGCCCCAGCGCGTGGTGCAAGAAGCCGCGCGGACCTGTGGCATCAATGACAAACTCAGCGGTCATCTCCAGCGGTGCGTCGCGCCATGTTCCGGTGAGGATCATCCCGTTGGTTTCTTCTCGGGCGCTCGTCAACGCGACTTCATCCAAGTAAGTGACGCCAAGCTTTTGCGCCTGCATCATCAGATAATCGTCAAAGTCCGGGCGATACCAATGCGTGTCGGCGATTTCCTCGTTCGGACTCGCGCCGACGAGAAGCTGATTCGCGCGTGCGGCGTTGGTTGAAAACGGTCTTCTAAACTCGTGATGATAAAATGTGAATCCGCGTTTGAGTCCGCAGGCCAGTTGTGGAAGCTGTTTCTGCCATGAGCCCCATTTGCAGAGCGGCCTCACGAACGGCAGGTCATACTCTACCGCGATTTCTTCCAGTAGCAGATTGGCCAGCGGCGTTGAAGATTCGCCGATGGCAAATCGCGGATGTCGACCCCGCTCGATCAGCACGGTGGAGTAACCGAGACGATGCGCCATCATCGCCATGAGCGAACCCGCAAAACCCGAGCCCACGACCGCGATCTGGAAATGTTGCTTACTCATGCGCCGTTACATGCCGGGCAGTTGATCGGTGGCAGGATATCTTGTGACAGGTTCATGGCGTAAAGTCGTTGACGACGTTTTTCAAAACACGCGGTGCAGTTGGAAAACTTTTCCAAATCCCAAGTGTCTGCGAAGACTCTGCCAGCTTTCAGTTCCAATGATTGTTCATGGGCATGTTCCAGCGTGATCAGTCGTGGTGGATTGAAATCTCCCGTTGAACGTAATTGCTCCATCGCACCATTACCGCCGCGCGTTGGGGTCAACGAGACAACCGCCGCGCCGCAGGCAAAGGCGAACTCCGCTGACTTCACAGCCCACTCGATTCCTTCCGCGTCATTCAGAAACGGCGGCTTCACCAGGACAAAGGCGCGCATGGCGATTCCTTCCTTGAGCAAAAACTCCGCCGCACGGCAGAAGTGGTCGAGGTCGAATTTCTTGTTCAAGCGGGGCATCACTTGTGGATGGATCGTCTCCAAGCCCATAGCCACTTCCAGCGAGCCGGAAAGCAGATCGCGAAGTCGCACCGCTTTCTCGCCAACAAGTCGTGGATGCGATTCCACCACGACATGGTTGGCAAAAGAAATTGTTCGCGCGATGTCCGGGTAGTCAGCAAAAGGAATCGCAGCGGGATCGAAGAAACTGCCGCTGT
>JANPGI010000320.1:0-2456 GCA_031423875.1 Verrucomicrobiota bacterium | reverse complement strand
GGGTTCGCGACCGAGTTCCTGGGTGAGCTGTTTCTGCGCACGCCAGAGTTTGTTCATGATCTCGATCATGTGGACCGGGATACGAATAGTGCGTGCCTGATCCGCGATGGAGCGCGTGATGGCCTGCCGTATCCACCAGATGGCGTAGGTGGAGAATTTGTAGCCACGGCGATACTCAAACTTCTCGACGCCTTTCATCAAACCGATGTTGCCTTCTTGGATGAGATCAAGGAACGACTGGCCACGGTTCGTGTATTTCTTCGCGACGGATACGACAAGGCGAAGATTGGCTTCTGCCATGTGCGTCTTGGCGCGGTGCGCGCGGTCGGCAGCGTTCTTCAGTGCAGCGAACTGTTTGTAGAACTCTTCGCGCGTCATGCGGACGAATTGTTCCAAAGTGCGGATGCGTGATTGCTCGGCTTCGATGGAGGAGCGGCGTTCCGTGGACGTGCGGAGGCGTTCCAACTCCTGGATGTGGCGGGAGCTGGTCTGCAATTTCTCGTGGATGTTTCCAGCCACAACAATCATCTCTTCGATGACCTTCTGCTTGTAGGCAAACTTCGTGAACAGCTCCTGAAGTTTGAGGCCCATTTTTCCGAATTCCTTGAACAGCTTTTCCTTGCGGCCTTTTTGAGCGGCTTTCTGCCAGGAGACGTATTTCTCGTCCACTTTTTGATCCAAGGCGCGAACCTTCTTGATGAGCGTTCGCAGGTCCTTGAGGTGGCCTTCGCGGTTGGCGACTTTTTTATCAACAACCACGCGATCAAACCGTTCCTTGGGCGGTTCGGACAAAAGTTTCTCCGCAATGGCGATGTGTTCCTTGGCGGTGAAGCCGAGGGCGCAGACGATTGACTTCATGCCGATCTCGGCGTCTTCGATGCGCTTGCAAATCTCCACCTCTTGTTCGCGCGTGAGCAACGGAACCTTGCCCATCTGATTCATGTACATGCGGACCGGGTCGTCCAGAATCTCGAGGCGTGAATCTTCTTCTGCTTCTTCAGGCTCTTCCTTCTTCGTCGTGCGCTGTACTTCAGCTTGATCCACGATCTCAACATCAAGGCCACGGAGCTTGGTAAATAGTGAGTCAAGGTCTTCAGGGTTCAGACCGTCAGGCAACACATCATTGATGTCGTCGTAGGTGACATAACCGTGTTCCTGCGCAAGGTGCAGCAGGGTTTTCACCGTCTCTGTGAGATCAGACGGGCCGGCTGTCGGGTTGATCATGGCAGCCAACTGAGCAGATGGCTTCTTCTCGTCGGTCTTGGGTGCTTCGACCTTGGCCGGAATGGCAGATTTTGCCGGTGTCACGACCTTGGCTTGAAGCGCGGCTTTGACAGTCTCGGCCTGCTTTTCGGGCGCGTTGCGTTTTGCGCTCGGCAACACAAAGCGACGATGTGACGACGATGATTTGCCGTGGGCATTCTTTTCGTTTCGGGACGCACGCTTAACGGTAGCGACTGCCCGAGCTTCTTTTCGTTTCAGCATAGAGATAATTGACCAAGTTCGTTGCTTTCAGGTTCACAAATAAATCGGGATAAATTACCCGAAAGACTTGAGAACATTCGACTTCCCTTCCAGCCGACTATTCATCGGCCAATGCATTTTTTGGGGAACGTCTAACTCCAAAAGCCTGACGCGCGCTTAGGCTACCGCAGTTGCTTCAGAACTCAAGACAAAACACGGTTTCAAGGGAGGAATAAGACTTTCAGACGATGTCCACCAGCTAGACTGTTGACGCGTGTGGCCCACAACTAGCTGGAGAACAAGGCACTCCAAACTGTGCAAATTTCGACTATTCCGGTTTGGCTAGAATCCTCTCCAAATCCTCCGCCAAGAACTTGGTCACATCTTTGAATCGAGTGACGTTGGCAGGATTGATCTCCATCAGAGTCCGATGCGCCTCCAACGACGCGCGGGCGAGGGATTCCTTGGACGGGTTGCACGGCTCTGAAGCGACCTCCCGGCAATTGGGCAAATCGCCCTGACAGCTTTTGAACAGATGTAGCACGCCCAGATTCTCCAGCAGTTCCAACAACCGCTCGTTGGCGTTCCGCAGCTCTATCACTTGGTTCACACAACCTGCTCCGCTCGGGTTCAGCTTCACGCCAAAAGCGGCCAACACACCGAGAAACGTGCTATCCATGAGCGAACATTCCGATAGCTCAATGACAATATACAGGTAGCCCTTCGCCTCCAATCCCGCGAGAACCGTCTTGAAATCCACGCTGGTAGCAAAGTTGGCGCGACCCACGACTTTCACGCAGGCGAACTGCTCACCGATCAACACCATTAGTTTTGCCGTGGGCGAATTCATCGTTTCAGTTTCAACTCCGGTCTGATCTCGTTTTCGATCTATTCACACAGCCGCTCGCGTCCCAACAGGACGCGCGACCGGCGCGCCCACAATTTGCACGAGTGTCTGCTGCAAAACAATCCTCTCATCCAGTGCGCTGGAA
>JANPGI010000319.1:0-2087 GCA_031423875.1 Verrucomicrobiota bacterium | reverse complement strand
TCGCGGTGAAGTCGTCCTCGTGGAAGATCACCTCGGCATCCGCATCACCGAACTCGCCAACGCGCCCGCTACAGCGCAACCCCTTGCCGCATTTGTTGAGGCGTCACCCGCAGCCGCAGCGGCGGTGTAAGGATCTGCTGGAGGCCGCGTCACTCCATGCGCGCCGGGCTTGGCCAGTCAGACAACGGCGCGCACGGAGTGACGCGCCCTACCAATTCGGTCATGCGGTCGCCCTCACCCGCTTTTAATCACACCCGTGTGATTCGGGTATGATTCCAACTAGGTGAAGGCGGCGTTCCTGTATCTCCCCTGCGCGGCTGAAAGTTTGACACCACGCGATCCCGTCAGACAATGCACCGATGCGATTCTTCAAATATCCACGCATCGTGTGTGTGGCGGTTCTGGCATTTGCGATTCCACTCCACGCGCAAGACGACAGCCCGCTCGATCCGCCTGCTCTTTATCTGCAATGGCAGCGCGATCCCACCAGCACCATGACCATCCACTGGCATACCGTGGGCGAGGCCAAGTCTGAAGTGTTCTTTCGCCCGCTCGGCGCGACCCACTGGTTTTCAGCCACTGGCGATGCCAAACCATTCATCGGCACGGAGCGCACCGTTCGTATCGTGGAATTGACCGGATTGATGCCGGGCACGAACTACGAGTTCTGCTTTCAGCCCGGCGCACGCGTGTTCAAGTTCCGCACCATGCCCAGAGATTTGAGCCAACCCGTGCGCTTCATCACCGGCGGCGACGTGTATCACAATCTCAAATGGATGGGCAACACCACCGCGCTCGCGGCGAAACTGGATCCGGCGTTCATCGTGTTCGGCGGTGATCTGGCATATTCGCATGGCGGCACGAATGAAGAGAAAATCACGCAGTGGTTTGATTACTTTGCATCGTGGAAGACGAACGCCGTCGCGCCGGATGGTCGGCTCATCCCCATGTTGGTCGCCATCGGCAATCACGAGGTCAAAGACTCTTATCGTCAACCTGTCGAGAAGGCCGCCAGCTTCTACACGCTCTTCTCATCGCCCGGCCCGCAGGGTTACACCGCGCTCGACTTTGGGAAATATCTCAGCTTGTTCCTGCTGGATTCCGATCACACCCACACCATCGCAGGTGAACAGACCGCGTGGCTTGGTAAAAATCTTTCCGCACGCCGCAAAGTCCCCCATGTGTTTCCTGTTTATCACACGCCCGCGTATCCGAGCTATCGCGAGGAGGCCGGTACACAAGCCAAGGAAGTTCGCACACATTGGTGTCCGCTGTTCGATAAATACCGCGTGAAGCTCGTATTCGAGAATCACGACCATTGTTTCAAGCGCACGTTTCCCATCCGCGCCGGGAAGATTGACCCCAAAGGCACGACTTATCTCGGCGATGGCGCGTGGGGCGTGGAAGTGCGCAAACCCGATCCGGCGAAGCCCAAGTGGTACATCGAGAAAAGCGAACCTACGCGACATTTCTATCTGGTGACGCTGACTCCCGAAGCGCGCCACATTCTCGCCGTCAATGAATCCGGCCAAGTCTTCGATGAGGTGTACCAGCGGGTGAAGTGAGCTACACGACATTTGCGGGGAAGAGTTTTGACACGGATTGCACGGATTAATACCAACTATCTGAGAAGATCGGTCGAATCATCGAAAGCCCCTCACCCCGTCCCTCTCCCCATCGGATGGGGAGAGGGTGGCCGAAGGTCGGGTGAGGGGTTGGCGGACGTTCTACCGACTATCAATGGCAGTTGGTATAACTCGGATTCTAAAAGTGGTTTTCCAGTCGTGCCCGCGCGATTTAGCCCGAACTCTGAAGTGGAAAAAGCACGCGGCAACATCTGACCGCAGGAGCGCCGCTTTCACGCCGCTTCAACCCGCGCATGGTTTTGGACGTTCATGAATTGCAGACGTGGTGGACGTTGAAGCGGCCTGAAACTTCCGGGAGGTCTTGGACTGCGGCAGCCCTCTGCCGCTTTTCCACCGCAGGCTCGCGACGCGAAAGCGGCAGAGAGCTGCCGCAGTCCAAAGAGCCCAGGGCGGATTGATGCCTAACCGTTACTGCCGGCCCACGCGGAGGCGCAGGTGATG
>JANPGI010000318.1:0-5119 GCA_031423875.1 Verrucomicrobiota bacterium | reverse complement strand
GAGTTCCTGAGCAAGCCGCACCAGCCGCATCCGCTGTTCAAAGGCTTCATTGCCGCCGCGCACCAGCATATCCATCACAAGCCGATTTGAAATTGGGCAACTATTGGTTGCCCAATTGCCATTTCCTGCAACCGATGACCTACGCCGAAGCCATACAGTTTCTTTACGGACTTCAGATGTTCGGGGCGCGACCGGGACTTGAGACCATGCGGCAGCTTGCAGCACTCGCGGGAAATCCACAGGACAAGCTTCGCTTCATCCACGTCGCAGGCACGAACGGCAAAGGTTCGACGTGCGCGATGTTGGAAAGCATTTATCGCGCGGCAGGATTGCGTGTGGGGTTGTTCACGTCGCCGCATCTGGTTTCGTTTCGCGAGCGGATTCAGGTGAATCGTCAACTTATCAGCAAGGCGGATGTGGTGCGGTTGGTGACGGACGTAGCGGCAGGCATCTTGCCTGCCATAGAGCCGGGCTTCCAGCCCGGCGGAAAAGACGCGGGAAAGCCAGAGCGCGTGGAAAGTTTTGAAACCGCAGCGAGTTCGAGCGCCAGTCCGGGCGGCAGGATGCCGCCCTCTACGTCAGGCAAGATGCCCGACGCTACGACGCTGTTTGAATTCATCACCGTCATGGCATTGCGATATTTCGCGGAGCAAAAGTGTGATCTGGTGATCTGGGAGACTGGCCTTGGCGGGCGATTGGACGCCACGAATATCGTCACGCCACTGGCGAGCGTCATCACGAACATCGGCTTGGATCATCAAGCGTGGCTCGGAGATACGCTGGCGAAGATCGCGGCGGAAAAGGCGGGCATCATCAAGCCCGGCGTGCCTGTGGTGACAGCGGAGTGTGGAGACGAAGCGTTGCGCGTGATTGAAAAAGTGGCGCGTGAAAACAACTCGCCGCTCACACGAGTTGATTCCGATCCATCCTCCATCTTCCATCCTCCGCAAAGCGTCGCGCCGAAGCTTGGCGAAGGCGGACCCTCACTTTCCGGCGCGCATCAACGTGCTAATGCCGCACTCGCTGTTGCCACGGTTCAAGCGTTGCGAAATCAAATCCCTGTGAGCGATGAACAGATTACGACCGGGCTGGCTAAGGTGAAATGGCCGGGGCGGTTGCAACTCATCACGCGCCCGAACGGTCAGCGCGTGTTGTTGGATGGAGCGCATAATATCGCGGGTGTTGAGGCGTTGCGAGCGGCGCTTAAGTCACCTCTCTCTTCTCAAGAACCTCGTAGCAGTGGACGTGAGTCCGCTCCATCTAACCAAAATCAGAGCCGACTCACGTCGGCTGCTACGGGTCAAACACTCATCCTCGGCATGTTGAGTGACAAGGATTGGCGACCGATGTGTGAGAAGCTTGCACCGTTGGCCTCGCGCATCCTGCTCGTGCCAGTGGACAGCGCACGCACGGCAAAACCGGAGGAACTCGCAGATGTCTGTCGTGCGACAAATCCCCAGGCAGAGGTTCTCTGCATGAAAACTTTGCCGGGAGCTTTGGAGAACGCGGCGAACGACGCATTCGTCGTGATTGCTGGTTCGCTCTATCTGATCGGCGCGGCGTTGGTATTGTTGGACCCGGAGTTCAGCGCAAGCGGGGACGAACGCGGACTGAATGAGTGGGGCGGTGCCCAGAAATCAAATTCACCGCGCTGACCCTGATTTCACTCGATAGAGATGCACGTCCCATGGGCCGAAGTGGTCGGTGAACTTTCCATCCTTCACTGCCACGGCGCGATTCTCGCCCAAGACTTCCACGATTTCTAATCCTGAGAATTGTTTCAAACCAAACTCAGCGTTCGTTTCCAGCGGGCGCATGGCGACTGCGAAGATGTAGGTGTAACCGCCAACTTGTTTAACCATGGTGGCAATGGGCGCGGCAGAATTCACGGATCGAATCGTCACTGCATTCGTGACGGTCGGAGAATTGAGAGCAGGCGCGAGGCTAGTGATCTGTTGGTTCAACTTCGTGACAGCCGCGAGCATTTCAGGATCAGCGAGCAGCGCGGCTTCGATAAACGTTGGCTTGAACTGGTGTGCGAAATAAATGATGCCGCGTGAGCCGTGTATGAGCGACATCCAGACTTCGGCGCCGACTTCGTGCGGTGTGGGACTGAAGCGGGGATCGTCGCCGCGCGTGGTTTCGATGCAATTCCACACGGGTTTTTCGTCGTGAGTCCAGCGGCGTAATCGTTCGACGCCGAGCGGCACATACCAAAGATTCCCTGCAACTTCCGGGCTGGTGTGGCTGGCTGGATAGATGTCGAAGGATGCGATGTCGCACGCGTCGAGATAGAGCGGATAATCTTCCGGGTGATGATTGCGCGTGCCGCGACCATACCAATTGTCCCACGCCACGCCTTGACCGAGATTCAGCAGAACGGGACGCGACGAGTCGTTGGCGATCATGCGACGATAGTCTGCGGCGACACTGTCCACGGGCACAGGTTTGCTGAAGCCGAGGCGCGCGCCCCATGTCGTGGCATTGTCTGGTTCGTCTCGGTGCATCCACGCGAGAATGTTTGAACGCGCAGGATGATTGAGGGCGATCTGGTTTTGATCGCAGACCACGAGCATCCCGGCTTTGTTCAACTCAGAAAGTTGCGCTTCTGTCGGCCCTTCCCAGAGTCCGACGAACGTGTTGACGCCCGCATCGCGATAGGCCGTAGCGTTGGTGGGAGCTTGCAGCCAGACGGCGATGGGAAAGAACGCGGGATTGGTGCGCGTCGTCTGCCAGGAGTTGGCCGCGGCGGTGTTGGTCTCTGCAAAAATCGCGCAATCAAAGTTTGACGCGATGACGGCGATGAGCATCGCCGCGACAGAGAATCGCGCACCGGCTCTGGAACGTCGGTTTCGGTGAGCGGTCATTTGTGTCATGGCACAGAGCAGAATTTCACGGACGACAACTCACCCGAGGGCCACGCCCGTGGCAGCGTCGAAGATGTGAGCTCGATTAAAATCAAAACTCAACCTCACTTCGCTGCCGGTTGGATGACTACCTGTATCGCTGGAAAGAAAAATCATCCGCTCTCCGACCTGCACGTGGAGGATGGTTTTCGCTCCGATGAATTGTTCGGAGGCGATTTTCCCGACAACAAATCCACTCCCGGCTCTTGGTGATTTATTGTCCGTCTGAGAAATGTGTTCCGGCCTAAAGCCCAGCAACACCTGACGACCGACGTTGATCCCAAACCAGCCTGCGCGTGCGCCGCCGAGTTCGAGAACAAATCTAGGCATTGAAATCTCCGACTCGGTTTCTGCGCCTGCGAACACCAATCGCCCTTCCCGTTGCGCGATGCTGCCGTGCAGAAGGTTCATCTGCGGCGAGCCGATGAACGCGGCGACAAAACGGTTCGCGGGCGCGTTGTAAATCTCGCGCGGCGTGGCGACTTGTTGGATCGCACCGTTTCGCATCACGGCCACGCGGTCGCCGAGCGACAGAGCCTCTTCCTGATCGTGTGTGACAAAGATGATCGTAGCGCCGGATCGAGCGCGGATGAGTGGAAGTTCGTTCCGCATCTGGACTCGCAAGGGTTCATCCAGATTCGAGAACGGTTCGTCCAGCAGCAGAATCTTTGGCTGCCGCACCAACGCACGCGCCAAAGCCACGCGTTGACGCTCGCCGCCAGAAAGTTTGCCGGGCTTGCGATCCAGACAATGACTCGCGCTCAACATCGCCGCCGCATCGCGCACTCGAGTTTCAATTTCGCTCCGCGCCACGCCGCGCAGTTTCAAGCCGAACGCGATGTTCTCAAACGCCGTCATGTGCGGGAACAGCGCGTGCGATTGAAACACCATCGCCACGTCGCGCTCCTTCGGCGAGAGGCGGGTCACATTGTGGTCGTCGAAAAAGATTCTGCCGAGATCGGCGGACTCCAAGCCAGCGATGAGGCGCAGGAGCGTGGTCTTGCCGCAACCGGACGGGCCGACGAGCGCGAGCAGTTCGCCATCGCCGATGGACAGATTGACCGAGTCCGCTGCGAGAACAGATTTTCTGTCCGGCGTGGCGAAGGACTTGATCACATCCTGAAGAACGATGCGTGGCACGGCGCGAATTGTTGTTTCAGGCCAAACGCAAGTCGAGCGGAATGCTGCGTCGCTCTGCGCCCAGTGCAGGCCAACTTGCAAATGCCGATTTGTACCCTAAGATGTCCGCCGCCAGTTCAATTGCGGCAATCCCACAAACTTTTCCGGGATCAGGTGCGAGAGAGACATCCGCCGCAATTCAGACGTTTTAGAGCGGGCGTTCCCGAATAACAAACCACGATCAAACAGTTCATATGAAAACAAAAACCAAGATGTTCGCAGCGGCCCTCGCGTTGGCTGTCACAACAATGGCCTCTCCCACACCACTGCACGCGCAATCAACTCCACAATCTGAATGGAACGATCAATATCGCTCTGAGTTTGAAGTGCCCATGGGAAAGAACTATACAGGCCGCTCGCCTTACATGGGCCGAATGGTCAAAAGCAATGCCGCACCAGCAGTCGCACCCGCCACCACTGCCAAGACAGCGGCTGCCCCTGCGCCCAAACCCGTTGTAGCGCCTGCGCTGGTGGCGAAGCCTGTTACGGCGACGACCCCTGCGGCGAAGCCAGCGGCGGGGACGACAACAGGGTCTGGCAGCAAGACAGCCTGTACTGAGAGCACGAGCGGATTGATCCGGTTGAGCAAGACGATGCCAGCGGAGGCGAGTTTGGGGTCTGAGTTTGTGACTGAGTTGACCATTGTGGCCCAAGGCTGCGCGGCCAATGTGGTTGTGCGGGACACGATCCCTGCTGGAGCGAGCTATGTGCGCAGCGAGCCTGCGGCCACGGTGGAAGGCAATCAACTGATCTGGAACATCGGCAACATGGACGCTGGCCAGAGCATCAAGGCCAAAGTCGTCTTGAAAGCTGACAAGGAAGGCACATTGGTCAATTGCGCCACAGTGTCCGCCGACGCGCGGGTGTGCGCCTCCATTCTTGTAGGCAAGCCTGTCATCACGATTGACAAGAGTGGTCCTGAGACAGCGGTGCTGGGCCAGGACGTGACCTACAACATCGTGGTGAAGAACACGGGCACAGCCGTGGCCAAGAGCGTTGTGGTGACTGATGCGGTGCCGACGGGCATGAGCCAC
>JANPGI010000317.1:0-2525 GCA_031423875.1 Verrucomicrobiota bacterium | reverse complement strand
ACGACATTCTGCTGTTTAACATCAGCATGGCCAAATTGAATAACGGAGCGGAAGAAATATTTCTGAGCGGCACATATTCTCCTGCCGACATCTTGGTTCCAGAACCGTCAGTGATGGCTATTGCAGGCATCAGCGCGTTGTTGATGGCCGCCTACCGTCGCAAACAGTGAAGCGCTTAAGTCCGTGCCTCGCGTGCACGACCGGCATGTTGTGGGTGCTACGCTCCTGAATGACCTACTAGTTGTAGCGCGTCTCACCCTGCAATACCCATTGCATTCCGTTTTCCTCGTAATGGCTCTGCGTCCGCTTCGGGTTGAACCTTTTAACGCGGATGCGTGACGGAGTGGATTTGCCTTGGTCAATATTTTAGCCGAAACTCTGAGCAAATGAATTTCCCATCCGAGATCGAGACGCTGATCCGTGCCCGGTATCCGATCCTGTACGTCATCTCCAGCGAGGAACTCCGCGTGCAGGAGGTCGTTTTGGAGATCGCAAGGAAGCGACAGAAGAAAGTCTTCGAGTGGAGTTACAGCACCGGCATCGTGCCCGCTGGAACTTCCATCCAATCGCAGAAGAACCGCAACTCTGCCACCAAAGAACCGCTCGCAGCGTTGGATCACGTCATCGAACAGGTCGAGCCGGCCATCTTCGTGTTCAAGGATTTTCATCCGTTCCTGACCAAGAGCAATTACGCCGTCACACGCAAGCTCAAGGAGATCGCGCTGCACCTGAAGAACAGTTTCAAAACAATCATCCTCATCTCGCCCACGCTAGAGATCCCCACTGAACTCGAAAAAGAGATCACGGTGTTGAATCACCCATTGCCGACGCGCGATGATTTGTCCGCCCTGCTGGACCGTATCATCGTCGAAGTGAAACAGATCAAGCAGGTAAAGATTGATTTGGACGATGCGGGTCGCGAGCGATTACTCCAAGCCGCGCTCGGCCTGACGCTCGGCGAGGCGGAAAATGTCTTCGCCAAGATCATCGTCAAGTCAGAGCGATTGAGCGGCGATGGAGTGAGCGAAGTGTTCGCTGAGAAACAACAGATCATCCGCAAGAGCGGCCTGCTGGAATATTACGCCACGAGCGAGGACTTCACGCAGGTCGGCGGCTTGGGTGTGTTGAAGGAATGGCTGACCAAGCGCGCCGTTGCCTTTACCAGCGAGGCGCGGGCGTTTGGACTCGCCGCGCCAAAAGGCATTTTGCTGCTCGGCGTGCAAGGTTGCGGCAAAAGTTTGTGCGCGAAAGCCGTCTCGAATCTCTGGCAGCTTCCCCTGCTCCGCTTCGATGTGGGCCGCATGTTCGGCAGCTATGTTGGGTCGTCGGAAGAAAACATCCGCCGCGCCATTGCCGTCGCTGAATCCATCGCGCCCGCCATTCTGTGGGTGGATGAAATAGATAAAGCTTTCGCTGGCTCGCAAGGTTCGGGCGCAAGCGATGGCGGCACCACGGCTCGCGTGTTCGGAACTTTTCTGACATGGCTTTCGGAAAAGAACGCGCCCGTCTTTGTCGTCGCCACCGCCAACGATATTTCCCAACTGCCGCCTGAGTTGCTGCGCAAAGGTCGCCTCGACGAAATCTTCTTTGTGGATTTGCCTCGTGCCGAGGAACGGATGGAGGTTTTCAAAATTCACCTGAGCAAGCGTGGTCGCGACGCAGCGAAGTTCGATCTCGCGCAACTGGCTTTGGCTTGCGAGAAGTTCAGCGGCGCAGAAATCGAAGAAGCCATCAACAGCGCGCTTTACGATGCGTTTGACTCGCACACGGAACTAAGCACCAGTCATATTTTGACCGCGCTGGCTGAAACCGTGCCGCTGGCCAAAACGATGGACGAACAGATAAACACTTTGCGCGAATGGGCCGAAGGTCGCGCTAGGAATGCCAGCGTGCCGAGGGAGTTTCAAACCACGAGTGAACACTAACAGACACGAATCCAAAGGCGCCGCTGGAATTTATTATTCGTGTCCATTTGTGTTCATTCGTGGTTAAATCAATTTATCACATGAGCCGCTTCGTTAATCTTGAGTTCGGGGGCGAACACGAGGACCAATCGCACGGGCAATCGAATCCGGCGCTCAAGGGCGAGGCGCATTATCTCGCTGAAGCACAGAGCGCGTTTGAGAATGGAAGCTTTGAATCTGCGCTCCGGCTTTACTCCAAAGTGCTCGAAT
Source organism: Verrucomicrobiota bacterium (assembly GCA_031423875.1). GTDB lineage: Bacteria > Verrucomicrobiota > Verrucomicrobiia > Limisphaerales > JADLHS01 > JADLHS01. The sequence continues at coordinate 351 of JANPGI010000317.1, read as the reverse complement.
TCAATCCGCAGAACGCCGCTGCCTGGACCGGGCAGGTGCGAATGTTGATTGAACTTGGTGAATGCGGCGAAGCCCGGCTCTGGGCGGACAAAGCTCTGGAAAAGTTTCCGCACGAACCGGAGCTGCTAGCCGCGAAAGCCGTCGCGCTCGCTCGCAGCGGCGATCTGCAAGGCGCTCTCGCGTTCTCTGATTCTGCCATCGAGGAACGCGGCGATACGCCTTACGTCTGGCTCGCGCGCGGCGATGTGTTACTCGCGCGAAATGAATCGCGCGCGGATTTTTGCTTCGAGAAGGCGCTGGCGTTCGCGCCCAAGGATTGGTTTCTAGTCTGGCTCGCGGGGCGCATTAGGT
>JANPGI010000316.1:0-7733 GCA_031423875.1 Verrucomicrobiota bacterium | reverse complement strand
AGACCGACGATGGCAATTTTCATAGTTTCTGTTGAGTTCGCCGATGGGCGATTTGCGCCTGAAAATGCACCAAGCCGGTCAATGTTCAAACAAAAACATCAGCTCCCGGAAACAATCCAGGGCGATGTCCGAAGTAAACGCAAATTGATGCTCATCAACGCCTGAGTGATCAAGGCTCGTAGATTTTCACGCGATAGTAACGATCCGTCTCGCTTGTCAGCGGGCCAGCGACCGTATCCAAGAAGTTCGACGCGCTAAACCAGAGTGCGTTGTCCGTCACATTCCAGAAACTCCAGTTCGTGAAGTTGGTGCTGGTCTCAACGATGAATCCAAGGTTCGCGATGCGCTGGAAGCTGACACCAACAGTACCAGCCGACTTATCAATAGAGATCGTCCACGGCGCAGGCACCGCATTCGTCGGCGAGGTTTGCGTCAGGTATTCGTAGTAATTGTTCGCGCCGTCGTTGTCTGAATCAGCGGTGGCTAGCGCGTTGCCAGCGTTGGTTGAACCAAAGATCGCCAACTGCCATTGCGCAAAACTCTGGCGGTTCGTCAGCTCGGTGGATATCCATGTGTGCAACAGATTCGTCGCGGCATCATCAATCACGCTGGTCGCGAGCGGCGGCATCCGGCTGAACCCGTTGCCACGGATGCGCTGGAGAACGACTGAGTGCGCGGTGTCGCCGGGGTTGATGAGTTTGTTCGCAGGGTTGCCGCCGTTGTTATTCAGGTCACCGTTGATGAGCGAGGTTTGATACAGCGAGATCCACGCGCGGGCGTCCCAAGTTCCGGGGCTGCCGCCGCCAGGTTGATGGCATTGCACGCAGTTCACTGAGAAATAGGAACGAGCGCGATGTTCAAGGCTGACAGCGGAATCATCCGCCTTGGAGAACGCCGGCAAGGTCTGCGGAGCACTGACAGGATTGGAGAAATATCCCGCCGCGCTCAACATCGAGAGTTGGTTGCCGTTGAATCCATTCATCGTCGCCGTCTGATTCAACTGGCGCGTGTTATAGCTCAACGCATATCCACCCACGGCGGTGTGGCATGAGAGACATTCGCTGCGTGAGGGAATGCCCCATTGTTGCGTGATGGTCGTAAGTCCGTTGGTGATCGTGAGGTTGAAATTCGTGCCGCCGTCCGGGACGAGGTAGGCTTCAGTGCCAGCCGCGTTCCACGCATAACTAACGCCGTAAATGCTGTTGGTGGTCTTCACGACGAAACGCGTTTCGAGTCGCCGCTTGGTGGCGGGATTGCCGCGCGTCATCTCCATGTCGAAATGTTTCACCCAGACCATTCCGGAGGGCAACGTCCAATTGCCGTCAACGATGTGAGTGACGGTGTCGGACAGATTGGGAATCGAAAACCAGCGGCTCTTGATGGCGTGATCAGACCAGAACGCCACGATAGGATCGTAATCCACCAGACCGGGGTTGGGGGAAAGGTCGGTGAGGTCGGCAAATGCTCCAGTGTCGCTGAGCGTCTGCGGGAACGAACCCTCAGCCGCACTGGTCGTCAGACGGAGAATGCGTCCGTTGATGTAGTCGCAGAAGAGGACGTCCTTGTTGGATGGATCCACGCCCATGCTGACCAGACCGCCGTATGCACCAGGGACACCCGTAAGCCGGGTCACAATCGCTGTATTCGGATTGCGCCCCCAAATGTGGCCGGACACGGAATCACACCAAATGTAATTCCCGTAGAGATCGGGAATGCGATTGCCACGGTACACCACGCCACCGCAGACTGAATTTCCTTTGAACTGTGCATCGCCACCGGCAATACCCGTGTGCAGATGTTCATAAACCGGATCAATCGAAGTGAACCCCGCCGGCACCGGGTTGCGGAGGCCGGTGTTGTGCGCTCCTTCGCGATACACCCAACCATAATTGCCACCTTTCACGATCAGATTGACCTCCTCGTAGGTGCCCTGCCCCACATCACCACCCCAGAGGTCGCCCGTCAACGAGTCAAACGACATACGCCAAGTATGGCGTAATCCAGTCGCCCAGAATTCCGTTCGGATCGTGGTCAGATTCGGGTCCGACCCTGAACTGACATTGGTCAATCCGTTGTAGGTGCCATTCCAAGTTCCACCAAGGCTGGTATAAACATACGGGTTGTCGTTCGGCACAGAAAACCGGGCGATGCCCGAATCCGTCGGAATCGCCGCATGAGGATTGGGGGCGAGATTGCCAAGCCGTTTATCCACATCAATGCGGAAGACGCCACCGAAGAAGTCTTTGTTGATGATCTGACTGTTCAACCGGAAGTCGTTCGGATTCTCCTCGTCACCGGCGGCATAATACAGATAGCCATCGGGGCCGAAATGGATGTCGCCGCCGTCGTGATTGGAACCTTCGTCAAGTTGTTGCAGCAAGATCAATTCGGAATTGGGATCAGCGACATTGGGGTTACCGGCACTCACTTTGAATCGCGAGATACGCTGATAATAAGAGCCGCCGGAGATGCGGACGGTGTAAGCCACGTAGAAAAAACCATTCGAAGTGTAGCTCGGATGGAACGCGAGGCCGAGTAATCCGTGTTCCTGGTTTCCGCCACCTTCGATCGTCTCGACCGGACTGCGTCCGGAAACAACTTGCTGTAGGTCCAAGAATAACTGCTTCGCGGGCTGCGCGGCGGTGACATCCGGAACGAGCTGAACCTTCGCCATGCGCTCGCAGACGAACAGACGCTGCGTATTGCCCGGAATCGTCGCCAGGCAAATGGGCTGGGTAAATGTCGCTCCCGGCAACGCATCAACCACCTGAAGAACCGTCGGCGGTGTCGCCGGCGGCATGACCAAGGTCGGCGCGGCGAGCCGCAACGAGGAACTGATCGTGAGCGAAACTGTGGCGACCCCGGACGTTGCGCCCAAAGTATTTTGCACGCGATAGGTGAACGCGTCAGAAGTCGTCGCGCTGCCGTTGTGAGTGTAGAGGATTTTTCCGTCAGGCTTCACCACGGCACTGCCGTTGGAGGGCGAAGTCATGACCTGCACGGTGGCGGGTGCGATGGCCGGGCCAACATCATTGGCGAGGACCGGGATCAACACCTTTGCGCCGGAGTTCAACGTGGCCGCATCCGCAACCGCAGTCGGTGGCAGCGTAGCGAGTGCGTCCGGGCCATTCACAAAATTTTGCACGACAATGTTTGTGCCGAGCGCGATGTCATAGATACGGAACTCATCAATCGTTCCGTTGAAGTAAGGATCAGGCCAGACGGATTTGCCGAGCCAGTTGTTGACGGTTGAACCCATTGCCGCCGGAGTGAGCGTCATGTTTGAATTCACGCCCACTTGAACACCGTTGACATACAATCGCGCGATATTGCTGGCGTCGTCGAGCGTCCAGACGATATGGGATTTCGCGCCGACGGCAGGACGGTTGCCAGCCCACTCGCACAGTTGTTCGCCAGCACCCACGGTGATGGCGGCGCGCAGATTGCCGGCACCGCTGGGCAGGGAAAGGAACATGTATTGCGTGCCCGTGCCCTGCAAATCTTCACCCGCGTTGTTGTTGCCAAAATCGAAGATACGCCCCCAGCCCCCGCTGCCGTTGTCCGTGGCCCAAGTTTCAATCGTGATCGAAGTGTAGCCTGTGACAAGATTGTTGGGAAGATTCACATACGCCGTCGCACCGTTGAACACCACATTGTTCGTCGTGATCGTGGCGCCGCCTTCCAATGTTCCATGCGCCGTTCCGACATAGTCCGAAGCGTCGGTCGCGAACGTGTAGCGATGTTTCAGGTTGACTGTGAGCGGGTCAACGACTGTCACGAGGTTGCTGGAAATTTTGCTCTGATAGCTGGCGGTGATCCAAGCCGAGCCTAATGAATTGGCCGTGAGGACGCCGCTCGCAGAAACGGAAACAACACCCGTGGCACTCGATGAATACGAGGACGTCGCAGTGACATCGCCGAAGATTCCGGAGCCGTAATTCGCCGTCACCGTCGCCTGACTCGACGCACCAAGAGACATCGTAGCATTGGCGGTCAACGAAATGGACTGAGCGACAGCAGAAACGATTTCACTGTCCGTGGATGCGTTGGCGAGATTATAGACGGTGGATGCACCGCTGCCCGAATAAGAATAGGCCGTGGCATAATAACGGACGCCGGGAGTGAGGTTGGTGATTGTCACGCTCGTGCCGGCGCCGACGTACACGACATAGTTGGTGTTGCCGAGATTCGCGCCGCTACCGAAGACGGAACTCGCGGAATAAACAACGCCGTTGGTCGGCTGACCGACGGGAGCTTGGTTCGGACTGACGACGACAATCGTACCGGCACTGCCCACACCATTACTCCATCCGATGTTAAGGCGGTTGGCTGTGTTGGTGACCACATCCACGGCGAACGCCTGTGCGGGCGGAATCACGACGGTGTTAGGGCCGTTGGTGCGACTCACAAAAATTTCCGTCGGACTCATCGCGTGACTGTAAGTTCGCATCTCGTGATAGGATGCGTTCGCGCCGTTATCCGCTGTGAAGGGCGAGCGACTGAGCCAGACTATGGGCGATGCGAGATTTGCGATGGCCGCGATGGATGACGTGCCGTGCATTTGATTTGTAACGAAGACTCCGTCGCGATACCAGCTCACCATCCCCTGCCCGCCCGTGCCGCCGGTGGCCTGCCAGACGATGGCGTAATGATAAACTTGATTGGCCGCCGTGGTCAGCGCGCTGACTGAAGCGGTGTAGCCGCGCACGCCGAACACCTGCTGGTTGCCGTTCGCGCCGTTGACCCAGGTGAGCCGGAAATTATTCGTCGTGGGATTCGCAGCACCGTCGCCCATGTCAATCATGCGGGAATTATTTACAAACGCGTGCGGCTCGGCCCAGAGTTCAATCGTGGCATTGGTCAGCCCGTCGAAGACATCCGCCGAAAGTTGAACATAATCCGCGTTGGATCGCGCTCCGCCATCAATCCGCACCGCGCCGTTGGAGAGCGTGTAACCCCCGCCGCCCGCGAGAACGAAGATGGATGCGTTCGCGGCACCGACCGAGTCGGCGAGGTTTGTCCCTGTGGTTTCGTTGAATTGCCAACGATGGGTGAGTGCGGCTCGGGCAGAATTGACGATAGCCAACGCAGCTATGAGGCAGATAGACAAACGGGCAACGACAGGGCGATTCATGTGGCGAAATAGTAACATAAGATCAGCGTTTTAGGTGAAAGAATTTTGCGGCATTGGTCTTTGGAACAGAGACGCTCCAGAGGTCAGCACTAAGCGTCGGATTTGGAGTCACCGGTGACCATGTGGCCGAGGCGAGATTGGTGGAGGCTTCCGCATTAAACCCGACAGCCCAGGACGGCCAAGTGAGCGTGATAGTGGTGGGATTGTTGGTTTGAACCAATGTCACAGGTAACGCGAGGGTGTTCGGACCGAATTCGTGATTCACAGCGATCTCCTCCGGAGTGAGGCGACCGTCGTAGATGCGGAGTTCATCAATCGTCGCGTTGAGCCAGCCATCCGCGTTGTAGAGTGACCTCCCGATGAATGACCATGCTGTGCTGACGGACGTGAGCGCAGGCCATGTGTTCGTCACCGCTTTTTCCAGAACGCCATTCGTATAGATCGCACCGTAGTTCGCTGATGGATCAACGATGCAAGTAACGAGCAACGTGCGATTGTCTAGCACACCGGTCGCATCCAGCGTCCGCACAAATCCCGGCGATGCCTCCAGCCGATGCGCCGCCGTTCCCGTGCGCGGGCTGAAGAACAGATAATTCTGCCCGAACGCACCGGAGATATTGCCGAAGTCACAGAGCCGCGCCCAGTCACCGCTCACGCCATATGTCGCCCAACATTCGATGGTCACAGCCGACGAACCGCTGACGAGCCCGCCGGGCAAATCCACGTAGCCGCCGCTCGCACCGGTAAGTTTCAGCGCGTTGTTCGTGATGGTGGCGTTGCCCTTCAACGCGCCATGCGCCATGCCGATGGAATCCCACGCGTTGCTCGTGAAGCTGTAACGGTGCGCCAGTGCCGGATGCGCCCAAGCGATGTCTCTGATCTCCGCAGCAGACAACGCGCGGCCAAAGATGCGGAAGGAATCAATCTTGCCGTTGAATAATGGGTCCGTTGCGAACTGGCTTTCGCCGATGTAATTACTGCGCGAGAGCAATTGCCACGGACGGATCGTGAGTGCGGCGTTCGTCGCCACAGGCAATCCATTCTGATAAATGATGCCTCGCGTTCCATCCAGCGTGACGGCGACGTGAACCCACGAATTCGTCGGCAATGCAGCAGGCGCATTGATCAGTTGCTCACCGCCCCCATTCTTGATGGCGAAGCGCATCACGCCAGTGTTAGCGCGAGGTGTGAGGAAAAAGTATTTCGTGGTGTTCGTGCCGAAGTCGAAGAGACGCTGCCAGTCCGCGCCGCCGTTCCATTTGACCCACGCTGCGAAGGTGCTGGCGTTGGCGACCTGATGCGGCAATGAAACGTAGTTAGTCGTTCCATCGAGATTGAGAACTTTGCCGCGTCCGGGTTCGTTGGTGACGGTTGCGCCGTTCTGCAACGTGCCGTTGTAGAGAGCGCGATGTTCCCGCGCGTCTGTCTCGAACGTGTAAAGCGCGCTCCAATCATTCGTCACAGCAGGCCAGCCGTTCGCATCCCATTGAAGTTGTGTGAGGCCGAGCGTGTTCGCGCCGTTGTTGTTCGCGTCGTAGTAGTGATACGTGAACCAGTTCGTGCCGTTCTCCACGCGGATTCCCGGATGACCCGGCCCGATGAAGCGTCCGGTGCTTTCCAAAACCATCGTGCCGCCACCGCCGATCATGTTCGCGCTGCTCTTGTCGAGATACGGCCCGGTGACGCTCGCGCTGCGACCGACACGAATGTTGTAGGTGCTGTTGATGCCCGAACAACAACCGCCGTAGTTGAGGAACAACCAGTAGTAACCGCCGCGCTGATGGATGTGCGCGCCTTCGGTGGTGTTGGCGAAAAATGAATTGCTGCTGCTTGCGATTTTTGTGCCGATGGAATTTGTGTTCATCCGCTTGCCTGTCGCGGGATCAAGCTGCGTCACGAGAATGCCGTCGGAATAGCTACCAAAAACCATCCAGACGCTGCCGTTGGTGTCCACGAGAATGCTGGGATCAATGCAGTTGAAAGACGTGGTGTCGGTCTCGGGTTGAACGCAACACGGCGATGCATCGGATTGCACCACCTTGCCTTGATCCGTCCACACCGGCGAAGTCAGCGACGGCGACGTGACAAGTCCGATGACCGAATCAATCGTGCCCCACTGGGAGACGGAATAATAGACGTGATACTTGCCGTTGAAGAACGCCACGTCCGGCGCCCAATTCCAGTTGCCTGGATCGTAACCGGGAACGGCAGTGTTGACCCACGCAGGTGGGCCGGAGGGAAAGACCGCCGGACCTGCCGTCCAATTGCGCAGATCAGTCGAGTACTTGTTGGGAATGCCACTGCCGGTTGTAAAAACGTAATATCGGCTGCCGTCCTTGATCATTGTGGAGGGGTCGTGCGCCCCGTAGTTACCGTAGATGGGCATCTGTGCGCGCGATGAGACAACAGACGCCGCCATGAACATGACGAGGACAAATGATTGGCTGAAAGTCATCGGGTAAATCGGATGTGTACGGACAGTATCATGTTCGATCTCGTTTTCGACAAAACCCATTTCGGGTGAGGGCAACCATCTCTCCGCAAGTTCCCCATATCACCTCTAAAAAGTAGAGGCAGGCGTTGAAGCCTGCCTCTCTCG
>JANPGI010000315.1:0-7738 GCA_031423875.1 Verrucomicrobiota bacterium | reverse complement strand
GCCAGACAAACGACGGCGCGCATGGAGTGACGCGCCCTACCATTCACACCAGCGGTCCGCCCACCGGCAGATCATCGGGCAGCGGCGCGAACTCGCGAATCTTCTTCCAGAGCGGCTCGAAGTCTTTGTTCACATCGCCACTTAAGCAGTCAGTAATCTCATCCGCTGCTTCCGGGTATTTATCAATCACCTGCTTGAACGAGAAGTTCGGGTCGTAGAACGCATACACAAGCTTGCGCATGTTTTCGATGCCCTGGCGCATGGAGCGGGCGTAACACTCGAACCATTCCGGTGAGAAATCATTCCTCAGGATGGCGGCATGAACATCTTCACCCGCCATCACGCCGCTCTTGAGCGCGAGCATCAGTCCGCTGCTGAACACCGGATCGAGAAACGCGTAAGCATCGCCCACGAGCAACAATCCTTCGCAGCCGCAATGACGCGAGTGAAAGCTGTATTCGCTCGTGATGAAATACTCGCCGGTGCTGGCACCGACAGAGAGGTGATCTTTGATCCAAAGGTTTTCTTCAACCTCGCGATGGAAGATGGTCTTCGGGTCCTTGATGCCGCCGCGTGTCAGATATTTCCCCTCGGCCACCACGCCCACGCTGACCATGTCGTTGTGTTGTGGGATGTGCCAGAACCAACCTTTTTCCGGGATCATCGCCACCGTGGTCTGGCCCTCGTCAATGCCGCTCTCGCGTTTCGATCCTTTGTAATAAGTCCACACCGCCACTTTGTTGAGGAACGGATCCTTGCTGCGCCAGCCGTGGCGCACCGCCGTGAAACTTTCCTTGCCTGTGCAGTCCAGCGTCATTGGCGCGCGAAATTCAGTGACTTTGCCGTTCGCGTCCACCGCCCGTACGCCAACAACTTTGGATTCCTCCCTCAACAGTTCCTTCACCGTCACCTCGTGCCGCACTTCTGCTCCGCGCTTCCGAGCGTGATCCAGCAGCGTCATATCAAACTCACTTCTCAAGACCTGCCATGTCTGTGCCACGGTTTCGCGGTCGTAACGATTGAAGAAATAGAACGGCTGACTCGCCTTGCCGTTCGGCGCGACGAACTGGACGCTGTATTTTTTTTGGAACGCGGACTTCTCCATCACGTCCACGAGACCCAGCCGCTGCATCGGTTGGAACGTGAATGGGATCATGGATTCGCCGACGTGATAGCGTGGGAACGTCTCGCGTTCCAGCACCAGCACACGATGTCCGTATTCGGCGAGGATCGCCGCCGCGCTCGCCCCCGCCGGCCCGCCGCCGATGATCACTGCATCAAAATTATTTCCGGTCTTTGCCATGGTTTGTCTCTAATTTTATTATTAATCGTTAGCGCAACCTTCTCTGGACGCAAATCGCGGGCAACTGATTCATGTGTGCAGTCGGGAAAGCGCCTGTTTAGCCGCAGAAATCCACGCCGAATCAGGCAAGGCATATGGACGAAATGTTTCAGTCCAACCTTCCTGACCGTTGAACAGGATGGCGCGATGCAGGCCGAGATCGTTGGCCTGTGGTGATTCGATCAAGCTGGCTGAGTCGTTGGAACTCATCTGGAACACGACCCGCATCTCGAATTCGCTGACCGCCTTGCGACTCAGGCAACGCATCACGTTGTTGTAGCTGTCGCACGTCGCAATGACATGGAAGCCAAGTCCCGCGCCTTCGGTGATCAGTTTGTTGAGCAGCAAACCAGGATGTGCGCCAGCGTTCGCATCGAGCGAGAAACTCATCTCCTCGTCGAACTTAAGTTTCTTGTTTCGCTGCAAGCCGTGGATGAACAGAAAGGTCTCTGCACCTGCCGTGCCGGATTGTTCCGCGCGCGATTGTTGCTCCGCCGCGAGCGATGTCATCATTTCTTCCACCTCACCCGCGCGTACGAGTTTCACCTCATGCGGAATCGCGTGTACAATCTGTTCAAGGAACTTTGCTTCGGCAGAATCCGGCGCGCTGCAATCGAACACGATGAATCGGGCGCCCGCTTTGGGAAGTTGCGCCGCCAGCGAAATCAGTCCAATCCCCAACATGCCTAACGCCGCTTCCTCGCGCTGGCCGACGATGAGCAGATGATTTCCGCTCTGACGGCGGAACATCGCTTCCGTCGGGCCTTTGATCGAGTTAGGCGCGCCGAGCCAGACGCGAGGGGAACTTGTCGTTTGAAGCGAACTTGCAGCGAGCAGCGAGCGGAGCAGGGGATTGTCGGTGACATTGGCCGGAGCGTTGCCCTCGAAAATGATGGGAGACGCGGTGACGTGCCGTTTGATCGCGAGCGCTTCAGCTTTTGCCAACCACTCATCGCGCACCTGATCGGGTAGCCACACGACTTGAAACGGACTGTTGCCTTGAATCGCGCCACCCTCGTCGTTGTAGATCGCTTCGCCCGGACGCGAAAGCAGGCGCGGCGCGGGATTGTCCTCGTTCATGATGAGGTAGGCGTCGGCTTCATTACATTGCAGCGCGATGCGGACGACCATCTGCCCAATCGTGGCGCGGGCGAGCGAGTAAGCGCCGCCGAGCGTTTGCGAACCGAGCAAGACGTGGATTCCGAACGCGCGGCCTTGCCGAACGATGCGATCCAGCAACAACGCTGCGCCTTGCGACACGCGATCATCCTCGACGAATAACTCCTGAAACTCGTCAATCAACAGCAGCGTGCGAGGAATCGCTTCCGTGCCGCCCGCGCTCTTGTAGCCCGCAATGTTTTGTGCGCCGAGCTTGCGGAAGAGATCACCGCGCCGCTTGAGTTCTTCGTCCACCCGTTGAAGCACACTGAGGCCGAACTCGCGATCGCTCTCGATGGCGATGACGCGGGCGTGCGGCAATTTGTGCGTGGCGTAAGTCTTGAACTCGACGCCTTTCTTGAAGTCCACGAGGTAGAACTCAACTTGGTCAGGGCTGCACCAGAGAGCGAGGTTCGTGATGACGACGTGGAACAAAGTAGATTTGCCAGAGCCAGTCTTACCCGCGATCAACCCGTGCTGCCGCGTGCCTTGGCCGAGCGCGAGATACTGGAGTTTCGTCGCGCCGGTGCGTCCGACAGCTACGCGTAATTCGCTAGTCGTGTCCAAGCTCCAGAGTTCGCTGTCGTCCGGTGCAACTTCCGCGAACGGCATCTCCACACGATACGAGTCCGTGCTGTCCTTGCCGATCTGATGGAGAAGCTTCGTTGCGAGTTCGGCATCGGGCGGAGCGTCGAGGGAAAGTGTCGTTCCCTCCCAATTCGCATTCGACAAAGCAAAACCATCGCCCTTCGGTACGATGCAGATGGAGTTCTTACGCAGTTCCTCCGGCACGAATTCCACGGGCGCAGTCTTGCGTTGATCCCAGTGCATCAAGATGTGAACGCCACACCGCGCACCACTGGCTGCGATGCTTTGCAGGCGTTTCACAGCGACCTCGCTGAAGTTCGTCGGGAAATCGGCAATGACGAGGAACTGATATTTCTCCGCAAGGCGACCGGCTTGCGCGTTGTATTCAGCGAGCGAGGCGTATTCGTTGCGCAGATACATCTGCGTGACCTTCTCGATGTGTTCGTTCAGGTCGCCAAGACGTTGCTCGATCTGCGCCTGCTGCGTCCAGATGCGGCTGTTGATGAGACGATCCTCGAAATCCGCGAGGTGCATGATGCCTGCGAAGTTTTGTCCGAGGCCGACGGGATCAATGATTGTGAATGCGAGTCGTCCAGGCGGCGCGCTGGTGAGCAGTCGCAGGATAAGATTATTGAGCGCGCCGATGACTTGCTCATGGCCGGAGGTTTTCGTCTCGAACAAAACGGACGCTTGTTGCGGTACAGACAACAGCAGCGGCACATTTAATTGTTCCGTTGCGTTGGTTCGAGCGTTGTTGAGTTCTGTGGCCTCTCTGGAAATCCTGCTGATGTCCACATGCAGCGTGGCGAACTTGGCTGCGTGTTTGAAATCCTCCGGCAGCCCGAACTGCTGCCACAACTCCGCGCGCCACGCTGGGAACATCTTTTCCGCCGCGTCTCCCAACTCGTTCAATGTCACCAGCGCGGGAGCGGTCACGTTTTGCCATTGATCATCAAGACTTCTGCGACCGTCATCGCGCGTGGCGGTGAGACGGGCGAGATTATCTGCGTAGCCCAGTTCGAGATTCTTCACGGCGATCAAAAGCCGTTCCTGCAATTTCCCCGTCAATTCCACGTGCCGTTCATTGACGCTCTTGAGCCACAACCGTTGGCGCTCTTCATTCGAGAGAGTCAGGGTGCGCGCCTGGGTTGTGAGTCGCTCGCTCCAGCCTTCGCGCAATGTACGGGCGTCGCCGCTGACTTGCTTCCACCGGGCATTCAGCATTTGTGATGTGTTGGCGTGCGTGGATTGGATGCGATGTGTTTCCGCCTTGAAACTCGCGTCGGATTTTTGCGCGCAAACTTCGGCGAGTTTGAGCGCGGAACTGAGAGCGAGCGCAGCGGATTTAGCGCGGGACGTGGCCAGTTGTTTGCCCAGGAAATACAAAACGAAAATGCCCGCGAGACATCCGCCGATGATGAGCCAGGTGTTTGTGGGCACGGATTGAAATTCAAACCGGCGCAACTCCGACACGAAGGCGAACGCCGCGCCCACGATCAATGGCACACATAACCAGGGCGGGATCAGGCGAAAGAAAAGCGGCAGCACGAGCGCGTTGGTGCGGGAGAGTTCACGCTCGGTTTGATCGCGGAACTCGTACAATCGTTCGATGAGTTGGCTTTCGGGCGCGCTGGTGTCGAGCGTGGCGGGCGCGGGAGTCTCGGCGATGAGTTTGGCGAGCGGGCGAAAGCCTGAGAACGTGGCGCGCGCGCGGATGGCGAGGCGATCCAGCGCGATGCGTTCGTTGGCGAGCGCAGCGGTGAAGGATTCGTGCGTGGTCTTGTTCTTCTTCGTGTCGGCCTCGCGAGCGCGTTCGGCTTCGAGGATGTGGCTCTGATTCTCGAAAGTGTGTTTGCCTTCCTCGGCTTCGATCTGGCTGAAACGCTTTTTTCGGGCGTTGTCCAGCGCGGCGGCGATGCGTGCTTTGCGCTTTGTGAACGAGGCTTCCACCTGCTTCTGTTGTTCGATCGCGTCGCCGTTTGCAGAGTTGGATTCGCTTTGACCGCGAGATTTCTCGGTAGCTAGTTCAGTATCGAACTTCACGCGCAGCTTGTGCGAGCGCATGGCGAAGTCCCGCTCCAGTTCACTCGTGCGGACGGCGGAGTCGCTCATGCCCTGCCGCACGCGCGAGAGCAGTTCGATGGTCTGGGCGACGCTTAACATGTCATTCGCAGTCGGCGTGGATTTTCTGGAGGGTGCGTTCAAGGGATTCAATGTTGCTGATGGCTTGATTGACGGCGGGGATCAATTCCTGAAGGAAACGCTCCTCGAACTCGCGGCTCTTGGCGTCATTCCAATAACTCTTGGTCTGCTCCCACTCAGCGCGGAGGTTGTTCGTCAATGCCATCAATCTGTTTTGGCTCGCGCTCATGACTTTTTTAATTTGTCATCGTTGTCGTCCGCGTCCTCGAATGTCCCCCCAACAATCGAGGACGAGGTGGCTGCGATGGTTTCTGGCGAAGCACCCGATGATGAACTTGGGCTGAGTTCCGCGTACGCGCCCAAGCTTTTGATGAGTTCATTCAACCACACGACCGCTTGGCCGAGATCGTGATCGAGCAATTGCCGGAGTTGCTCGACCTGACGGGCAGGGGTTTCGACGCGATGATCGAACTGTCGCGCCCATTGACCGGTGACCTTGAGTTTGTCCTCGGCGTCTCGGATGGAGTGACGGGCTTTTTGCACTGCGGCCTGTTGCGCGTGGGAGGAATCGCGCAGGCCGGAAAGTTGCGCGCTGAACAGTTCCTGCTGACATTGTTCCAGCGCGCGGGTGCGGAGACGGATCTGATTCTGCCAGTAGTTCGGACGCTCGTTTTCCAGCCAGACGCGATTGCGCGTGACGTCGTGATCCACCTCGTCGAGCACGCGGCGGGCTTTATCGCGATAGACGACGAGCTTGGCGCGGAAGTCCTCGATAGCTTCCAGCGACGTGACTTTGGCGCGATCGGGCATGGGTTAGGGAGTTACAAGTTGCAGGTTACAGGTTGCAAGTTCCGATGCCTTCGCGCGGGCGTAACTCAACCTGCAACTTTCAACCTTCAACTTGCAACGGTTCGTCATGGCTCAGTGTTGGTTCAAATATTCCTCAATGCGCTGCGCTTTGCGGAGCAGGAAGGGCGTGTGAGTGTTGGAACTCTCGATGAATTTCTTCAGGACTTTCATCGTATCGCGGAACTCCTCGGAGAACTTGGCGTGTTCCTGATCCTGCCAAGTGTCGCCCAGTGCGGAGAAGCGCGCTTGCAGGAGCGACATGCGGTTTTGCGTTTCGGTGTTGAATCGTTTGAGTTCTTCCGCGAAACGCCGGACTTCGCCGGGATCCATGATGGCTTGTGGCATTGTGTTCCTCTCGTTCAGTTTTCTCTAGCGGCAAAGTAACAGAGCGGCGAGCGGGCTTCCAACGGGAATTCAGCTTTGAGTCTGTTGAGTATGAAACGTCCTAAAACAATCAAACAACGGCAGCAGGCGGGAGAATTTCCACGATCTCCGACAACACCAGCCCCTTATGATCTGTGATCACCGCCTTGCGACCGTAGAGCGTCACCGGCGTTTCCAGCTCCAGCGCGCGACAGATGATTTCATCCGGCTCGACACGCAGGAAAAACTTGGCCTCGGTCTGGTGTCTGACACCGCACTCCTTGAGAATCCGGCCAAGCGGCACTTGTTCCAATAGGATTTGCTCCTGTGCGTCTTCGGAGAAAATCCCGATGTGAAGTTTATTCGCGCCGAACTCCACCGGCTTCTCATCGTGATCCAAGCGCAGAATGACCTCGCGGAAATAAAAGCCGCCACGCCGATCCTTGCTGACGATTTCCAGATGGATGCGGGAATTGTGAAACGTCTCCAATGTCGGCGTCATGTCGTTCTTGTGAACGAGCAACGAGCGATACGGCTCTGGCACTTCATCGCCGGGAATCGTCTCGATGCGCGGCATCGGCAGCTTGGCGTGCGTATAAAAGTCTGAAAGCGGATAAGCAAACGTATCAGGCATAGCGTCCGGTTTTGTGTTCAGGTTCGGGGATGGGCAAGTGGTGGTTTTGGAACAGCATTTCACCACGCTTGCCGAAATAATTGAAGAAGATCAAGTCGGTTTCAAAGTCAATTTTCCAATTTGACGCCTCTTGATATTCGAAGAGCCATTTGTATGGCAGACCATTGCTCGTCTTTACGCGAAGTCGTGCTGCAGGTGTCAGAGCAAAGTGAACCCATCCAATACAGTCTCTAGCCAAGATGGAAGGCGTGGTTTTAGGAGTTGATATGTCCCAAGGAGCACCATGCCAATCACCGGCCAGCGGATATAGACCATACGTTTCGCAACAGACGCCGACATCAAATTCAGATTCAGCGCGCTTAAAAATAGTTAGTGTTCGTCGAAGTTTCTCGCTCTCATCTTTCCAAGCAAATTGAAGAGAAGGATGATCAGCCAAGAACTTCTCTGCCACCTCGCTAAAGGCAGTTACCAGCTCTGACCATTTTCCCGCCGCTTGTTCAGGCATATCTCCCTGTCTTGTGTTCAGGTTTGAAAAACTCGTGGAGCAAACGATCAATTTGGAGCAGTCCTTCGCGCGTGACGCCAATCTTATCACCGCCGTTGGTGAGGAAGCCCCACTCTTTCAAGGTGGCATGCGGTGTGGCAAAAGTTTCGCGCGGGTC
>JANPGI010000314.1:0-9965 GCA_031423875.1 Verrucomicrobiota bacterium | reverse complement strand
CTTTTAAATCGGCTTTCAAATCTTCGATATCTTCCAATCCTACTGATAAACGTATCAAATCTTTGGTTACTCCTGTTGCTTCTTTGGGTAACAGGCGTGAGCCAGCCGGTCGTCGCGCAACCATTCGTCCATCCCGGCGGCCTGCACACGCAGGCGGACTTTGATCGCATGAAGGCGAAGGTGACCGCCAATCAATCACCCTGGGTGGATAGCTATAATCAGCTCACCACGACTTATCTCGCCCAGACGGGCTGGCCGTGGAATCCCGTTACGCAAATCATTCGCGGTGGCTCGGGTAACAATTACGCCCGCAGCCAAAAGGACGCGCTCGCCATCTACTATCTCGCGTTGCGCTGGCGCATTACTGGCGACACCAACTTCGTCGAGAAGGCCATCCAAGGGTGCGATGCCTGGTCGAGCACGATGACCAACGGCGTGGGCGGCGATTCCAACTGGGCCTTGGGCGCGGGCATCTGTGGTTATGAATTTGCCGTGGCCGGCGAAGCGTTGCGCGGTTACACCAATTGGTCGGCAACGAGCATCAGCAACTACACCAAATTCCTGAAGATCTTTGCCGGCGGAAACGACAGTTTTCTCGTGAACCACAATGGCACCTGCGACAGCCATTATTGGTGCAACTGGGACGCGTGCAACGTCGCTTCGCTGATGGCTTGCGCGGTGTTTTGCGACGATACGAACATGTTTAATCGTGCGGTGACTTATATCAAACATGGCGAGGGCAACGGCAACATGACGAGCGCCGCGTGGTTCATCCACACCAATGGTCTTGCGCAGTGGCAGGAGAGCGGACGCGATCAGCCGCACGCGATGGACGGCGTCGCGTGGCTGGGCGTGGCGTTGCAGGTGGCGTGGAATCAGGGCGTGGACCTCTACGGCTTTGACAACAATTTGTTTCTACGCGGGCTGGAGTACTCCGCCAAGTACAACCTCTGGAACGACGTGCCCTATCAGTCGTATCTGGTCTGCGAAGGGAATTCCTTTGCCTGGGGCACGAGTGGACTGAGCGGCGGCGGTCGCGGGTTTTTGCCGCCGACCTGGGATCTCTTCTACAACCATTACGTGAACATCAAAGGTCTGTCCTCGCCGTGGACCGCGCAGGCGGCGAGCGTTTTGCGTCCCGATGGATTTTATGACAATTCAAATTCCCCAGACTTCTTCGGCTTCACCACGCTGACCGCTTTGCGCGATCCGATTCCGGCGGGTGCAGTGCCGAGCGGCGTGGAGGCAAAAATCTACGGGACGAACGTGCTGTTGAACTGGTGGGGCTCGGCCTACGCCACAAACTATCTCATCAAGCGCGCCACCGTCAGCGGCGGGCCTTACACCACCATTGCGAGCCTTCCAGTCGCGCCCGAGAACGCTTACTTCGATTCAACGATCACCAATGGCGGCGTGTACTATTACGTCGTCTCGGCGCAGGACAAATTCGGTGAATCGCCGAACTCGCCCGAAAAGAAAATCGGCATCAAGCAGCTCACGACTTACTACCGCTTCAATGAAGCCAGCGGCACGACCGCGTCCGAGGCGTCGGGACTCAGCCCCGCCGCCACGCTCGTGAATGGCGCGAGTTTCACCGCCAGTGGCAAGTTCGGCAACGGCGTCAGCCTGAACGGCAGTTCGCAATACGTCGCATTGCCGAACAATCTGATCACAGGTGTGGGCGACGCCACGATTTCCTCATGGGTCTATTTGAACAGCTTGAACACATGGGCGCGCATTTTCGATTTCGGCGCGGACACGGATCGCTACATGTTCCTGAGTCCTTACAACGGCAGCGCGATGCGGTTTGCGATCACGAAGTTCACCGGGAACGGCGAGCAAGGCATCAACGGTCCGGCACTGACCGCCGGGGCGTGGCATCACGTCGCGGTGACGCTCAAGGCGGACAATGCCGGCTCGGGCGTCGGCACACTTTACGTGAACGGCTCAGCAGTCGCGTCCAACACTGCCATGACGTTCACGCCGGACATGATCGGACGATTGGTCAACGCTACGAACAATTACATCGGGCGATCGCAGTATTCTGGCGATCCATATTTGAATGGCCGCGTGGATGATTTCCGCATCTACAACGGCGCGTTGAGCGCGGCGGAAATCGCGGCGTTGTATGCGTTGAGTCCGGTCGCTCCGGCGGGCGTGACCAACGCCAGCGCAACCCCCGCATCGGCCAATATCATCAACCTCGCATGGACACCCAGCTCGGGCGCGAGCAGTTATCTCGTTCAACGTTCGATGAACAGCGGCGGCCCATACGTCTCGTTAGCCTCATCCGTCCTATCCACAAATTACAGCGACTCCGGCCTAGCGGGCAACACGACTTACTACTATGTCATCGCTGCGGTGAACAGCGGCGGCACAAGCACGAATTCACCGCAAGCCAGCGCCACAACCCTGACGCCACCGCCGCCACCGACCAGCCTCACTGCCACCGGCCTTTACAGTGCCGAGATCGTGTTGAGTTGGTCAGCGAGTCCCGGCGCAACCAGCTACACCGTGAAACGCTCAATGTTGTCGGGCGGCCCATACGTCGCATTAGGCCCATCCGTCCCATCCACTTCATTTACCAACACCGGCCTCATCCTCAACGCGACGTACTATTATGTGGTGAGTGCCGTGAACGCCAACGGCGAAAGCCCGGACAGCACTGAAGCCAGCGCACTTGTTCCCGTGCCGACGCTGGTTTGGAAGGGAAACGTCAACACCACTTGGGATATCGTGACGACAACCAACTGGACTTTCGGCGGCTCGCCCAGCACCTATTTCTCAGACGGCTCGGCGGTGAATTTCGACGACACCGCGAGCACGACCACGGTAAATCTGCCCGCGAATGTTTCGCCGTACAGCGTGACGTTCAGCAACTCCACGTTGAGCTACACCGTGAATTCCGCCAACGGCTCGGGCATCAGCGGCGGGGCATCGCTCACGAAGCTTGGTTCGGGCACGACCACATTGAACACGACGAACACCTTCACCGGCGACATCTTGATCAACGGCGGCGGCACGCTGGCCATCGGCGGCGCGGGCTTGCTCGGCGGCGGCAATCACGCCGGCAACATCGCCAACTACAGCACCTTCAATTTCGCCAGTTCCGTTTCGCAAACCCTCTCCGGCATCATCTCGCAAAACGGCACGTTGCTCAAAAGCGGCGGGGGCACGCTCACGTTGAGCGGTGGGAATAGTTACAACGGCAACACCGTTCATCGCCAAGGCACGTTGAATCTGACCGGCGCGGCGAAGTCGGGCAGCGGCAGCATCCTTGTCGTGGACAACAACGCCGCCAGCACGACGAACGCGGTGCTGAACATTTCGGCGAACCTCACCGCGTATCGCTTGTGGCTCGGTGACCGCGCCGGAGCGAATCAAGTCGGTGCGGCGTATCAGACCAGCGGGAATGTGGTGTTCACGCAAGGCGGGAGCGTGGACGATTTTCGCATCGGCTCGATCGCGAGCGGGCGCGGCTACTACAAACTTTCCGGCGGCACGCTGACGGCAAACGAAGTCGGCATCGGCGGAAGCCAGAACGACACCATCGGCATCATGGACATCACCGGCGGTGCGCTCACAGTCAACGGCTGGCTTGCAATTGGGCGTGGCGGGGCGACGAGTTCTGGTTTGTTGAACATCACGGGCGGTTCAGCCTACGGCGCGCGGGTGGACTTGAATTGGTCCGGCACAAGCGGCGCGTCGTCGGTGATCAATGTCGGCGGCGGAAACAATCCTGCGTCACTGATCGCCGCGCCCAGCGCCACGCTCGGCGTGAATCTCGCCAGCGCCAGTACGGTTGCCGGCACGCTGGGCATCGTGAACCTGCTCACCAACGGCACGCTCTCCACGGGAGCGGTTCGCGCCGATCAGGCAAATCCCATGACGCACCTGAACTTCAACGGCGGCACGCTGAAGGCGAACATTTCCTCCGCTGCGTTCCTCACGGACTACCGCGTGGACAATGTCTATGTTCACGCTGGTGGCGGCACGATTGATAACGGTGGCAACACGGTGGTGGTCGAAAGGCCATTGCTCGCGCCGCCGAGTCTCGGTGTTAATTCCATCACCGGCCCGACGATTCAAGGATCGGGCTACGTCGCGCCACCCTTGGCGAAAATCACCGGCGGCACGGGCAGCGGCGCGACCGCTTACGCTGTGATGGCCGACGACGGCACGGGTAAAGGCACGTTCAAAGTCACCGGCTTCGTCGTCACGAGTCGCGGCGTTTATACCAGTGCGCCGACCCTCGTCACACTTACCGGCGGCGGCGCGAGCACGGCGGCGAGCGGCTTCACCATCAGCACCAGCGCGAACACTTCCGGCGGCATGACGTTCACCGGCACGGGCACAACTTCGCTCGGCGGCACGAGCACTTACACCGGCCCGACGATCATCGCGAGTGGCACGGTCAAGCAGGGCGGCCCATTGCTCCATCTCTCGTTCGACAACACCAACGGCACGACCGTCATCAACGGCGGCAGCGGCGGCGCAGTGTTGAACGGCACGTTGACCGGCTCGAACGTCACCATCACCAACACCGGACGTTACGGCAAAGGACTCCGCGTCGGTACCAATACGGTGAACTCCGGCTACGTGCTCGTGAACAGCCCGGTCATCAATTTCAACAACAGCGGCACATGGAGTTGGGCGATGTGGATTCGCACCACGAACGCGGGCGCGGCTTACATGTATCAAGGCGACGGCGGCTGGGGCAGCGGCAACACGAGCTTTTATTTGAACAACGGTTCGACCACCGGCACGAAGGGCGGCGGCGTGCGCAATTCACAAGGCTGGCAAACCGGCACGGCGGTGTTGAACGACGGCAACTGGCATTTCATCGCCATGACCTGCAACAACGGCACGAAGGCATTCTACGTGGACGGCGCGTTGGATGCGTGGGCAGCGAACGCATGGAGCGGCAACGCCACCGGCGGCCAACTTTGGATCGGCGGCACGGGCGACACGGGCGTTGGCGATGGCAACCAGCCGTTAAACGGCACGATTGACGAAGTGTTCGTTTATGGCCGCACGCTTGCGTTGGGCGACATCACCAATCTCATGAACGGTGTGATCGCTTACGGCCCGGGCGTGCCCACCGGCACGGATTTGACTGTCGCGTCCGGTGCGGCGCTGGTGTTGAACAGTTCCAACCAAGTCCTCGGTTCACTCTCCGGCGGCAACTCCGGCACGATTCAACTCGGCGCGGGCAGCACGCCCACGGCGTTGACGTTCGGCGAAAACAGCAGCAGCGAATTCGCCGGAAGCATCACTGGCAATGGCTCGGTTGCCAAAGTCGGCACTGGTGAAGTCACGTTGTCCGGCATCAATGCCTACAGCAGCGCGACCACGATCAGCGCGGGCACGGTGAAGTTCGGGCAGAGCGACAACACTAACTACGTCGCGATGCTCGCGCCGGTGTTGTGGTTCAATTTCGATCAAGTGGCGGATGGCTACGTCACGAACAAAGGTCTCGGTGGCACGGCATTTAACGGCGAAATCATCGGCGACGGCGCGACCACTGTGAGCGGTCGCTATGGCAGTGGAATCAGTCTCGACGGCTCGTCCTACATTTCCATCCCGAACAAAGTTACGTTGCTCGATTGCAACCTCGAAGGTGCGGCCTGGACTTACGCGATCTGGATCAAGACGGCGACGGGCGGCGCGACGTTCGGCTACCAGGGCGACGGCACATGGAATTCCGGGTTCACGACGTTTTATTTGAACAACAACAACGCCACGACCGGCGGCACGCGCGTCGGCGGCGTGCGCTGGGGCGACGGTTACATGACGGGCACGGCACCCGTGAACAACAACGCGTGGCGGTTCGTTGCGATCACGGTCAGCGCCGGGGTGAAGACGATTTACGTGGACGGCAATGTGGACGCAAAGACCGGCACGACCGGCTGGAACACCGCAGCGTCAACAGCAGCAGACCAGTTCTGGATCGGCTACACGCCGTCCACGACTGATGGCTGCGCGCCATTCGTCGGATCGCTTGACGAAGTTTATATGTTCAACCGCGCGCTGAGTCAGGCGGAAGTACGCAACGTCATGTCGAACAAGACGGCGGTGTTGGAAGGTGTGTTCACAGGCGTGTTGCCCGCTGGCTCACCGGTGAATCTCGCGAGTGGCGCAACACTCGACTTGAGCGGCACAACACAAACCATCGCCGCACTCGCCGACGTCAGCGGCAACGGCGGCGCGGTGGCGAACAGCAGCATCGCTTCCGCAACGCTCGTCATCAACACGACCACAACCAACACCTTCAGCGGCGCGGTTGGCGGCAATCTCGCCCTCACGAAATCCGGCAGCGGCACGCAATCATTGAACGGCGTCAATACTTACACCGGCAACACCACGGTCAGCGGCGGCGCACTCGCCTTCGGTCAGGCAACGCTGTCAACCAATTCAACTGTGACTGTGGCGGGCGGCGCGGTCTTGAATTTGAATTTCTCCGGCACGAACCGCGTGGGTGGAATCATCTTGAACGGAACGAATAAACCGCCGGGTGTTTTCAACGCAGCCAACAGCGCGCCCTACATCGCGGGCACGGGCAGTATGTTGATCGGAATTCCAGTCGCCACGAACCCCACGAACATTTCCTTCGCTCTCAGCGGTGGCAACCTCACGCTCTCGTGGCCCACCACTCACACCGGCTGGCGATTGCAGGCGCAGACGAACACGTTTGCGGCAGGACTCGGCAACAACTGGTTTGATGTGGCGGAATCGTCGGTGACGAACAGTGTGAGTTTGCCGCTGGATGTGAATCAAGGCAGCGTGTTCTATCGGCTGATCTATCCGTGAAGTTTTATCGAGGAACGCCGATTTCAGCCAAGAGTGGCGAGGGTGTCATCGTTCAAGCCAGCATGCCTTGCAGCCGTTCAAGAAACGCCTGTTCAATTTCCTTCGCCGTTGTGCGGCTGTTGTCAGGGCGACGTTGATCCCTCCCGCCGCCGTGGAGTTCTTCGACGCGCTCGTTGAAGAAGGGTTTCGTGCCACCTCCGTTGATCTCTTGTCGTAGGACTTGTCGCCAGTAGGGAATCCGCGCTCGCAACTCGGCAACGCTTGCCGGCTCGTAGGTTTCAGCAAGCTTCAACAACGCACCGGCATCGTCTGCGCGAAACGCGTCGCCGACGGACGTGAGGTAACGCTTGAGAATTTCGCGGCGGCTGGGGTTCTCCCAGATCGCGCGCCGGGCGATGGCTTTGAGCAGCGCGCGATCTCCCGCTTGCGGCAGGCTGCCGATCAATTG
The DNA here is from genome assembly GCA_031423875.1 of Verrucomicrobiota bacterium. Lineage (GTDB taxonomy): Bacteria > Verrucomicrobiota > Verrucomicrobiia > Limisphaerales > JADLHS01 > JADLHS01. Next base: position 2,707 of record JANPGI010000314.1, on the reverse strand, counting down.
AAATACACCGTCGTCAATAGTGCCTTCTAATCGGAGGCGATGGACGAACCGTTCAATCATCACATCGCGCAAGGGGACTGGATGTATCGCGCCGTCTTCGGTGGTGAGTTGAGCGCGAGTCGGGCGTTGTGTGAGGTGTTGGATCAGTGACGACGACTGATCCGTGGCGATGGATGTTTTGCCGAGTAACTCTGCGAACACGGATTGATCGGCCAGCGACGGCGTGAACAGTGGCGCGAGAATCAGGTCAACCTCGTAATCTTCCAGCTTGGGCAATTCCCCGGTGAGAAACGCGCCGATGTCTTCGCGTGCCACTCCGTGCGTGCCGACGATGTGCTTGATGACCTGCGGCGAAACTGCGCGCGGGCGTTCGAGTTCAGCGGCGAGTGCTGAAATGAGATCGGTCACGAAACTTTGTATTGTCCGGGCACGGCGACTTCCGGGAAGGGCAGCGAGCCGAACTCATACTTCTCCGGGCCGAGACGATGGTTCGAGTTGAGCATCTGATCCCATTCCACAATCGTGCCGCTGTAAGCGGATTCGCGGCCCATGATGCCCATGAGCGTGGCCTCGGCAGTTTCCTGCGCTTCGTTCAACGGTTTGCCCGCGCGGATACTGTTGATCAGATCGAGATGTTCCTGCTCGTAAGGATTCGTGTCTTGATCGCGGAAACGCCACGCCTGACTGCCGGTGACGCGGATGAACGATTTGCAATCGCTCGTGCCTTTCGTGCCTGCGATGAATTCTCCAACTTTGCTGTCTGTCTTGTCCATCTGTCGGCACTGGCTGAACATCTTCATACCGTTCGCATACTCGAACTCCGTGGCGAAGTGATCGTAGATGTGGCCGTAGTTCGGATGATTCGGGCGCGCGGCGCGACCGCCCATCGCCATCGCCTTCACCGGGTTTTGCCCGATGACCCAGCGCATGATGTCGAGATTGTGCAGATGTTGCTCGACGATGTGATCGCCACTGAGCCAGGTGAAATATCCCCAGTTACGCATCTGCCATTCCATGTCGGACATCTCCGGCGTGCGATCAATCGTCCAGATGACACCGCCGTTCCAATAGCATGAGCCGTGGACTATCTCACCGAGCGCGCCGTCTTGGATTCGTTTGATGCACTCGTTGTAACTCTTGAGATGACGACGCTGCGTGCCAGAGACGATGCCAAGATTCTTTTGCTTCGCGAGCTTTCCAGCTTCCATCACCACGCGCACACCGGGACCATCCACGGCGCAGGGTTTCTCGATGAAGCAATTCTTGCCCGCTTGAACCGCAGCCATCAGATGCGTCGGACGGAAGTGCGGCGGCGTGGCGAGGATGACGTAATTGATCTCCGGGATGGCGAGCAACTTCTTGTAGCCGTCGAAACCTGTGAAGCAATTCTCCTCCGGTACGTTCACACCAACGGCACCGAGGTTCTTGCGACAATTCGCCAGCCGATCCGGGAAAACATCCGCGAGCGCCACGACGCTGATGTTTGATTTGGAGGCCTTCGCGCCAGCTTGGATGTCTTCGGTGTGATAGCCAGATTTGGGATAGACAACCTTTGTCTCCACGCCCAGCGCATTGAGGATCGCGCCGCTGCCGCGCCCACCACAACCGATGACGCCCACACGGATGGGATCATCCGGCGCAGCGTGGCTGGTGACGACGAATGGAAAGCTGCTGACCGCCGCCGCGCCTGCAGCGGCGAGCGAGGAATTCTTCAAGAACGAGCGACGCGAGAGAGCAGGGGAGTTGTGTAGTTGAGGATTGTTCGTGTTCATGGTGCTCCGAGTGTGGCGCGAAGCCGCGCGGATGGGTAGGAAAAATTGAAAGGAGAGGAAACATCCAACATTCAACGCCGAACATTGAACATCCAAGGGCGACCTTCGAGGTTTTCATTGGTTGTTGGGAGTTCGATGTTGGATGTTCAATGTTTCCTCGGTTCAAGCGACATCGCCTTTGAAGTGCCGTTACGCTCTTTTGGTGTTTAGTCAGACGGAAGCTTAACTTGAGGCTGAAATTTTCAGCCTATCTCCGTATTAGCGATCATGTTTCACCGAATCCTTCCATCCAGTTCCATGACAAATGTCGCAAGCACTATCGGCCTGCCGACCACTGCCAGCGCACAGCATGCACACTCCCACTCCCACTCGAATATCTGCCACGTCGTGCCGGATCGCCTCAAATGGTAGCGGTATCGCTTGGGAATCCCGCTCGGCGGTCCTGAGGTGATGACCTTGGCGAGACCTCCTGCGTCCTCAACGCTCAAAATCCTCTCTGGACTATTGTTCTTCGCTACCCTCCTCGCTGAATAGAGCGCTTGGTATTCAGGCTCGAAAAACCGAGCCTCAAGCGAATGGTGAAGCTCCCGCGATGCCCCGCTCACCTCAGCCTGCGCTCGAAGGAAAACTTCAATGAATTGCGTGGGCGACTCCATGATGGCTAATATCTAAGTAGGCCTTGCGTTTTGCAGCCTATCTGGTTCATGGGCGTGACCGTATTCTGAGCAAAAGAACTGTCCAGCCTGCTTTTGCGGAGAAAACGAACGCGGAAACTTAACCCCTGTGATCTCCACTAGGGCGGTTTAACTAAAACTGTGGTCGGGTTCTGAAAGCCTGCCGGAAAATTCCGCGAGGTCTTGGACTGCGGCAGCCCTCAGCCGCTTTCGCGTCGCAAGCCTGCGGTTGTAAAGGCGGCAGAGGGCTGCCGCAGTGCA
>JANPGI010000313.1:0-4959 GCA_031423875.1 Verrucomicrobiota bacterium | reverse complement strand
CTGGCTCCACGCGCTCGGCGGATTTCCCGCGTAGCTCCACCAATCTTTATTCGTCAGTCATCACCAATACACTTTCTCCTGACGTGTTCGTCTCAAAACTGAATCCTTCGTTCACCAACTGGGATTACTCCGTCACGTTCGGCGGTTCAGGCAGCGATGAAGCATGGGATGTGGCAGTGGACTCTGCGGGGCGTGCCCATGTCGTCGGCGTGACTGCTTCGGCTAACTTTCCCACCAACGCCGTGTTTGGTCTGTTGCGCGGGACGAACTCCGGCGCATCGGACGCGTTTATCGCCGAACTCAGCACTACTGGTACGGTGTTGAACTATTCCGCCTACATCGGCGGGACAGCCAGCGACGCTGCGTATGGCGTTGCGGTTGACGCCGGCAACAATGTCTATGCGGTGGGCGTGATCGGAAATAGCACATTCCCGTCGTCGCCTCCATCCAACGGGGGCACATTCTCCGACAAAGACGGATTCATGCTCAAGATTCTAGCGGATACGACACTAACTATTTCTTCGATCGGAACAAACGTCCAGTTATCGTGGAATGGATTCTCCACCGAGTACACGCTCGAATCTCGAACGAATCTCGTCTCGACGAACACTTGGGCTGCGTTGACTGGCTTCCCCGCCACGCTGACGAACAATCGCACCGTGGTCACGATCCCCGCCACGAATGACGCTAGATTCTTCCGCTTGAAGAAATAGTTCTGCTCGCATCATTCTGAATTATTTTTTGGAAGTGCAGCTTGATTCCGTGGTCCGATTCATCATCTCTTGATTTAACATAATTGATGAATTTTCAAAAATGGGATTGCGCAACGAGCAGAGTGTAGCCGTCCTCGGTCAGAGCAACATGACATGAGAAGCATTTGAAAATGTCCCGAGAACTTGGCTGGCGTCGGTTGTGTCCCCACGGAAAACAAAACAGGCGTGACCTCGCGGCCACGCCTGTTTCAAGCTTCCAGCCTTAAGCCGGAGTTGAATATTACTTCTTCGCCTTCTTCGCGCCGGGTGTCGGCACGGTGGCGATCGTTTGCAAGATGCGGCTGGCGATCTTGTAGGGGTCGCCCTGGGAGTTCGGACGGCGGTCTTCAAGGTAGCCCTTGTAGCCGTTGTTCACGAAGCTGTGTGGGACGCGCACGGACGCGCCACGGTTGGCGATGCCGTAGTTGAATTTATCAATGGACTGCGTTTCGTGCAGGCCGGTGAGGCGGAGGTGATTGTCCGGGCCATACACGGCGATGTGCTCGTTCTTGTATTTATCGAACGCAGCCATGAGTGCCTCGAAGTATTCTTTGCCGCCGACTTCGCGCATGTAAGTGGTGGAGAAGTTGGAGTGCATACCTGAACCGTTCCAATCCACGTCTTTGCCGAGCGGCTTGCAATGGAACTCAACGTCCACGCCGTATTTTTCGCAGAGGCGGACGAGGAGATAACGCGCCATCCAGACTTGATCGGCGGCATTCTTCGAGCCTTTGCCGAACACTTGGAATTCCCACTGTCCCTTGGCGACTTCGGCGTTGATGCCTTCGTGGTTGATGCCTGCGTCCAAGCAGAGGTCGAGGTGCGTATCCACAATCTCGCGAGCGATACAGCCCACGTTCTTGTAGCCGACGCCGGTGTAGTATTCGCCTTGCGGATAGGGGAAGCCGGATTCGGGGAAGCCGAGGGGCTTGCCGTTTTTGTACAGGAAATATTCCTGCTCGAAACCGAACCACGCGCCGGGATCGTCCAGGATGGTTGCGCGCGAGTTGCTCGGATGCGGCGTCTTGCAATCCGGCATCATCACTTCGCACATCACCAGCACGCCGTTTTTCTTGGTCGTGTCGGGATAAACGGCCACGGGTTTCAACATGCAATCCGAAGTGCGACCTTCGGCTTGGCGTGTCGAGCTACCGTCGAAGCCCCACATCGGGAGCTGATCGAGCTTGGGAAAGCTGGCGAATTCTTTGACTTGGGTTTTACCGCGGAGGTTGGCGACGGGTTCGTAACCGTCGAGCCAGATGTATTCTAATTTGTATTTGGCCATGTGCGTGGTTGTTGTTTGTTCGTGTCTGTGAATCAGGTTTAGTCCGACGGAGCCGCCAGTAAACAGGTCAAGCCCGGTCAACGGTTCGGTATTTCAGCAGGCTCAGTGCCGCACCGCAAGATTTTTGCTGGTGCAGAACTCATGAGCGTGTTTCAGCCGCTGCTTGCAAGGGTTTCATATGCGAAAAAGTTGTTCACAACGTGATTACGCCTGTGAACGAATACAAAATTACTGTTGAGAATTGACCGGACTGTTCAAAAGAAAGCGCGCTCTGAGTGAACTCTCTTTCCTTCTACGTTCGTATCGGCTAGTCATTCGCACAGAGAAAAAAGCTTTGTTCCCATGCTCAAGGTCAAAGACACATTGCGTGCGACGGTCCATCTCACATTTGATGGACGCGTGATCAAAGCGTACCACGGGCCGAATGCGCGTGAGCGCTTCGACAATGAAGTCCGCGTGTTGCGGCATCTGGAGATGCGCGATTGCCCGTTCGTGCCGCGCTTACTGGATGCGGACGCCGAGAAAATCCGCATCATCACGTCCAACTGCGGCACCCGCGTGGATCATCTGGATGACGCTCGCACCAAGGAACTGTTCGCCGAGTTGGAAAAGTTCGGCGTGCGTCATGACGATCCCGATATCCGCAACGTGACCTATCGCCAGAAGGACGGACGGTTTTGCCTCATTGATTTTGAGTTCGCCACCATCATTCCCGACGCGCCTATGAAACCACGCAAGAAAAGTTTCAACACGCTTATCTGGTCCGGCCTCTCGGACGTGGGCAAGGTGCGCAAGAACAACGAGGATTCGTTCCTTGGTCTGCGCTTTGACGCGCGCGAAGTCCATCGTCTCGGCAAATACGGCGACGCCACCACGGCGGAAGCAGATTTTGTTTTTGCTGTCTGTGATGGCATGGGCGGCGCAAAGGCGGGCGAATTCGCCAGCAACATCGCTGTGGAAAAAATCACCACGCTGCTTCCCAAGTCATTTCGCAAAATCTCCAGCGGCGAGGATGACGTGGTGGCGGAGGTGTTGACAAAATTGTTTCGCGAGATTCATCGCCAGTTGGTTTATCTCGGCACTTCCTACGATGAATGTCACGGCATGGAGACGACGATGAGTCTGTGCTGGTTCACGCCGGGGCGCGTGTTCTTCGGTCACGTTGGCGACAGCCGCATCTACCATCTGCCAGCAGGCGCGACCGAGATCAAGCAACTGACTCAGGATGACACGCATGTGGGCTGGCTCTTGCGTAACGGCCAGATCAGCGAGCGCGAGGCCCGGACGCATCCGCGTCGTAACGTGATCCAAAAATCTCTCGGCGGCGGAAATCAATTCGTGGATCCCCAAGTCGGCTCGGTCGAGTGCAACAGCGGCGATGTCTTTCTGCTTTGCACAGATGGTCTGACCGAGGGGCTTTACAACGGGCATCTTGCCGACTTGCTCCGTGCGGCTGATCCGAACATCGCGAAGACGCTCGTCGAAACGGCGGTGAAGAACGACGGTCGAGACAACACCACGGCGTTGGTGGTGCGGGTGACGTGAAGTAGGTGAATTGTCCGAACGCTCCTTGCCGTGAACTCCATGGTCGTGGACGTGAGTCCGCGCCATTGTATCACCGGAATCTGCCTCAATCATTTGCGCTGACTCACTTCGAGCACGATTCAGATTTTAGTCAGTGTCACTTCTTCCAACGCGTGTATTGCTTCAACGCATTCTGGGGTGCGTCGGTGAACCACGCGTAGCCGTCTCTCCGTTCGCGGGAGATTTCTTCCACGGTGTCGTGTATGGATTTGTCGCGGTCGCCGAAGATCGGGCGGTTGTCGTTAATCCCATAATATCGCGCCCAGAGCGGGTCGCTTCCCGGCGAATCCACAAGATGCCGTCCATCGTTTGAATCCGTGCGGCGATACGCCTTGTCGCGAATGGCGGTGGATTCAAACCACGCCGCAGCGGAGTGGACGGCGGCGATGATGTTCGAGTCTGTGTTGGGAATCCGCATCAAGAAAAGCATCACGCCGGCACTCTCGCCGGAACTCAAAGAGGGCATCTCATAATTCCGAGCGGAAGCGGGTGCGAGTGTGATCGCATCGTATTGTTGGCACCAAGCAGATCGCTTGCTGGCGGAGACGACTTGCGTTGCGAGGATGCAATGGATGCCGCGTTGCAATGCGTCCATAGATTTTTGCCGGATCAGTTTTGGAACGAAGGAGAATTCATCTCTTGCCGCAGACACGTCGAGCAACAGACCAAGGATTCCGGTCATCGCGCCGTCGTTGAACGTGACGCAATCATGATAGCCGCCCTGCAATGGCCATATCTGCGGCCAGCCGCCGTTGGGGAATTGTGCGGCAAAAATATAGTCGAGTCCGCGAAGGAAAGATTTTTGATACGCCTCGTTTTCCTTGCCGCTTGACGCCGCGATGACTTTGGCGAGGAATCGGAGTTGTGTGAATGTCGCCCCGTTGTCGAACGTGCCGACGTAGTTCCAACTCGGATCGCCCGGCTTATCAAGGTCTGCGGGCGTGACAAAGCTCGACGCATTGCCATGCGCGAACAACTCGCCCGGCACACGACGATGGTGTGTCATGTCGAGATTTTTGCTCCACCCCCCGGCGGGCGTCTGAAAGGAAACGATAATCTGCGCGATGCGCCGGGCTTCATCGCTGGAATACCAAGCGGGCGGGTTGTCCAACGAGATGCGTCCGCTACCGCGAGCCGTTGGCGGAGAAATCGTGTTGGTTATTCCATTGAGCCGAGCTTCGTCGTCGAAAAATTTACGGTCGGCGAGAGAATAGACTTTTGAACTCGTGAGATAGTCAGTCCAACTTCTTCGCAGTTGATCTGGCAGGGAATCAATGCGCGACTGAGAGATTGGCAGTGCGGGGACATTCGTACCAATGATTGCGGCGGACAACGAGG
>JANPGI010000312.1:0-2629 GCA_031423875.1 Verrucomicrobiota bacterium | reverse complement strand
GCCGTAGAATTCATTCGTGCCATTCGCTGGATTGCGCGTGAACGCCACACCAGAACCGGAATCTTCACCGGTGTTACCGAACACCATCGCCTGCACGTTGACGGCTGTGCCCCATTCGGTCGGGATGTTGTATTTGCGGCGATACACACTCGCGCGATCATTCATCCATGAACCGAACACCGCGCCCGCTGCGCCGCGCAATTGATCCCACGGATTCGTCGGAAAATCTTTTCCAGTGCGTTCCTTGACGAGCTTCTTGAAACGCTTCACGAGTTCCTGCTGATCGGCGGCGGTGAGATCGCTGTCCACGATGTCGCGATGATACGTCTCGTGCTTGAAAGTGTGAATGGTGTGCTCGAACGGATCGTGATCTTCGCCTTCGCGCTTCTGCACGCCCATCACCACGTCGCCATACATCTGGATGAAACGGCGGTAGCAATCCCACGCAAAACGCTCGTTGCCCGTGGCCTTGACGAGCGCGATGACGGCCTGGTCGTTCAAACCGAGATTCAAAATCGTGTCCATCATGCCGGGCATGGAATCGCGCGCACCGGAGCGCACCGCGACGAGCAGCGGCATGCCGGTGGTTGAACCGAACTTCGTGCCCATGATTTTTTCCATGTTGGTCATGGCCGCTTCCATCTGCGCCTGCAACACGGATGGGTAAGAGCGTTTGTTCGCGTAGAAATAAGTGCAGACCTCGGTGGTGATGGTGAACCCGGGAGGCACGGGGAGGCCGATGCGGGTCATTTCGGCGAGGTTCGCGCCCTTGCCGCCGAGGAGGGGTTTCATGCTGCCGTCGCCGTCAGCTTTTTTGTTGCCCCATGTATAGACGTATTTGGTGGATTTGGTTTTGGCCATAAGTGTTTTCGAGTTCAGTTTCAGTCGTGAAATACCGTTAAAAAACGAGCCGTGAGACTATCAAAGACGAGTTCAGAGTCAATGAATGTTGCGGGGGAAAAACAGGGTGGCTTCAAGCGGGCAGGCGGTTTAGGAGCGCCAAGAATCCGGCGTGAAATCAGAGCTTGTCGTGGAGCGAACACCCCGTCTCGATCAGGCGTAGAGAGCCGCCTTCAGATCGCGAACCAGCACGCTCATGAATGGGTAGCGCATGTCCGGATCACGTTCGATGCACTTGAGGATGGCCTTTTCAAGGCCCGCTGGGATGTCAGGATTCAACTCGCGCGGCGTCTTGAAAGTTGAGCGATCTGTCTGCGCGTGCAGGATGTCCGTGGAAGTTTCGCCAGGAAACGGTTTTTCGTTCGTCAGCAATTCGTAGGCGGAAACGCCAAAGGCAAACATGTCCACGCGCGGATCAATCAGTTGACCGGAGAGTTGTTCCGGCGCCATGTAGCTGGGTGTGCCGGGATTCTTCGTGATCTTGAGCGGCTTGCCGGAATAGGCCTGCGCCAGATCAAAGTCCACGAGTCGCACGGAAGCGTTGCGCGAAACGATGATGTTCTCCGGTTTGAAATCCAGATGGATGAAATGATTTTCATGGACGTGTTCGAGCGCCTCGGCCATGTCCAAGATGATCTGTGCCACGTTGTCGAGCAGCACGGGATCGTGTCGCGCGTAAAGCACTTTCAAGTTCGCGCCTTCCACGTATTCCATCACACAATAATGTGCCCCGTCCGTCTTGCCATGTTCGAGATAGCCGATGACACACTCGTGCCCTTGGCATTGTTCCAACGCCTCGCAGCCGTTGATGAAACGTTTCTTGGAGGTGGAGTCGCTGCGCAATTCAGGAAGCAACCGGCGCACGGCAAAATGTTTTCCTTTGCTGTCGCTGGCGAGCCATATCTCCGCCATGCCGCCCGTGGCGATCAATTCATGCAGCGTGAATTTGCCGAAAGGTCCGGGTGCAGACGATTCGGCGGCAGAAGATTTGTTAAACAAACCAAACACGCGGACTGTTTAGCAGGGTAGGGGACGCATCGCCAGAATGTTTTGCGAGACGCGGATGATTTTGGGTGCAACTTGACTCTGTTCCCGAAATACGGCGTTCCGGGGCAGTGTGATGCGCTCTTTCAACTCCATCGTGCTGGTTTAGGCTTTAGACATCAGACTTCAAACCCTAAACTTAGGCGAAATGAACAGTGCAATCATCGTCGCCGCCGGCAAAGGCACGCGAATGGGAGCGGACGTGGACAAGCTCTTTCTCGAAGTCGCCGGTCGCCCCGTCGTGGCGCATACGTGGCAACGATTCAATGACGCGCCGTGCATTGATGAAATCATCCTCGTCGTCCGGGACGGAATGCAAAGCGCGTTCGCCGAACTCGCGAAGCGATTCAAACTCACCAAGCCACACCGCTTCGCCATCGGCGGCGCAGAACGTCAGGACTCCGTTTGGAACGGACTCGCGGCTCTCTCGGCCGCGACAAAACTCGTCGCCATCCAGGACGGCGCGCGGCCTTGCACCACGCAAGAGTTGATCACTGCCACTCTTGATGCCGCGCGCGAAACTGGCGCAGCCGTCGCCGCGCAACTCGTCACCGACACCGTCAAGGAAACTGCGGATGGTGACACGATTTTCAAAAACGTAGATCGCTCTCGCCTTCGCGCCGTGCAAACGCCACAGACGTTCCGCGTGGATGTCATCCGTCGCGCGCTGGCTGAAGTTCGCGCC
>JANPGI010000311.1:0-2129 GCA_031423875.1 Verrucomicrobiota bacterium | reverse complement strand
CTTCGATGAAGCGTTCGGGGAAACTTTTCTGGAACAGGCTGATACCCGTCGAGCCTTGCACGTCAGACGAGACGGAATAAACCGGCAACCCTTCCTGTGCGGCGCGCACAGCGGCTTTCGCCAAGCCCGCTTGGACTTTGTCCGTCTTGGGTTTCGCGGGAGCAGGAGCGCCGGATGCGGCGGCAGCATCAGCTTTGGCTTTCTTGTCCGCTTCCTTCTTTTCCCAATCAGTGCGGAGCGCTTGCGCCCATGTCGCCAAGTCAGCGGGAACGGTGTCGCCTTTGAACAACTCCGTCATCCAGTCCACGATCTTCTCACCGTTGGCGAGCGGGAAGCCGTGGCCGCCAGCGGAATTTTCTTCCGTGGCTTTGATGCCGTAGCCCTTCACCGTTTTTGCGATGATGCAGACGGGTTGCTTCGGATTGGCCTTCGCAGCAGCGATGGCCTTCTCAATGGCGAGATAAATTTCCGGCAAATTATTTCCGTTCGGAACGTTGATCACATTCCAGCCGAGCGCAGACATCGCGGCTAACGACGGCTGCATGGAGAACGAATCTTTCGTGATGCGACCGGATAGTTTCGTGTCGTTGTCGGAGATGAGCAGCACGAACGGATTCACGCGATCTTTCGCGGCGAGACCGGGAATGGCGGCGAAGGCTTCCTTGGCTTCGCCTTCCATGCTGGCACCGTCCGAGACGACGCAGATGGTGACGCGGTCGCGCTTGGCGACTTTGTCGCCGATGGCGAGACCTTGCGCCTGCGGGAGCGACGAGCCGAGCGGGCCATTGCTCATCAACACGCCTTCGGGATTCAGATGCGATTCACCGTGGCCGGTGAGTTTGCTGGCGATGCTGCGAAAACCTTTCAACGTGTCGAACGTCATGCCATCGAAGCCGTAAAGGGCGCGCAAGGCATACACACCGTTTTCCGCGTGACCAGCGTCGTTGATGTAGTTGAACGCCTCGTGCCACTGTTTGCCTTGCGTGGCGAACATGATGCCGTGGATGGCCGCGTTCATTTCCGCAAACGCCGCCGGGCCGCCCCAGTGGCACGCCGCACCGCCGACGACCGCGTGAACATCCATCAGCGCGACGAGCGCACGCGTGGCGCGCGGATCGGCGAGCGTGACTTCCGCACCGCTGGAACTCTTGACCTTCACCGAATACTTCGGTGCGGCTTTGGGCGTGGGGGCGAGTTTGGTTTTAAGAGTGAGCGGCGCGAGCGGCGGCGCTTCGACGGGTTTAACAACGGAGGTATCGGCTGCCATAATTGGTAGATAGGTTTCGAATCAGTTTATTGAACAGTGAAGCAACATTAAAATTTTAGAAGTTCGCGGCTCAAAGCGAAAGCCTGAACTGCGAGCCGGGTGTGCAAACTGGAACGCCGCATTCAGGCGGCAGGGGCGTGCCAACCTCAAGTTGCTGCCGCGTGAACGCGGCGTTCCATCCTCACTTCGCAGCAGGCTCAAGCCCCGTCACTTCGGCGTCCTTTATTGTGAATGGATTGCCCTTCTTCGTGGTGACCTTCACGTTCTTGAACACCACACCCTTCGCATTCCGAATCTCCAAACCGCCCTGCTCTGCTGAGATGTTCACATTCTCCAACAACACATTTTCGATGTGACTCTCAGGCAACCCAACAATCACGCCCGCTGACTTGATGCTGTTCCCGCTGATGTTGCGGAGGGTGATGTTGCGATATTTCGGTGTCGTATCAGTTACGGGTTGTGCTTCGTCCGTCGCCGGGATTCTCGGATAATAACTCGTGATGGTGATCGCGCCGCGCACGTTCTTCATCGTGATGTTCTCGCACAGGAAATTCTCCACCGTGCCACCGCGCTTGCGATCTGACTTGATGCGGATGCCGTTGTCCGTGTCTTCAAACGTGCAATTCCGCACGACGACATTCTTCACTCCACCCACCGTCTCGCTGCCGATGCTCATGCCGTGACCGTGCTTGAAGGTGCAATCCGTGATCGTCAAATCCTCGACGGCAAACTCGCGCCCATCCAGCCGCTTGCCGGACTTCACGGCCACGTTGTCATCGCCGACATCAATGAGACACTTCGTGATCGTCACACGCCGACAAACACTCGGATCAATTGCATCCGTATTTGGCGAGCGTTCAGG
>JANPGI010000310.1:0-20015 GCA_031423875.1 Verrucomicrobiota bacterium | reverse complement strand
CGGCGCGCAAGCTTGCCGAGGAGGAATTGAAGAACAATGAGGAGCGTCTCCGATTGGCGTTGGAAGTGGCTAATCTGGGCAGTTGGGATTGGAATTTTACGACTAACAAGGTCACGAACGATTCAAAACTCCGCGCGATATTCACTGGGCAGAATGTTGCGGATCTTGAAACAGAGCCTGATTTCTCACGGTTCATCCATCCGGAAGATTTACCTGCGGTCGAGAAAGCCACACAAGCCGCCATCGCGGGGGATGGACATTATCACGCGGTCTTCCGCGTCGTCTGGCAGGATGGTTCGATCCACTGGCTTGAGGGACGGGGCAGTGTTTTCCGTGATGCCGAGGGTAATCCATCTCGCATGACGGGCGTGACGGCGGACATCACGGAACGCCGTAACAACGAGCGGCGCATCCAGGCTTATGGCACGCTCGCTCATGCGTTGAACAAGGCAGACACCGTTCAAGAGGCAAGCCTGTTGATCGCCAATGTCGCTGATGAATTGATCGGATGGGATGCCGCCGTAATGATGATGTTCAACGAAAGTACCGGCCTCTGCCGCTCCGTGTTGAATGTGGACCTGATAGATGGCGCGAAGCGAAACGTCCTGTCCGCATTTGACGATAAACAGCCGTCACAACGGATGCGGAAGACCATCGAGCAGGGATCAGAACTGATCCTGCGTGATCTGAACATTGAACCCTCTGAAAATCTCACTGTGTTTGGCGACAAAGCGCGTCGCTCTGCATCCCTGATGTTCGTGCCGGTGCGGGACGGCAAAACGACTGTGGGAATGCTTTCGATCCAAAGCTACCGGCAGAACGCCTACACGTCCGGAGATCTGGCCACGCTTCAATCATTGGCGGATGAATGCGCCGCCGCCTTAGCGCGTATCCGCAGCCGGGAAATCCAGAATGAAAGTCAGGAACGTCTGCGGGCTTCACTGGAAAATACGCCCAGTGTCTGCGTGCAGTGGTTCGATGAAGCCGGGCGCGTCCTCTATTGGAATCCCGCCTCCGAAGCCGTCTTCGGTTGGAAGAGCGCAGAGGCCATGGGCAAGACGCTGGATCAACTCATATTGGATACCGGCGCCGCAAGGAGGTTTCTTGCTTTGATCACGGACATCAAAACCACCGGCAAATCCATCGGGCCGATGGAATTCAACTTCACCAGGCGCAACGGCAACTCAGGCGTCTGTCTTTCCACGCTCTTCGCCATTCCTGTATTCGGCGGTGGTAAACAATTTGTCTACATGGAGGTGGACATCACCGAACGTAAGGAGGCAGAGGTTGAAAACGCGCGCATCACGTCGCTGTTGCACGCCACGGTGGAATCCAGTGCGGACGGATTGCTCGTGGTGAATCTGGACAACAAGGTGACTCTCTACAACCGGCGTTTCGCAGAGCTGTGGCGCATCCCCAAAGAGTTGCTTGCGTTGAATGACGACTCGGCACTACTACACTTCGTGCTGGCCCAGTTGGCTGATCCTGAAATGTTCCTCGCTGGCGTTCGCGCACTTTATTCCAAGCTGGAAGCTGACTCGCTCGACACGCTTCTGTTCAAGGACGGACGCATCTTCGAGCGGTATTCACATCCTCAGAAGATCGGCGATCAAATCATCGGACGCGTGTGGAACTTCCGCGATGTGACCGAGCGCAAGCGTTTGGAATCATCGCTCCGGCTCACGCAATTCAGCGTGGACCGCGCGGTGGATGCCGTGTTCTGGATCGCTCCAGACTCCAGGATTCTTTACGTCAATGACGCCGCTTGCCGGACTTTGGGGTGGAGTCGCGAGGAGATGGTCGGGAGAACTGTGCCTGAAATAGATTCCAACTTCCCCGCATCAGCGTGGCCGGCGCACTGGGAGGAATTAAAGCAGCGGAAGTCGTTCGCATTTGAGTCTGACCACCGCAAAAAAGATGGTAGCAGCATCAAGACGGAGGTGACGGTGAACTATCTCGAGTTTGAAGGACACGAGTATAACTACGCCATCATGCGGGACATCACCGAGCGCAAACGCGCTGAGGAAGCACTCCGGACTTCCGAGCAACAATTCGCAGATCTCGTCAACAACATTGACGGCATCGTCTGGGAGGCGGAAGTCGAAACCATGAGCATGACCTTCGTCAGCTATCAGGCCGAGCGCATTCTTGGTTACCGGCTGAAAGACTGGCTCGAAAGCAAAACGTTCTGGAAGGATCACCTCCATGCAGACGATCGTAGGAGTGCTGTGGAATATTGCAAAACACAGGCGACACTTGGCCGATCCCATGACCTCGAATACCGGATGATCGCCGCGGATGGGCGGATCGTCTGGATGCGTGATCTGGTGATGGTCACGATGATAAATGGCAAGCCCGCCGGTCTTCGCGGCATCATGGTGGACATCACCCAACGCAAACGGGCCGAACAAGATTTGCGCGCCAGTGAAGCCCACTACAAGACACTGTTTGAGAACGCTCCTGACGCGGTATTCCTGGTCGGATTGGAAGCGAACGAGCGAGGCCGCATCATGGCGGCGAACCGTGCGGCGGCTGAGATGCATGGATTCTCCATACCCGAGTTGCTCACGATGACGATTTTCGATCTCGATGTTCCCGATGATGTTTCAATCTCCAACGAACGGATGGAGGGCTTGCTCAGCGGTGAATCCCAAGCGTTCGAAATCCAGCATTATCGCAAAGATAGAACAGTTTTTCCAATCGAGGTCAGAGCGGAATTGATGGTCGTGGATAACAAAAAATACATGCTCACATTTGATCGCGACATCACCGAACGCCAACGCAACGCGCTGCTGCTCTCGAATCAGAAGCGCATCTTGGAACTCATCGCTTCCGGCAGCTCGTTGAAGCGAACACTCACCGAACTGTGCACTGCGATCGAAAGGCAATGCGCTGGCACCCGGTGCGCCATCATGTTATTGGATGAGGCCGGGGAACGTCTGCACTCCTTTGCCGCACCCAGCCTGCCGGAATTTTACAACAAAGCTGTGCATGGTCTGGCCATCGGCCCGTGTGCCGGAAGTTGTGGCACAGCGGCATATCGGGGCGAAGTCGTGGTCACCGAGGATGTCGCGGCGGATCCGTTCTGGGTCACCTTCAAGGAACTTGCAGCGCAATGCGGCATCCGCTCCTGTTGATCCACCCCCATCTTTGACACCTACCATAAGGTTGTCGGCACATTTGCAGTCTATCGAGGTGTCGTCAGTCGGCCAACGGAGGGAGATGTTTCTGCAGTGAGTTCGGCCACGCACACCGCTGCCATCGCGATCCAAAAACAGCAGGTGGATGAACAGCTTGCCCGGTCGCGTGAGGCCTTGCGCCAATTGTCCGTCAACCTGTTTGATACTCAAGAAGCCGAGCGCCGCCACCTGGCCCGCGAACTTCATGACGAAGTCGGCCAGACGCTCACCGCCACGAAGATCATTCTTCAAAGCGTCAAGAGCCACGAAGGACGCTTACCGCTGGAAGGAGCGGCTCACCAATCCATCACGACGGATAGTTCTGCAATGCTGGCCAACGCCGTTCAACATGTAGATCACCTGCTCCAGATCGTGCGGGATCTTTCATTGAACCTCCGCCCACCCATGCTGGATGATTTCGGCCTAGTCTCCGCCCTGAGATGGTTGCTGGATCAACACACCAAAACAACGGGGCGCATCGTCGAGTTCACCGCGGATTACAACATCGAATCTCCCGATGCCACTCTTGAAACCGTCTGCTTCCGCACCGTGCAGGAAGCACTCACCAACGTCACACGCCATTCGCAGGCGAAAAAAGTTTCCGTCAACCTGCGTGCCGATGAAACCAGTATCCGGCTACTCATCGTTGATGATGGCGTGGGATTCGACGTCGCACGCTCGCAACACGCAGCGCGACGAGGAGGCAGTCTCGGACTGTTGAGCATGCAGGAACGCACAGGATTGGTGGGAGGGCGGCTCGAAATCTTTTCCACACCTGGCAACGGCACGGAGATCCGCGCGCGTTTTCCGCTCGCCACACAACCCGTTCCCGTCACATTTTAACCCGAACAATGAAGTCGAAAACCAAGAATGGACACTGATGCACACGAATCAAAAAGCGAGACGCACATCCATTCCGCGCCCATGAATGAAACACGCATCTCGCCCGTTCGTGTTTATTCGTGTCTATTCGTGGTTCAAAAGTTGACCCCATGAAAGCATTGCGCATCCTCTTGGCAGATGACCACGCCCTCGTGCGTGCTGGCATCCGCGAACTCGTCCAGAAGATTCCCGGCATCGAGGTCGTCGGAGAAGCCAGCAGCGGACGGCAGGCGCTTGAAATGATCGAGTTACTCTCGCCCGATCTGGTGTTGCTCGACATCGGCATGAAGGAGCTCAACGGCCTGGAAGTCGCCGCCCGCGTCGCGCGCGATTTTCCCGCCGTCAAAACACTCATCCTCTCCATGCACAACAACGAGGAATATGTTTTGCGCGCATTGCGAGTCGGCGCCAGCGGTTACATGCTTAAAGATTCGGCCATCGCAGAACTGCGGCTCGCCATTGAATCCGTCCGCAATGACAAGACCTACCTGAGTCCCTCCATCTCCCGCAACGCGATTGACAGTTACCTCAATCGCACGTCTGCCCACGGCAAATCCACATCGCTCGAACAACTCACGCCGCGTCAGCGCGAAATCCTACAACTCATCGCTGAGGGCCGCAGCACCAAGGAAATCGCGGGCGACCTGAACCTCAGCGCAAAAACAGTGGAGACGCATCGCGCACAGTTGATGGAGCGCCTCGATATCTACGACGTCGCCAGTCTCGTCCGCTACGCCATGCGCGTGGGGTTGATTCAGGCGGAGTGAAGGTCTGGGGGGAGCGCGGACGTCACCCGTCCGCAGCATGTGAACAGACAAGCACCCGTGAAACTTTCTGCGGCTTCCGATCTGGCGGAACACTGCGAGCGGAGACCGCTCGCGCTCCGTCAGAGAATATTCGCCGCCAACTCCGCCAGCTCCGAGCGTTCGCCTTTTTGCAGTTCCACATGCGCGGCCACGGCTTCTGGTCGGAACTTGCTCACGATGTAGTTGAACCCGTTCGACGAGCCGTCCACGTAGGGATTGTCAATCTGGTAGGGATCACCCGTGAAGACAATCTTCGTGCCGTTGCCGACGCGGGTGACGATGGTCTTTACTTCGAGCGGCGTCAGGTTCTGCGCCTCGTCAATGATCATGAACTGATTCGCGATGCTGCGACCGCGGATGTAGCTCAATGCCTCCACCACAATGCTGCCACTGCGCATCAGATCGCCGCTGCGCCGATGGTCGTGGCCCATGTTGAGATCGCTCAACATTTCAAGCGCGTCGTGAATCGGCTGCATCCACGGCGCGAGTTTTTCTTCAAGTGAACCCGGCAGAAAGCCGAGTTCTTTGCCCATGGAAATCGTCGGGCGTGCGACGACTACGCGACGGAATTCGCGGTCGAGCACGGTGCGCTTCAATCCGGCTGCCATCGCCATGAGGGTTTTACCCGTACCAGCCTTGCCCATGAGCGTGACGAGTTTCACGCGGTCGTCGAGCAATGCGTCGAAAGCGTAGTGCTGCTCGCGATTGCGCGGCTTGATACCCCACACGCCGTCGCGAACGTCGAAAATAGGAACGAGCTTTGTGCCGCTGGCGTCCACTTTGGTGAGCGCACACTTCTTGGGATTCGTCTCGTCAATCAGCGTGCAATATTCGTTCGGGAAATATTGTTTGCCACCGTTGACTTCGAGTTCGCCGTTGGCGCGAAAGTCCGCAAGTTTTTGCGGCGTGACGATCATCTCGATCATCCCCGTGTAGAGATCTTTGATGTGAACCCGGTCTGTCTCGTAATCCTCAGCGTCCAGTCCGATAGCGTCAGCCTTGATGCGGAGGTTGATGTCTTTGGAGACGAGGATGGTGTCGTTTTTCGGATCACCTTTTTGAATAACCTTGGCGACGGCGAGGATTTTGTTGTCCACGCTCATACCTTTGGCGTGACCATTTCCATCTCCGTTGCTACCACCGTTGGTAAGGCTTTTTTTCTCAACAGTGATGCGGAGCTTGCCGCCGTTGGGAAGTTTAACTCCGTCGCTCAAACTACCTTTACCGCGATAGGCATCCAGCATCCGGGAAACTGTTCTGGCGTTCTGTCCCAGTTCGGTGGACTCGCGTTTGAACCGGTCAATCTCCTCGATGACTTCGATGGGGATCAGGACGTTGTTGTCCTGAAAATTGAGGAGTGAGTTGGGATCGTGGAGGAGGACGTTGGTGTCGAGTATGTAGTTCTTCACGTTACGAATTGGGAAAGCTTGGCGGATGCCAGTCGCCGGTACCATTTAGAGATTTGTGGCCGGTTGGCCGGGAGTTGGTAGTGACCGGAATAGAGAAAGTTGTCCAACATGCCCATCAGGTCGAAATCCACGAAGCGCGGTTGGTCGCCCAACAGAAACGGGCGATAGGTCAGCATCTCTTCAAAGGGCAACAAGCGCTCGGCAAGTTGCGCCTGCATGGCCCTCTGCTGCGCGAACCACTGATCCAGACAGCCGCGACCAAATTTCCGCTCCTTGTGGCGGATGTAGGAAAGCTGGTCCGCCTTTGTGACGAATTCCCGAAAGTGCGCGTCATTAAGTTTGAACGTCAGACCTTCGATGTCGTTTTCGATGTAGCGCCAGAGGATGGATTGTTCGCCCTCCAAATCAGCCGGGAACAAGCCGAGCTTCAATTTTTGATCAAGATACTTGCCGATGGCTTGGGAATCCTCGCTGGTCTCAAAAACCACATTGCGCCCGTCACGGATGATCGGCGCGGCGTAATAACGTTCCTTGGTGAGTTTCCAGATGAGCGAGCGGTCTCCCGTGAGTTTGAGGTTGGTGGTTTTGAAGCGCACGCCGGAAAATTCGAGCAACCGCCGTTGCACGATGCAGAACGGACTCCACGGAAATTGGATCAGCTCAATCATTTCAAAACATCATCTCCCGAAATGCTGTCCGCAGAGTAGGAGCGCAGGCCGTCCTGTGACAAGAAGAAGTTCAGTCTGAACGATCCCAACGAATAGGAGGTCCCCAATGACGCTCGCGTATCCAACTTTGTTTCTAGTCTCGTAACCCGTCCGAAGGTTTCAGTGTGCGGATGAAAGAGTTCCTGTTAAACTTCGCATTTGTAGATTCAATTCCCTGGGTTCCCCTCCCCCTCGTCCACTCCTCAATTGAGGGAGCTTCACACAAATCCTCTTGGCGTTCGTGTCCTGAGTTTCTTATTTTCCCGGCCTATGAAATGGAGATTTGAATGGTTGTATCGCACCGGGCTTGCGCTGTTGTTGATCGTTGCATTTTGGTCGGTCTGGGCCAGCGCGCAGGAGACCACTGTCACAAACGCACCCAGCATCACCTCCGCCACCGCAGATCAGACTCCCGCTTCCAGCGACACAGCGAAAGATTCGGACAGGAAAACGAATGGGATGGCGCTGACGTTTGGATTGGATCGCGTTCCTCTGCTGTGCAAAACCGATCCGCTGTTGGACGAGCCGTATTGGAAGTATCTCGCCTCGCTGATCTACATCGTGCTGGCGTTTTATATCTCCAAGATTTTGGATCTCATCATTGGTGTCTGGCTCAAGCGCTTGGCGGCAAAGTCGGATACCAAATTCGACGATCTCGTTTTGGATCTATTGCGCGGCCCCGTGAAAGTGGTGGCGTTCGTGGTCTTCCTGCACATCGGCCTAGCCATGTTCGACTGGCCTCCAAGGATTCAACTGTATCTCTCCAAGGCACTCATCATCGTGGTGGCGTGTTCGATCACGTATGTGGCACTCAAGGCAGTGGACATGGTGCTCGGTATCTGGCTGGACCGGAACGCGCAGACGGAGGATAAACTATTCGCGGCACAACTTTTCCCGCTCGTTCGGAAGGTCACCAAAGTCTCGATCGTCATCGCTGCCATCGTCCTGACGGCGGATAATCTGGGTGGGAAGATCACGAGCCTGCTCGCGGGCTTATCCATCGGTGGTCTTGCACTCGGTCTCGCAGCGCAGGACACGGTGGCGAATCTCTTTGGCGCGGTCGCCATCTTTCTGGATAAACCGTTTCGTATCGGCGACATGGTGAAAGTCGAAGGCGTGCACGGGAACATCGAACAGATAGGCCTCCGCAGCACGCGTATCCGCAATCTGGACGGTCATCTCGTCACCATACCCAACAAGACGATGGGCAATGCCATCATCACCAACATCACACGGCGACCCAGCATCCGCACCGAGATGAACATCGGCATCACTTACGACACACCGACGGAAAAGGTGAAACGCGCCACGAAAATCCTGGATGAAATTTTTCGCGCCGATCCGAAGACGCACGACCTGATCATCAGTTTCAACAAGTTCAACGATTCCGCGTTGAACATCTTTGTGGTGCACATCTGGGACGGCACAGAAGGCAAGGAACACTTTGATGCGTTGCAGGAGTTGAATCTTAAGATCAAGGAACGGTTCGATGCCGAGAAGATCGAGTTCGCGTTCCCCACACAGACGCTCCATGTGAAGCAAGGTTAGATACCACGGTGCGGTGACGGATGCGGTAAGCCTATCGCAGCCAGAACGGACATCGCGCCCTGCAAGGGCGCATGACATTGTCCCCGAAGTTGCGCCAGCGAAAGTATCGGAACGCTGCCTTTAGGCGGCAGCAGTGTGATTGGCCACGTTGCAGCCGCCTGAAGGCGGCGTTCCGGGCACGGCGTCAAGATGCGCCCCGCTCGCAACGGGTTGCTGAATAGTCTGGAAATGCGCCCGTCAAAAATCGCAGCTTATGAGGATGAAATGTTTCCAACGTCTGTTCGCCGCCGGAGTCTTGGCGTGTTCTTTGAATTCAATCTGTGTCTGCGCAGCGGAGGAGGTGTTGCCCAAAGTGGAAGGCGTCATCAAGAACGCAGTGAAACGCAGCGAGCTGGAGGCGCAGAACGATATTGATTTCAAACAGAAGTATTATTTCGTCCGCAGCAAGCTCACCGAGATCCGGAATTTTGACGGCGAACTCAAGAAGTCTGACTCCCGCATCTCGACCAATCATCCCACCAAGGTGGTCGTCGCTCCCAAGCCGGAGGCGGAATCTGACAAGGCACTGGCGACTGTGATCCGATCCCCCAAAGATGAGCATCTCGCTTCGTCTGGAGCGCAGAAGGCGGCGGCGCGGAAGTTCGACAAGAACCAATTCCAGTTCAACGATGATCTCGTGGGGCGATACGACTTCAAAATGGTCGGGCGCGAAGTGACGAATGGTTACAGCCTGCTCGTTCTGGATTTTAAGCCAAAAAAGAAAAAACTACCGGAGAACGGCATCAAGGATCGCGTGATCAATCGCGTAGCGGGTCGCGTGTGGGTGGACGAGCGTGAGTTCGCGATCAAACGTTGCAATCTGACGCTGCTGGAAAGTGTGAACATTGTTGGTGGCATCGTCGGGGAGGCGCAGAAGTTTGATTACAGCTTTGATCGCGAACGGACGGAGGATGGCTTGTGGTTCGTGCGCGATTCTAAATGGTTTCTCGAAGGCCGCGAAGTGATCCTCCATCGCAGGGCGAACTATCACGAAACGCGGACACAGGTGCGGAAAGTCGAGTAAACACATTTAAGCCGAACAAATGCAGTTGAGAAGCTGCAGGAGAAACGCGGCGGCGCAAACACCGCAGGGTGACACGGGTCACAGACAACACCCGGTACTCCGGCTGAAAACTTTTCCGCATCACCGCTTGAAGAGCCATGAGCGTTTTCGGCGGCGCGTGGGTGATTATCGAATCATCTATACCTTCGATGCGGAGCGGAACATGATCCACCTGCTGGCCGTGGGCAATCGGCGGGAAATCTACCGGGACTATCGAACGGCGTGACTTCTCAGCAACACAATGCTGACTTCAAACATCTCCTACTCAGTTCGCAAAAGTTTCAGCACCTTCTTATGCGCGGATGTGAACGCGAGTTTGTGGAGTTGCGGGAGATTGAGCCAACGCCCGGAAACTTTTGACGAGGTCTCGTCAAGCTTCGCGTGCCATGCTTCCAGCGTGATGCGATAGCGCGTGATGGAATGTTTGATGGTGCAGAGAGGTCTCCCTGAAACGACTTGGAAAGGCGCGGCTGATTTCTGCTTTCCAACTCCAACTATTGAAGTGGCGGCCAACCCCTCCCCCGACCTTCGGCCACCCTCTCCCCATCCGATGGGGAGAGGGACGGGGTGAGGGGAGTCTCCTAATTCGCCATGCTCCCTATCCTTCACAATTGCAACCTCTACGTTTGGGAACTCCCAGAGGTGTGCGTTCATCACACCGGCTGGGCGCTGGCGCACAAGATATTTGCCGTCGCGCTCGACGACGAATGCGATAAAGCGGCGCGTCGTGGCAGCTTCGCGTTTGGCGGTATTTGGAAGTTGCTCCTGTAAGCTTTCTTTCTGGGCGACGCAGAGTTTCTTGATCGGGCAAACGTGGCATTGCGGCGAGCGCGGTGTGCAGACGAGCGCACCGAGTTCCATGAGTGACTGGTTGAGCGCGGAGCATAATCCAATGCTTGTGAGAAGGCTCTGATCTATTGCCGATTGCCGATTGCCGATTGCCGATTTTGAAAAATGAGCCGACTGACGTCGGCTGCTACGAGATGAATCAAGCCGCGCCGCTTCCGTCACGAGTTTTTCCGCGAGTTGCCAGAGTAACGCGTTGGTTTTCTTCTCGCGCGGGTCTGTGGCGATTCCGAAGACGCGGGTCAAAACGCGGATGACGTTGCCGTCAACAATCGGGCGCGGCTGATTGAATGCGATGCTTGAAATCGCGCCTGCCGTGTAGCGTCCGATGCCCGGCAGCGCGAGGATGTCGTCAAAGTTTTCGGGAAATTTGCCAGCGTGTTGCGCCACGATTTGCTGTGCAGCGCGTTGCAAGTTACGGACGCGGGTGTAGTAGCCGAGACCTTCCCAAAGTTTGTGAATCTTGTCAGCGCGAGCATTGGCCAGCGCTTCAATGGTCGGGAGTTTCCGCATCCAACGCTCCCAATAGGGGATGACAGTCTTGACCTGCGTTTGCTGGAGCATGATCTCCGAAACCCAGATGGCGTAGGGGTCGCGAGTCCGTCGCCACGGCAGATCGCGGGCGTTGGAGGCGAACCAATCCAATAGTGGCGGCACGAGCTTTGGTGTGGTGCGAGGTGCGAGTGATGCCATCGTTGTGTCAGATAATTGCGAAGGTGACGGGGCAGCGAAAAGAGAATTCGCCGTTGGCTCTACGAAACTCAACTTGTCGCTTGCCGCTTTCGACAGGCACGACGTACCGTCCCTGCATGAATCTGGAAGATCACCTTGGCGATATCCTCCGCAAGGCGCGCGGCATGACTAGCGTTTCGGCGACTGCGGCAGCGCGAGCGGCGGGACTGACCGATACGGAACTTGCCGTGCTGGAAGACACGGGGGCTTTTTCCAAGCGCCCCAACTTCGGCGCGCTCGCGAACGCGATCGGTTTGAATGCCGCCAAGCTTGAACGCATCGCGAACGGTTGGTTGCCAGTGGAGAAAAATTTGAGCGCGTGGCGGCGATTGCGCCTGTTCATTTCGTCAGACGATTCTTTGACGGTGAATTGTTTTCTCGCCTGGGATACGACGACGCGCGAGGCGGCGTTGTTCGATACGGGGTTTGATGCGGGGGCAATCCTCGACACTCTCGCAGCGGAGCGGCTGGAGTTGCGCCACATCTTCATCACGCACTCGCACTATGATCACGTCCACGCGCTCGGCGACATTCGCGCTGCGCGACCGGACGCCTGTCTCCACACAAGTTCCAAGAACGCTCCAGCAAAGCAACGCAATCAGCCCGGCGAAGTCGTGTCGCTTGGCGGATTACGAATCGCACACCGAGAAACACCCGGCCACGCGGCGGACGGCGTAACCTACGTCATCACTGGTTGGCCGAACCACGCGATGGAAGTTGCCATCGTTGGCGACGCGATTTTCGCAGGCTCAATGGGGCGCGGGAATGATTCGTGGGAATTGGCACGGCAGAAAGTGCGCGAGCAAATCCTCACGCTGCCGCCAGAAACCTTGCTTTGCCCCGGCCACGGCCCGCTCACAACGGTAGCGGAAGAGCGAGCGAACAATCCGTTTTTCTGAAGCACGCCGGGATCTTGGTAACGGACAATTTTCAAAAAGACTATTACACCGACAGAGGCGTTTTAATTTGCCTGCAAGGATTTCAAAATCATGTTCGTTCCGGTGAGCAGGTCTTTAGGAACTTCTTTCAGGTAGTCCGGTGCTAAATCCACAGCGGTTTGAGCAGTTGACCTTTCTTTAGGCCGTAAGCGCGCTGCCGATCAGCAATGTCATGCGCTTCTGGCATTCTTCACAGATTTGCGCCGGCGCAGCAAGGCCAGCGTGCCCAAACTCAAAAGTGCCAACGCGGAAGGCTCGGGAACCGCCGCAAATGCCCCGGCCCACTCGATGATGACCCGTTCCGTCTCGGGCGCTTGGGATTCGACGGTCGAAAACAAAGTTAGTTCGTAGGTGCTCGTGACGGTGAGAAAGGTCTCGCGATCCAGATGGAATCCGGATTCATTTCCGTTCCCGGTGAACTCCCAGAGAATATCCTGCTGATAAGTTGTCCCCGAGGGCAACAAACGTTCAAACCGTTGCGTCGCATTGGCCCCGAGTCCGCTGTAACCGTAGCTCCAAACTTCCTGTCCCAACGTCAGATCAGTCAACCGGACCAGTTGCGCCCCGTGATACTGCCGCCAGCCCAGCAGATCTATGTTGAAGTTGCCGAATCCAGTCGCCAGCGGGGAAAAGGTGGTCGTGCTCAAGGCGGCCGCGCGCGCATGACCGAGTGGCTGGTCACCACCCGCACTCTGCGCGAATGTTTCCAACCGGTAGGCCCCGGCGTCAGCCTTCGCTTCCAATTGCAGTGGTCCGGTATAGTTTTTGTCGGTGAAATTCCAACCCGGACTGTAAATGGAATCCGAGAGCGGCTGTGCGGAGGTCAGCCGGTTGGAGACGATGGTGATGTGCGCCGGATCGGGATTGGACTCGTTGTATGCATAGTCCGTCAGACGCGAATAGGTGTAGCTTGAGAACTGGCGATCCCAAATTTGAATCTCCAATGGCGCCGCCGTCGCCGGCACATGTGAAGCCAACAACAAAAAAATAATCGCGGTTGTCGCTGCTGGGCGTTGGGCCATCTGCGAACCGGGGGAGAACTGGTTTCCTTGATACGTCATCACTAGAAGCTAGAATGCTCGCAGACAGAGTCAAACTGCGAACCACTCGACCTCATGACAAACATTACGGAATCCGTTCCAGACAAATCCATGTCACTATAATGGATTCATTCCGACAAAAAATTTTGGTTGGAGTTGCTGGAGACATAAGCCGGTCATGACAGCGAGCCGCCTTCTGGGAATGTTTCCGGGGTGAATGAACGGAGTGGTGTTGCGTTCCCAAATTTACCAGCCAAACCACTATCAGGGATCAATTCTCCAGCACGCGCAGTCGGAACAATTCTGTCTGGCCGGGGATGATGTTGACGCGGAACGGGCTTGTGCCGGTGAGAGTATCCCATGGGCCGTTGGCAGCGGGCGCGCGTTCGAGGATGCCAAAGTCTGGCCAAGAAAGATCGAAGCTGTTCGTGGTTTCATTGTTGGTGGCGATGACCGCGAGCGGCAGAACTCCGCGTAAGCGGAAGAAGCTCGCAGGGTTGGTCAGCGTGGAAACAAAGAGCGGACTGAGGTTGGTTTGGTCCGTCCAACCCGTGTCCGGCGTAGCGGTTTTTTGCAATACAGTGTTGCTAACCCACGCCAACGTGAATCCTGATGCGGTGCGGTTGGACAAAATCAGGTAAGGCATGAGTTCCAAGTACTCGAACGCACCGATGTCCGCCGCGTTGGAACTGTTGGCCGCCCACGCGATGTCGAAGGGTCGCCGGATGCCGCGCTGATCTGTGGCATTGGTTGACACGACGCCCGCATCAATCGCCGGGCTGTCCGGCGCAAGTTTGTGCGTGAACGTCGGCCCGCCGTTGTCGCCCAGCGGTTGCAGGAGCGGGTCAACGCCGAGACGATTTCCCGTGGTTGTCCCGGCGATGGTTGTGCCGGACACATTACGAACAAGATTCCAACCCAACGAATTCATCACTCCGCCGAAGTCTGGCGCGAAACCCGATTGGTTTTCGGAAAAAATGGAACTCAACGGCTGAACAGTTGCGGGAGATACAACAGAAACTCCGCCGCCACTGATCGCAGAAATGTTGAACGCCACGGTAGAGGAGATGAGTTGAACGCTGCCGTTGTCCGCGCGCAGCCCTGCGCCGTACGCATCAGCTCTGTTGCCACTGAGGGTGGAGGAGATGAGTTGCAAGAGTCCGCCCGCCGTGCGCGCACCGCCGCCGCCGGCAGTTCCCGTTGCCGTATTGTTGACGAGCAGCGAGCGGGAAACCACGGCATCCCCAAAATTCATCAGTCCGCCACCGTCGTTGGCGCTGTTGAGTTTGATGATGGAGTTGGTGATCCGGGTGATGGCGTTGGCTGCGGTGTGGATGCCGCCGCCGGATGAGGATGCGGTGTTGTTGCTGATGACGCTCTGGAGCAGGTGAAGCGTGCCGTAGTTCGCGATGGCGCCGCCGGTGATCGCGACATTATCCGCAAGCAGACAGTGATCGAGCGTCAGCGTGCCTTCGTTCAATATCGCGCCGCCGGTCGTAGAGTTGCCTTGGCGCAATGAGAGGCCGCGCAGGGTCACGACCACACCAGGAGAGACGCGGAGAATGGTCGCCTGTTGATTCGCATCCAGCACGGGCTTGTTCCACCATGTTCCGGAGAGCGTGATGTTTTTGTTCAGCAGCAGCGTCTCGGTGAAAATACTGGAGGGGAGATTGATGACGGCGCCAGCGGCTGCGTTATTGATCTGCGTCTGCAACGGGCCGATGAGCGAGAGTTGCGCCGGGAAACTGTCCGTGACACCGGCAGCGTTCCACAATCTGAGCGTGTAATTACCGGTGTTGGTGGCTGCGACGTTGGTCACGATCAGGTGCGCGGTGGTCGCGCCGGAGATCGGTCCACCATCGAACAACATCTTACCGTTGTGGAACCACCGGCACACGAGCGGCACGCTGCCCGATGCAGTGCTGTAAAAGTGCGCGGTGCTGTTCGGTGCGATGCTGATGCTCGCGGGTTGTGCGAGGAAAGTCGGCGGTAACAGAGCGACGCCGGAAAGTTCCACGAGCCGCAGGCCGTTCGTGCCTGAGGAAAGGAACGCCATGTGACCGACGATCTGTCCGCCGAGTGCGATGCCTCCCGTTGAATTGCTTCCCACGAGCGAGATACTTGAGGGTGTCGCCGCATCCAACACGAGATAACCGCCGGAATGATTCGCCAAGACAACGAGCGTGCCGTTGACATCAAAGCCGACGACGTTGCCGCCGTTGGAATAACTTCCCAATTCAGTTGGCGACGCAGGATCATCTACATCCAACACGATCAATCCTTGATCACGGACGGCGATATAAGCGCGATCACCAATGAGCCGCACCGCCGTGGTCGCGCCCGAAGTCTCGAACGTGATGACGAATATCGGACTCGCAGGCATTGAGACGTTCGCAATGTGCAGGCCCGATAATCCATCCGCGATGAAGGCGTGTTGACCCGAGACGCGCACGTCGTAGGCGGTTCCGGGCGTGTCGTAACTCGCGAGGATCGCGGGGTTCGCAGGATTGGTGACAGTGACGATCTGTAATCCCGCTGTTCCATCCGCCACAAATGCGTTGCCACCCTGCACGTCCACGTTGAACGCCGTGCCCGGCGTGTCGCATCCACCGACGCGGAACGGTGCACTTGGCTCTCGGATATTGACGATCTCCAATCCGTTCGTACCGAGCGCGAGGTAGAGAAGATTCGTCTGTATGCAAACGCCATAAACGAAGCCCGTCGGCGCGTAAGTGGCGACGTGAACAGGCGCGTCAGGATTGTTCACATCCACGATGCGCAATCCTGCTGCGCCATCGGCGATGAATGCGAGATGACCTTGGACCACTGTCGCCAATCCGCTGCCGGGAGTGTCGAATGAGCCGCGAGCGATGGGCGTGCCGTAGGGATTCACCGTGACGGTGGCGACCGCGCTCGTGACGCTGCCGTACGGACTGCTGACCACGACGGAATACTCTCCAGAGTTGGTCCCGCTGGTGGTTGGAATCTGCAAGTGCGGTTGATCCACAGCCAGAGTGTTGGTGTTGGCGATCAAAGGGCTTCCGTTCTTGAACCACTGGAATGACAACGGCGGCGTGCCCTCGCTGCCGACACTCAGGACGAGCTTTCGTCCAGCGATGTTCGTGACGCTGGCGGGAGACTCGATGATTTGCGGCGCCATCGGAGGGAGGCCAAGCAATTCGGAAACGGTGAAGCCAAGGTCGCGATCAGCGATGTAGGCGTGTTTACCGATGACGTGTAATCCGTGGACGCGCGAGGCGCCGACGCTTTGCAACGCCAGTGTCGGCGCGCTGAGATTGATGATGTCGAGAGATTCGACGCGCGCCAAACCCTCGGCGAGATAGGCCAGTGAGCCGAGGGGTTGGACTTGGAACGTATCGTTGGTGGTCTTGAAACTGCCGATGAGTTGCGGTGCGGTGGGATTGCTGACGTTGATGATGCGCACGCCCTGATCATAATCAGCTACGAACGCGGTGTTGCCGGAGAGTGTGACGCTTTCCGCCGAGCCAGGCGTGTCGAGTTGTGACACGCGCCACATGCCGAGCGGATTGGCGACGTTGTAGATTTCAAGCCCACTGCCCGTGGCTGCCACGAAAGCGTAGTTACCGGAAACACGTACGCCTTGACCAGCGTCCGTGGTGGCGGCGGAACTGATGAGGCGCGGGTTCGCAGGATCGGTCACATCCACGCAGGCGAGTCCGCCTTGCAAATCCGAGATGTAGGCGCGCGGGCCGACGACGTGAACGCCGCGGGCGAGTCCGGGCGTATCGCACCCGCCCACGCGCACCACGTTGGTCGGATTCGCCACGTCAAAGATTTCCAGTCCCGCATCCCAAACGGCGACGTAGGCGAAATGTCCGCAGACAAAAACCTCCTGCGCGAGTCCGGCGGTGGCCGTCTGGCTGATCTTCACGGGCGCATTTGGATTACGGCAATCGCTGATCTGCAATCCCGCCGTGCGATTCGCGACGTAGGCGAGTTGGCCGACGGCCTGGATGTTGAGCGCGTCATTAGTGTCGCCGCTCGCGAAGCGTTGCACGGGTGTGCCGATGGGCACGACGATGAGTCGAGCGCTGACGGAGAGAGTGTTGTTCCACGCGTTCCGTACCGTGACACGATAATCGGCGGTGGACGAGAACTGCACATTGGAGAGGTTGAGTGTCTGACTCGATGTGCCGGAGATATTCGTGGTATTGAAGACGGGTCTGCCATTCTTGAACCATTGATAGCTCAGGGGTGCAGTGCCGGTGGCACCCACGTTGAAAGTCGCATTCTCACCCGGCAACAACACCAGATCCGAAGGTGGCGCCGTCAGCAACGGGCTTGTAGAAGTCACACCCAGTAACTCAAAGAATTTTACTCCATGTATCCCGTCTGCCACACCGAGCGTCGTGCCTTGGATGCGGAGTGCGTTCGCATTGGTGAGGGTGACGTTCACTCCCAACTGCGTGATCGCGGCGGGATTGGTGATGCTGATCGTTTCGAGACCGTACGCACCCTTGGCGAGGATGGCGATGTTGCCGATGACTTCTATGTCGAGAACGTTTTGACCGACGGCATGACTGGCGATCAAAACGGGCGCGGCAGGATTCGTGATGTTGAGGAGCAACAAGCCATTCGTTCCGCTGGCGACGTAGGCAGTGTTGCCGACGATCGTCACGTTGCGCGCGTCTGTGGAGGAATCGTAGTGGCCGACCTGTGTGATGGCGGCGGGGTTCGTGATGTTGAGGACTCGCAATCCTCCCGCGCCATCTGCCACGTAAGCAAAACCACCCGCCACGGCTACTCCGTAAGCCGTGCCCGCAGTGTTGTGATTGCCTACGATGGTCAACTGCGTCGGATCACCCACGTTGATGACTTGCAAACCACTCTCGCCGTCCGCGAGGTAAACCAAGCCGCCCACCAGATCAAAATTGTAAGCCGTGCCCGGAGTGTTCGTCTGGCCGATGGGCGACACCACGCCTGCACTTGTCGTATCATAAATCCTGAATCCCCCCTCCCCGGCAGCCGTGAGAAGATAATCTCCGATGGCGCGCACGGAATAAACCAGCGGCGGCGCGAAAACTCCGTCCTCACGGATAGGATGACGCGGGTGAGAGATGTTGAAGATCTCAATACCGTTCAGCCCAGAGGCCACGTAGGCAAGATTGCCCGCGATGTCCAAGCCCAGCGCCTCTCCACCCACATCTGCGGTGCTGCGCAGCACCGGCGTCCCCGGCGGCACGACGAGTAAGGAATTGGTGTTTGCGACCTTGCCGAACGCATTGCTCACCGTGATCGAATAACTTCCTGAGTCTGCCAGCGCGAGATTTGCGATGTTCAGGTAGGGTGTGTTGACGCCCTGAACGCGCGTGCTGTTCGTGAGTTCAACTCCGTTTCGCCGCCATTGAAACTGCAAGGGAACACTGCCGATGACCGTGACGCCCAACGTGGTCGAGCCGCCGACCAATTCGATGGTTTCCGGAAAGCCCTGAATGATGACGGGAGGCGCGGGGGACATCCCTGACAACGGCAAGACAACCATGCTGCCTGCTCCATTTCGCACAAAGGCGCGCTCGCCCGCCACGCGCAAACTCACTGCGCCGCCCGCCACGAAGTTGCTGCCCTGCAACATGGGCGCGGCGGGATTCGACACGTTGACGCTCAACACCGAGCCGTTGGTGTTGGCCAGCACCACGACATTTCCGATCACGTCGAGATCGGAAAAGTTTCCGCCGCCGAGAAATGTCCCCGAAAGCGTCGGTGCCGAGAGGTTTTGGATGTTGATGATTTCCAAACGTCCGCCATCACAGGTCACATAGGCGTGATTCCCGCCGAGCCGGAGATGACGGGCCGGGGTTGCGGTCACCTTGTTCGTAAAAAAATCCAGCGAGTCATTGGTCAGGGTATAGATGCGCAAACCGCCCGTTCCTGCCGCGACGAATTGGAAAAAGTTCGTGGATTGCGCGCCATACCCGCCAGTCAACGCGCTGGCGATGCCTAGGGAGACCGGACGACCCGCTTCACCGATGTCAAATGTCTCAATCCCACGCTCGCCGTTTGCAACAAACAGAAAATCACCCGACGCAGAAACATCCACAGGCACTTCCGCCGTCGCCTTCTCGCGTACGTAAGTCAACACGCCCGGCGAACTGACATCAAAAACGAACAGCATGGCATTGGTCGAAGTCACGTAAGCATATTTGCCCTGTACCGCGATGCCCGTGATACCGTATAGATCAGGATCGAAGCCCAGCACCGGCAGATTCGTAGAGGCACTCGCCTGAAAGCTTGCGAACCGTGTTTGTGTGTCAGGGGCAAACACAGTGTTACCGTTGAGTTGCACTTGGCTCGCAGCCGCATCCGACGCGACGCCCAGAGCCGTCACAAGCAATAGCACGCCACAGGTGCAACGCGTCAACGAGTCAACGCGCCGTCCCCAAGCTTTTTGAAATGCTAGGAATGCCCCCATGTTTGATGGATTTTTTCTGGTATGGACCGCGCATATTAGGCCGCATTTTTTCCATTCACACAAGCCGCCCAAACCGCAGGAGATTACGGACAATCTTGTCCGTACGTAGCCTGAGTGTAATGATCTGAAACCTAAACTTGCCGCTCGATTCCTGAGCAAAAGCCGCTTTGAAGTGTCCACTCCTTTCACTCCCTTTGGCTTCAGTGCGTATCCGAAGCCGACCCTACCCAAGCCCCGGCAAATTGATTGAATAGTCCCAGTGCCTTTCCTAGTCTCTCACGCATGAAATCATTCTCTCAACGCATCGCAAGCGCCGCCGCTGCCCTCAGGATCGCCGGCAATCTTCGCGCCGCTGACACCCTCACCTTCGCTGCT